>WKKR01000002.1:600000-900000 GCA_009684525.1 Geobacter sp.
CCTCCGGTACCGGCCACCGGTATCTCGTGGGCATGGACCCTGGTGACGTAGCCGAGTTCGCGTTCGGGGGAGATGGAGCGGTCCCGCCGGAAATAGAGCGTGCGCAGCGCCTGCACCCGCAGATCGGTCACCAGGAGGTTGTTGTCCGCCCGAAAGAGGATCTCCTGGCCGGCATCGTCCCGGCCAGCCGGGAATTCGGTCCCGGCAGGGATCAGGATATCGTCCGTGCCGGGGGCGGCGTCGAACAGCAGGTAGGTGGTGTCGACCTCGGGGGGGCGGGGCGCAAGGTGGAGCAGGTCACGGTAATAGAAATCGAGATGCCGTTCCTGGAAACCGTTGATCTTGTCCTGGGCTTTCCGGTACAGGGTCAGAAACGCCATGAAGAGCCCCAGTGCCGGGCTGTGCGTCTTGCTGGGAATTGTCTCGCCGATGGCCCTGTCGGCCTGTTTTTTCAGGAACGAGACCGCGTTGAGCAGGGCATAAAAGGCCGCGTGCAGCCGTTTCTTGACCTGCGCTTCGCCTTCGGGTCCATCCATGGCTGACCGGGGGAACGAAAGGCGCCCTTCTTCCAAGCCGATCTGCCAGATCGGGTGAAACCGGGCGAGCAGGGGATCGTCCTTTTCCGCGCCCCCCTGCTGCAGCAGGCGGCAGCAGGCACCGAGGGTATGCAGTTCTGCAGCCAGCTTGTTCTCGACGACCGCGGCAATCTGCCAGCTCAGTGCTTGGGCCGCTGCCGTCTCGACGGCGGAAAGCCTGCGGAACCAGAAATCCACCATCGCGGCAAACCGGATCAGGTGCCTGGCCAACGCCAGGTTGTCGCGGCTCATGGCGTGGTGGCGCAGGAATTCCGCCTCCTGTCGCCTGAGGTCCATGCTCAGGATCACTGCCATAATGGCCGTATCGTCGCTGAACAGCTCGCCCCAATGCCCTTCTTGTTCATGCTGCAGGTTATAGAAGTTGAGCCTGGCGGCCAGCATGGCGCCCATGGCAAGCAGATTGGCAAACGAGAGTTCGTCCGCCTTGAAATAGCCGGCCTCCAGCGCCGCCGGGAAGCGCTCCCCCTGTTCGGTGCCGTCCGTTATCTTCAACCAGTCGCTATAGGGCATGCAAGGTTTCCATGGGTGTCATACTGCTCAACCCCCGATGTTTGTCCCTTCCCGGAGATAGAACGGATAGACCATGTTGCTTCTGCTGTTGGTGGTTCTGACGGTGTAGTCGAGGGTGATTTTCACCACCCCGTCGTACAGTTCGCCGGTATCGACCAGAACCGTCTCCAGTGTTATGCGCGGCTCGAAAAAGAGCACGGCGCTCTCGATCATATCCTTGATCCCGGTTATGACGCTCGACGTGATGCCGGCAAAAGCCAGGGACTTGAGGCCGCAGCCGTACTCGGGATACATGATTCGCTCTCCCGGCGTCGTCGAGAGGAGTATCCGGAGACTCTCGCGGATATCGTCCTCCTCGGAGACCATTCTGACACCCTTGCCAATGGCGGCGAACTCCGGGGGGAATCCCCACCCGGTGCCGAGAAAGCCGTTACTGCCCCCCTGAGTGCTCATGAAACCCCCTAGCCGCCGATCATGACCGTCGGGAAACCGACAACGATGCTGCCGCCGTGGGCTGTAACGTCCCCCATCCTGGCGGCCGGCTTGCCGCAGATCATGACGGTTGCCGATCCCATGGCGATGGTGTCGGGCGGGCCGACACAGACGCAGGTGTCGCCGAGCACCGCTGCGGGCAGTTTGCCGATCAGCACCGTCGGCGCGCCGGGGCCGGAGACCGGGCCCCCCACATGGGGGATCGGGGAGGGGAACGCCGGGGTCTGCATCGGGCAGGTGTGCATGTCGGTGAGTCGTGCCGCCGGGGGCATGATTTTTCTCCTGATTTATCCGTCTTCCATCCGAATAATGCTGGCCTCTGGCCGGAAAGGAGGGGTTTTTCGTCCTGGCAAGGAAATCAAGGGATTGCGCGGAGGCGTAGCAGCGCTACGCCGCACAAGGAATCCCGCAGATTGACACCGCCAGGGCGGAAAAGCACCCTTTCCGGACGGGAACTAATTGATCATGACCATGGCGCCCTTCACCGTGGTCTGGCCCGACGCGGAGAGCTCTGCCGTGGCGTTTCCCTTGGCGGTGAACCCCACCTGCGCTTCGCTGCTGATGTTCAGCCCCGCCGTTTTCACGTCCTGCTTGGCGGTTATCCCGATGCTCTGTACGGCATCGAGGGTAATCTTCCCTTTGGCAGTGATGGTGATGTCCTTGGGGCTGTCCAGGACGATCCCGTCCGGCTTCAGTTCCACCTTGTTGCTGTTCTGGTCCTGGATGAGGATCGACTTGTCCTTGTCGCTGATGACGATCTTGTTGTTTCCCGGCGTGGAGATGGTGATGACCTTGTCTTTCTCCTCGAATTCCATCTTCATCTTGCTTCTGGTCACGATGGCCTTCGTGTTGTTTTCTGCGGCCAGGGCATAGGGCGGTTTTCGCTTGCTGCTGTAGAGACTGCCGAGTATCACCGGATGGGACGGGTCGTTGTTGAAATACCCCAGTATCACCTCATCCCCGATCTCCGGGACGAAAAACGCACCGATGCCGTCGGAGGCATAGAACTGAGCAAGCCTGGCCCAGACCCCTTCTGTCTCGGCCTGGAGCACCGGCACCTTCACCTGGATCTTGTTTTCCCCCTCCGGGTCTCCGTCCAGTTTGGTGACAACCCCGACGAGCAACCCCTCGACCCCCGGCAGCAGGCCGGCTGCCGGGGGGGCGACGATATCCCTCTGTTCGGCGAACCAGTCGGGCGAGAGGCCGAATTCCACCTCGGTCAGCCAGTTGCCGCCGGCAATCTCATGGTTGACCGCGGTGACGAACACCGTGCCGTTGAACCGGTTGCCAACGCCGGCCAGTTCGATCAGCGAACCTGCCTTGGCCTTGGCGCTCCCCTGGAACTTCATCCGTCCGCGAATCCTGGCGAGCCCGGACTTGATCTGGCACCCCTTGGCCCACGCCGTCAGCACATCCTTGTCGGCCGGGGCCGAGGTCTGCAGGCGATAGGATGCCGGCCCCACCACCCCTGCCAGCGCCGCAGAGGCAAGGTCGCCCTGGGCGTTGAGGGTCTGGGGGGCCTGCTCCGCCTCGACCACCGCCTGGGTTTTCATGTCCCAGGAGACACCCTTCACCGAGGTGAGCTGGCTCTCGGCATCGAGATCGGCCTGGAACTCCATCAGGTCCTCGCCGTAGGTCACCTTCAGCGGCGGGGTTGCAGACGTGTCGGGCGCCTTTACCGAGACCTTCCCGTCATCCGCGATGACCAGCAGGCCATTGGCTTCGGCGCGGGAGAGGATGAAATCCCAGTCAGTGCAGTAGTACTGCACCAGTTCCTTGTGCTGTTTCGTCGTGGCGTCCAGGTCCTTTGCGAGCCCGGCATTGCCGATCAGCTTGCCGATGATGTCGCTGTCGGTGGAATCGACGAAATTGCCGTTCTTGCGGCCGATGGTCAACTTCACCGCCTGGTCCTTGCATTCGACCAGGAGCCGGGAATAGTTGTTGCCGCTTATCTTGATGCCATGTCTGACCACAACCCCCTGGAAGATGGTCTCCTCTTCGCTGCCGTATCCGGCGTTGATCTTGATTTTCGCTCCCGGCTTGAAGCTGTCGGTGTTGCTGACCGGGAAATCCTTCCCCGGCATATCGCCGTCCAGGATGACGATCCGGGCAGAGGGTATCCTGTTGACCGCCTTGACAATAGCCACCGAGATGACCGGCACTGCGCCGTCAAGCTGGGTGCCGTCACTGAAGAGAGTCAGCCGGACAACATCGTTGCCCTTGTCGCTGGGAGAAACGGCCATGGACTACCTCAACGGCGGGAAGTGAAGCCTGGTGCCGGGCTTGATGTCACGGAAATTGACGATGTTGTTGACCCGTGCCACCTCCGGGTAGTAGGAACTGTCGTTGTAGATCCGGTAACAGAGCAGCGGCAGGGTGTCGCCGGCCTTGACCTCTACGACATGGGACAGGTCCGGCGACTGCCGGTTCGCCTTGAGCTTTTCTTCCTGGCTGCTCATGAACGAGCTGAACGCCAGGGTGACTTCGGCCCGGAGCGGGTCGCCATTGGGCAGGAACAGGGTGTACTTGACATCCATGTCCGTCATCCGGCCGTTGAACTTCAGTTCGCCCCAGACGATACGGACATGGTTCGGCTCATGCTTGTCGCCGTCGTAGTTGTAGACTACCTTGCAGAGCGTTTTCAGCTCGTCGGCAACGCTGGTGATCCGCTTCACCACGCCGGTGCCGTCGATCACGAACGTAAAATTGATATTCTCCGGCTGGATGGCTTCGAACTTCTGGTTGATCCCGGTAATCCCGAAGGGGGAGTTTTGGTTGTAGCTGATCCGGTTGTCCTTGGTCATGCTTTTCGGGTTCAGCATCAGTTCGTATTTCAGGCTGTCGTCCAGCGTGATCCGGCCGTTTTTCTGCACGATGCACCGGGTGATCGACAGCATCGATTTTTGCTGATTCGCAGACAACGGTTACCTCTCCTTCTGCCGCTTGAGCAGTTCGGCCAGCATCTCCCGGCACTCCGCCAGGATCTCCGCCTTCAGCTGTGCCGTGTCGCACTCCCCGGCCGGACGTTGTTCTTCCTTCCCGATCCGCTGGGTCACCGTCGATTTGACAAGCAGTTGTTTCACTTCAATCGTCATGGTCAGAAAAACCGCTGGCTGTAGGTGTAAGCAAACTCGATGGTCTCGATGGCGATTTCGTTCTTTTTCGACTCGAAATCACCCACGTTCCACTTGACCGGATAGGCATTGTTGAATACCCAGGTCCGCACCGGTTGGGCACTGGCATTCAGGAGACTGACCTGGATCGTCTTGGTGACGATGGGTATCTGGTACTCTTCCAGCACCTTCTGGCACCATTTGACCAGCGGCGAACTGTTCTTGGCGATGCCGCGCTTCAGGACCAGGTGGTTGTTCTTGGCCTTGGTGGGGAGTTTGTACTCGAACCTGTTTTCGTTCAGCTCCGAGTAGGTCTCGGTGGAGAGCTCGGTGCCGATCCCCCGCACCTCCATGAACGAGGTGTCGCTGGCCGTGTCGCCATCGAAGAGGACACGGAAATAGAAGGCAGTTGGCTGCACCGTGGCATCGTTCATCACGCCATCCTCGAAACCGGGGCCACGGGGGACAGGGACACGCCCCCCATGGCCGTTGTGGTGCTACGCTTATTTATTGGCAATCGTGATCCCTTCATGGGCGATATCGATCGACTCGATGGCCGCCTCGTTGCCGTCGGCCTTGAGATCGGTGCCGGAGATCTTGATCGGGAATGCGTTCTTCAGGGTCCAGGTCATGGTCGGATTGCCACCCTCGTCAAGCAGGCTGATGGTGACCGCCTTCCGCTCGATGGTGTTCAGCTTGATCTGGTTGAACCAGTCCCAGAACTTGTTGTCCGACTTGAAAACCCCCTTTTTCATGGAGACGTTGCCGGACTTGATGAGACCGGGCATCTTCACCACCGAGAATTCCTTGCTGTCGCCGGCCCGGTATTCGATGGGGGTCGTCTCGATATTGAGCCCGGACACCTCGCGGAACGAGAGCTGCTGATCCCCCCACTTCACCAGAAAATAGAATTTCGGCAAAGGCCATACGGTTGTGCTTTGAGTTTTTCCATCATCTGCCATTACCCACCTCCGAAATTGATTGAACGAATATGTTGGTTCGGCCGCCGCCCGCCGCCTGCATTCGTGTCTACGTGCTCTTTCTGTAATTCCAGGCTCATTCCGTTGCAGCCGATGAACTCGCCCTCTCGGGCTCAGACAGCATCGGCTGCGGACACTCCATTTCGCCAGGAATTACGACGAAAGAGCCCTGATACGCTCATTCCGGCGACGCGCGACGGCCGGTCTGCCATCAGGCACGAATGCAGACAGCGTGCGACTGCCGGCCGGCAAATTACGACTTCTGCATCTGTTGCTGGAAGGTGATCTCGATGAACTCGGCCGGCCGCACCAGGGCCACCAGCACCGTTACCCGCATGATCCCTTCCAGGATGTCTTCCGGGGTCATGGTCTCGTTGAGGCCGACAAAGACGCCAAAGGCGTCGTCCGGGCTGGTGCCCGCCAGTCCGCCCCGTTTCCAGATGCCGGTGAGGAAGTTGGAGATCATGCTCTTGATGGTGACCCAGGTGGTGGCGACGTTCCCCTCGAACACATAGGCCTTGCTGGCGAGCTTGATCGATTCTTCCAGCATGATCATGGTGCGCCGGACGTTGAGGTACTTCCAGTCGAGGCTGTTGCCGTCCAGGGTGCGCGCCCCCCAGACCAGGGTCCCTTCGCCGATGAACGAACGGATGGCGTTGATCGACTTTCCCTGCGTGGTGACGTTCAGGTCTTCCTGCTCGTCGTGGGAGATGGTTATTGCCGGGGAGACGACCGAACTGAGGCTGACATTGGCAGGTGCGCGCCAGACCCCTTTCGAGTTGTCCACCATGGTGTAGATGCCGGCCATTGCCCCGCTGGGGGGGAGCAGGTTCAGCTTCCGTTTCATGTCCAAAACGATGGTGTTGAAGAGCGGGCTCATGGCGGCCAGGCTCTTGTTGAGCAGCGCCTTGTGACCCGGCACTTCGGCAGGCGCCAGATCCGCCCAATCGCTGGAAATGGAGGTGATGGCCTCGGCCTGCTTGATGAGCTTCCCTTTCTGGGCCTTGATTGCCGGCGGGTCGGCGGGGTCGATGATTGGCGGTGCATCCGCAATGCCCAGTTCGGTTTTCAGGATGGTCTGCAGCATCTCCTTGTTGGTGAAGTTCTCGTAGCTCAAGTCCTTGTCCTGCACGATGGCGGTATTGAGCCAGGGGTAATAGGCCGTGGCATAGTCGAGGTAATTGATGCCGAGCGCGCCGCGGAAGTTTTCGATCACGTCCCCTTCCGGGTCCTTGCGATCTTTGTAGCCGTCATAGATATCGAGAACGGCGATCCGGTTTTTCATCTTGCCGCCGCAGTGGGCCAGTGCCGCCTGCTGCACCGCGATGCAGTCGTCCTGGCTCTTGAGCAGCATGGCATCGGGAATCACGACCATGGTCGGCTCCTGCTCCTTGAGCAGCAGCTCGATGCCGCCGGAGAGCTTGTCCGGTTCGATATCCTTGGTGTAGTCGCCGATGGAGACCACGTAACAGGGTCCGCCGCCGTTCTGGAAGAAGAGCAGCATGCTGTAATAGAGGAAGAACTTCCCGGCTTCCTGGCTCAGGATGTAATCTTTCCCCCCCTGGGAAAAGGTTGCATCTTCGATCGAGGCCGCGTCTTTTTCCTTGATCTCGAACAGGGGGGTCGGGGCATACCCGAAATAGCTCTGATACTCGGCCATCGAGGTGATGCGCCACGGCTTGTTCAGGAGCGGTTTGCCCTTGTTGTCGGCTTTCTCGGTATAACCGATGAAGGCCGGAACAGCCGTTGCCACTTCCACAACCGAACTCGGGAACGCACTCTTTTCCACCACATACACACCAGGGGTTTTCATCAGGCCCATACATTCCTCCTTTTCATGATGATCAGCAGTTGATATAGATATTGGAGACTGCCGCTTCCTGACCGTGTATCAGCTCCTTGCCGAACTGATGGGGCGTGGCAACGGGCAACCGCCTGATAAGCATCTTCCCTCCATTGGCACCTTTCTCCTTGAGTTGAAAAAAGCAGTTACTGTTTTCTTTCACCGGGATCCGCTGCTGCGAAATGAATGTCAGGGCCGTGCGGCCGTCGGGCAGCGACTCCTCCCCCACGTAGTCGAATGCGTAGCCGTTATTCCGGTCAACGATGAATGCATCCCTTTTCTTCATCTCCCCCAGCAGGTAGTAGCGCCAGAACGTCTCGCGCGACTTGAACGCCACGATACATTCGCCGGACCGGTTCGGCACGGAGGCGTCGGCAAACGCGTCGAGCGCCATGGCGAGGTCTATGCTCACGACGAACGCGGGCCTGACCAACCGGTCCCGCTTATCGACAATGTCTCTGAACAGCGACGCATCGAGTTTCTCGAAATCGAGTTCCGAGACGTAGTCGCCGGAGTGCAGTCTGATGGCTCCGGTCGTGCCCGTTGCCACCCCTTTGCGGCTGTCGAAGTAGAGCAGTGCCTCTTCGTTGAAGGTGCCAGGCTCCGTGTAGTACGGGAAATCCCGATCCCTGGTAAACACCTTGAAGACGAGCGCAGACGGTTCGTCGGGATCGGCGATACGCTGGCGTAGTGTGTCGATGCCGCCCGATTCCAGAAGGATGTACACGCCGCTGTCGCTGTGTTTCGTCACCAGGCCGGCCTTGTTGATGAGATGCACGGTGCCGGGCGTCGGGTTGAACACCAGGCTGCGGCATCGCCCGTCGGCAAAGTAGGTATGAGTCACTGAAATTGAGCATAACTGCCGGAATGACGACATCGACATCTTCACCAACGGTTAGAATTTGTAGTGTGGGAGAGCTAGAAGACTTTGGATTGCGGTTTCCGCACCAATGAGACCAACCCTTTGACATCGCCCGTATCGATGGCAACCATCCTGATTTTGTACAGAACCGACGGCAGGTACTTGCCGCTCAATACACTCCAGAGATTGCTCAGGTCGTTGAAGTTCAGACTCTCGATATCGAGCACCAGCTTGTCGATGTTTCGATCCAGTTCCGGGGTGTTCTGGTGATCGAACACCGGCCGGCGCTGGAAGAAACCGATGGTGTTGGAAATGAATTTCAACGCTTCCGGGTAGGTGCTGCCGCCGAAATTTGCCGCAATCATCACATACAGATTCAGATAGACGGGGGGATAACTCGTTATCGAGCTGATCGGCCCTGCCGGGGCCGGATTCGAGCGGTATGCCTCGTTATCCTTCTGGATGTTGACGAGAAAGACGACAACCTTGTTGTTGATGCCCGGCACAATGCTGCCGTCCTGTTCCAGGATGTTGGAGACGGCGACAATATCTTCGCTCAGCTCGAAGGTGCGCTTCAGATATTGATTCAGAAGACCGGCAAGCTGGTTGATGGCGGTGTCGATCACTCCGGAAGCCTCTCGAATCGATCTGGCAAAACGTATGATGGCTCCCTGGCGCCGGGGTTGTGACAGCCGTGCCCGTCCAGGCCACCGTCGTCCGGCAGGGAGAGCAGCCAACTTCCAGGTTAGTTAGATACCGCTAATTGGTGCCAAGGACAATAGCCCGGTCAGGAATATTTTAAATACATTCAAAGAGTTACGTCGAAAGGATTGAGGCGGGTAAACTAATAGCGAAGATGTGGAATGGAAAAGAGAGAAGTGCCTGCTATACAAAGGAAAACACTAGTCGGTGATATCTAGTTACAGCGCACGGTATTCGGACGTCACAAGTTATTATATAGGAAATCGGCAATCTCCTTGTCTGCGGCAAACAACGAATCATCGACATCCATCACTATAATAATATTGAAAATTATCTCTTCATGCATCGAGTTTCACGTTATTACAATCATATAATCGTTTGTAACGGTATCAACTAAATTTATCAGATAATTCAAAATCAGAGCCTTGGCTTCTGAATCAATAACGGAATGCGCTACAAATTTAGCACCATTGATATTGCCCGCAACAAATTGATTACAGGTTCCAATGCTGCCATCTTTTCCCACGAAATGTATGATGTCGTACAGCAGATCTATGAAGTTGAAGCTTCTAGGGATTACATAAAGGTTGTAAAAAGAGTCACAGAAATGCGGGGATAAGAAAAGGGGGTTACAGCGTGTGCCGTAACCCCTAAATTTATGGTCGGGGCGAGAAGATTCGAACTTCCGACCCCCTGCTCCCGAAGCAGGTGCGCTACCAGGCTGCGCTACGCCCCGACGAACCCTTCTTATAGCCGGTTGCCGCTGATTTGTCAACAAATTCCCTGCCATTGCGGGGTATAAAATTATTGTCATCAACAGTCGTAAGTGATACACATAAATCCCTGATCAAGAGCGATAGAGCGAGGCGATATGGCGTTTTGCGATCTGCGCGATTTCCTCTCCCGGCTGGACGAGCTGGGGGAGCTGCACCGGGTGCCGGTAACGGTCGACCCCATGCACGAGATCGCCGCCATTACCTGCCGAGCCTGCCGGCTGCCGGCCGGAGGGCCTGCCCTGCTCTTTCAGCAGGCACTGAGGAGCGCGTTCCCGGTCGTCACCAATCTGTTCGGTTCGAAAAAACGCATGGCTGCGGCGCTCGGGGTGGAGCGCCTGGAGGAACTGACCTCCTGGCTGCGCGGGATACTTGACCGGGAGCCGGGCAGCAGCGCGCTTGAGCGGCTGACGGCTCTTGCTGCGAGCAATCTCTGGCAGCGGGCGACGCCGCAGCTTGTTTCCGCTGCGCCATGCCGGGAGGTGCGGGAAGATCCGCCCGACCTGTCCCGTTTTCCCGTTCTGAAGAGCTGGCCCCTGGATGGTGCTCCTGACCATGCCGGCCGCTTTATCACGCTGCCGCTGGTGATCACCGCTGATCCGGCCGGCAGGGAAACGAACTGCGGCATGTACCGGGTTGCGGTGCTCGGCCCTGATCGGCTGGCGATCCATTGGGGCGAATCGAGCGGCGCTGCTGCCCATGCCCGTGCCTGGCAGACAGGCAGGGAGCCGATGCCGGTGGCCATTGCCGTGGGGGGCGACCCGGCAGTGACCTTTGCCGCGACCCTGCCGCTGCCGAAGGGGATCGACGAGTTTCGCTTTGCCGGCCTGCTGCGGGGAGAGCCGGTGGAGCTGGCGCCTTGCCTGGCCAGCGGCCTGCAGGTCCCTGCCGGCGCGGAGCTGGTCATCGAGGGGGTTATCCACCCCGGTGAAACGGCGCGCGACGGCGCCTTTGGCAACCATACCGGGTATTATGCGGAGCCTTTGGATGCCCCGCTGGTGCGGGTGACCTCGATCAGCCGAAGGCGCGACATGCTCTTTCCGGCTACGGTGGTGGGGCCGCCTCCCATGGAGGACTGCTGGCTTGCCGCTGCGGCCGAAAGGCTCATCCTCTCCCTGCTGCAGATCGACGTGCCGCAGGTGTGCGATATGTATCAACCGCATGCCGGTATCTTTCACGGCGGAACCATTGTTGCGGTACGCAATGCCGTCGGTGGAGGAGGGGAGTTGCTGGCCCGGCTGGGCGAAACGCCATGGCTCGGGCGGTCGCGACTGCTGGTGCTTGTGGATGCGGAACAGTCGCCGGCTGACATCGCCGGCGTGTATTGGCGGATCATGAACAACGTGGCATGGGAACGGGACCTGCGGGTAGACGGAGAGCGGCTTTTCGTCGATGCCACTCGGAAGGATACCGATACCCGGACGCCGCTTCGCCCGGACGACGGCGTCGAGGCGTTGGTGGGAAAACGATGGCGGGAGTATGGCTTCGATGATGGCACTTGAAACGAACAGCGGCCTCTACGGACGGCTGAAGACCTTCCTGGAGATGATCAAATTCTCCCACACCATCTTCGCCCTGCCGTTTGCGCTGACCGGCGCGCTGCTGGCAGCCAGGGGGATCCCTTCGTGGGGACAGATATTCTGGATCGTGATGGCCATGGTTGGCGCGAGAACCGCGGCCATGGGGCTGAATCGTGTGATAGACGCGGAGATCGACGCACGGAATCCGAGGACGGCCAACAGGGCAATCCCTGCCGGGCTGCTCGGCAAGGGGACCGTCATCGCCTTTATCGTCCTTTCGGTGCTGCTGCTGCTCTATGCAGCGTCGCGTCTCAATCCGCTCTGCCTGGCTCTGGCACCGGTCGCACTCTTTTTCCTGGTGCTCTATTCATATTGCAAGCGTTTCACCTCCTTTGCCCATCTGGTACTCGGTCTCTGTCTCGGTGCGGCACCGGTGGGTGCCTGGATCGCGGTGCGCGGCACTATTGAGCTTCCGGTCATCCTGCTGGGGCTGGCGGTGCTCTTCTGGGTCGCGGGGTTCGATATCCTTTACGCCCTGCAGGACCTGGAGTTCGACCGGGCTGCCGGGCTGCATTCAATCCCGGTGAAGCTGGGGGTGAGCGGTTCCCTCTGGCTGGCACGGCTCTTTTCCCTGATCATGGTCGGGCTGCTGGTGGCCGTCCATGCGCTTCTCCCGCTGGGAGGCTTTTTCCTGGGTGGGGTGTTCGCAGCGACCCTTCTCCTCTGCTATGAGCACTGGCTATTGCGCACGGGTGACTTGTCCAGGCTCGATCTCGCCTTTTTCACCACCAACGGCTACATCAGCATCATCATCTTCCTGGCGACACTGGCCGAAGTCCTTTTGGGGAAGGGGGCAGCATGAGCGAGCGGCATATCGGCCTGGCCATTACCGGCGCCTCCGGTGCCGTTTACGGCCTCCGCATCATCGAGGAACTGGTGCGTGCGGGGTGTCGGCTCAGTATCCTCGTCAGCCGCCCCGGCTTTATTGTGCTCCGGGAGGAATGCGGGCTGGACTGGCATGGCGATGCGGCACGGGTAACCGAGGAGATGTCGCGGCATTTTTCGGTTGCAAAGGGGCAACTCAGCTATTACGCTGATGATGATTTCTATTCCCCCCTTGCCAGTGGTTCTTCAGCCCCGGATGCCATGATTGTCGCCCCCTGCTCCATGGGGAGCCTGGCGCGGATTGCCGCCGGCATCTCGGGGACGCTCCTGGAACGGGCCGCCGATGTCATGCTCAAGGAGGCCCGTCCCCTGGTCCTGGTTCCGCGCGAGACGCCGCTCTCCGTGATCCACCTGGAGAACATGCTGAAACTGGCCCGGATGGGGGTTCGCATCGTGCCGGCCATGCCCGGTTTCTATGGAGGGGCGCAGAACGTGGATGATCTGATCGATTTTGTGGCGGGCAAGGTTCTGGATGGCCTGGGCATTGCCCATCAGCTCTCGCGCCGGTGGGCCGACGCATGATCACACTGAACTCAATTGCCGGAAAGATCGGCTCCGGAGAACGGCTCACCGACCAGGAGGCACTCTTTCTCTTTGCCGAGCCCGATCTGCTGGCCGTGGGAGAGCTGGCGGCCCTGGTCAACGAGCGGAAGAACGGGAAACGGGTCTTTTTCAACGTCAACCGGCATATCAACCACACCAATATCTGCGTCAACCGCTGCAAGTTCTGCGCGTTTTCCCGGACCGACGACCAGGAAGGCGCGTACTGCTACGACCTGGAGGAGATCCGGCGCCGGGCCGAGGAGGCGCTCGCCCAGGGAGCCACGGAGATCCATATCGTGGGGGGGCTCCACCCCGAGCTCCCCTATGAATTCTACCTGGCGATGCTGCGGACGGTGCGCGACGTCTCCCCGAACCTGCACATCAAGGCGTTTACCGCGGTGGAGATAGACTACCTGGCTAAGCTCTCCAGTCAGGATGTGGCCGGGGTGCTGCAGGACCTGAAGGCTGCCGGCCTGGGATCGCTGCCGGGAGGGGGAGCCGAGATCCTGCGCAAGGAGGTGCGCGACCGGCTCTGTCCGGAGAAGATCAGCGGCGAGCGTTGGCTGGAGGTGATGGCTGCGGTGCACCGGGCCGGGCTCAAGTCGAATGCCACCATGCTCTATGGCCACATAGAAAGCCTTGCCGACAGGATCGACCACATGGCGCGCCTGCGGGAGCTGCAGGATCAGACCGGCGGGTTCCAGGTCTTCATCCCGCTTGCCTTCCAGTCCGAGAACAATCCGCTCGGCCACCTGAAGAACCCTGCCAGCGGCGGCGTGGACGACCTGAAGACCCTGGCGGTCAGCCGGCTCTACCTGGACAACTTCCAGAATATCAAGGCCTACTGGGTCATGCTCGGCGAGAAGATCGCCCAGACCGCCCTCTGTTTCGGGGTCAACGACCTGGACGGCACCGTGGTGGAGGAGAAGATCGGTCACGAGGCCGGCGCCAGCACTCCCCAGACCATGACCAGGGACGATATCGTCCGGATGATCCGCGCAGCCGGCCGGGTGCCGGTGGAGCGGGATACCCTGTACAATGAACTGAGGACCTGCTGATGCTGGCCGCGATCACGGAACATCTTGCTGCAGGTCTGCCGCTGACCCGGGCCGAAGCGCTCTGGCTGCTCACCGAGGCGGATCTTCTGCAGGTCGGCAGACTGGCCGATGCGATCCGGCGCCGGCTCCACCCGGACAGACTGGTTACTTTCGTGGTGGACCGGAATGTCAACTACACCAACATCTGTGAGTCCAAATGCTCGTTCTGCGCCTTCTACCGGGATGAAGGTTCCAGCGATGCCTTTGTCCTGGCAGAAGCGGTCATCTACGAAAAGATCGCCGAGTTGGTTGCCCAGGGGGGGACGCAGCTCCTGATGCAGGGGGGGCTCCATCCGCAGCTCGGCATCGACTGGTTCGAGCGGCTGTTTCGGGAGATCAAGCGCCGCTTCCCGACGGTGCAGAACCATTCCCTGTCGCCGGCGGAGATCACCCAGATCGCTCGCGTATCGCATCTCGGCATCCGGGAGACGCTGCAGCGGCTGAAGGAGGCCGGTCTCGATTCGGTCCCCGGCGGCGGTGCCGAGATCCTGGTGGACAGGGTCCGCCAGGAGATCTCGCCCAAGAAGATCGGCTGGGAGGGATGGGCTGCGGTGATGCGGGAGGCTGCCCTGCTCGGCATGCCGACCACGGCGACCATGATGTTCGGGAGCAGGGAGACTGCCGCGGATATCGTGGAGCATATCTTCCGGGTGCGGGAGCTGCAAGCCGGCGGGGGAAGCTTCACCGCCTTCATCCCCTGGACCTACCAGCCGGGAAACACCGAATTGGGTGGGAAGACCGCCACGGGAGTCGAGTACCTGAAGGTGCTGGCGCTCTCCCGGATCATCCTGGACAACATCCCCAACCTCCAGGCGAGTTGGGTGACCCAGGGGGCGAAGATGGCCCAGGTGGCCCTGTTTTTCGGTGCCAATGACTTGGGAGGTACCATGCTGGAGGAGAATGTGGTTGCCGCTGCCGGATGCCGGTTCAGGATGAGCATGGCGGAGATGGTGGCGCTCATCCATGGAGGAGGTTTCAGGGCTGCCCAGCGGACGACCCTGTATGACATTATCCGGGAATGTTGAGACTGACCGCATGGAGCCGCCAAGGCGCACTGGACGGGCAGCAGTATCGCCCCGTGTGTCCTTGGCGTTTGTGCGGCAACCGCTCGATACGCCCACATCGGCCGGGAAAGAATACCAATGACTTTTGAGATGATAACGACCACTGCCGCCCTGGAGAAGGCGGTGACGCGCCTGACCGGAGAACCTTTTCTGGCATGCGATCTGGAAGCGGATTCGCAGCACCACTATCGGGAGCAGGTCTGCCTTCTGCAGATCGCCTGCCCGGGGCAGACGTATGTCGTGGACCCGCTTGCCTGCCCTGACCTGTCGCTGCTCAAGCCGATCTTTGCCGATCCGGGAGTCTGCAAGGTTTTTCACGGTGCCGACTACGACGTGCGCTCGCTGCACCGGGATTTCGGCATTACCATGACCAATCTCTTCGACACCATGATCGCCTGCCAGTTTCTGGGCGAGCCTGAAGTGGGCCTGGCCGCGGTACTGAAGAAGCGGTACGGGGCCGAACTGGACAAGCGGTACCAGCAGGCCGACTGGACGAGGCGGCCCCTGTCTCCGGAGATGCTCGATTACGCCGTAAAGGATACCAGTCTGCTCATCCCGCTGTATGGGCAGCTTTCGGCAGAACTTGCAGACAAAGGGCGATTGGAGTGGGTCAGGGAGGAGTGTGCGCTGCTGACCCAGGTCCGGATGGCCGAACGCGGCGACGAGCCGCTCTTTCTCCGCTTCAAGGGGGCGGCAAAGATGAGCCCTGCTACGCTGGCCGTCCTGGAGGAGCTGCTCAGGTTCCGCGATGTCGAGGCGCAGCGCCGCGACGTGCCGCTGTTCAAGGTTCTCGGAGCTGAGACGCTGAGAGAACTGGCGGAACGCAAGCCGGCCAGTGCGGTTGAACTGCAGGGGATAAGCGGCCTTTCGTCGCGGCTGGTGGAACGGTACGGGCAGGGATTGCTGGCAGCGGTTGCACGGGGGGTCGCGGTGAATTCCTCTCGCCTTCCCGGCTATCCCCATATGGCGCGGATTAGGCGCACCAAGACCCAGGAAACGCAGCTAAAGCGTCTCAAGCTCTGGCGTGAGAAGAAGGCATCCGAGTTGGGCATGTCGCCGGGGTTGGTGGCGAATAACGCATTGCTGGAGTCGTTGGTGGAGGGTGAAAAGGCCACCCCTGGTACAGGGGCGGCCAGGATATCCGGACTCAAGAATTGGCAGTACGCTGCCTTTGGGGAAGAATTGGCAGAGCTTCTCGGCAGCGGTGACTGAGTCAGGGTTCTTCGCTATTTCTTTTTTTCCAACGCTTCAAGCTCACCGAACAGGGCATCGAACTCGTCCTTGGTAAACTGTGCCCCACCGGGAGTAGTCTTTTTCTCCTGTCCCCCTGTTGCCGGAGTTGCTCCGGCGCTTATCGGAACACTCTCCAGTTCGAATTCCTCAGGCGCAGTCCCCGCATCCTGCTGCAGCTGTTCCTCGGTCAGGTCGCCAAACGTTTCTAGGCTGAAATCCGGTGCGGCGGTCTGGGCAGTCGCTAATGCAGGCTCTTCGTCAAAGGCAAACTCGCCAAAGGGGTTCATTTCGGCAGCGGATGGCGCTGAAGGAGCCGTCTCGGCAGACTGCGTTGCCGGTTCCTCGCCAAAGGCAAACTCCCCAAAAGGACTCTCGTCGATGACCGGTGTGGTAGCAGGAGCCGTTTCAGCGGTCGGTACTGCCGGCTCCTCGCCAAAGGTGAACTCCCCAAAAGGGCTCTCGTCGCTGACCGGCGGGGGGGCAGGAGTCGCTTCTGCGTCCGGGATGGCCGGTTCTTCCCCAAAGGCGAACTCTCCAAAAGGGCTCTCATCGCTGATCGGTGGGGAAGCAGGAGCCGTTTCCACTGCCGGTGCTGCCGGTTCCTCGCCAAAGACGAATTCGCCAAAAGAGCTGTCAATGCTGCTGGCCGGGATCTCTGTCGTTGATGCCGGTAGTTCGGGCTCTGTCGGCTCTTGTTCATCGAATGAGAAGTCACTGAGTGTCACGGCGGCTGGGCTCTCTGTGGATTCCGTAAGTACAGAGGGGCTGTCGGTTGATGACTGGTCGATGAAGGCAAAGGGTTCTACCGGGGCAGCAGGGGGGGGCGGCGACTCGTCAAGGTCAAATGCAAACGGAGAGGTTTCGGGTTGCTGCGGGATTGCCGCTTCCGTGTCCACAGGCGTCTCCCAGTGGAACATCTCCGAGCTGGCCGTCTCAGCCGCTTCGACCGGAGCCGGTGTCTCCCCTGCGGGGATGATCTCGGTGGCCTGCTGCGCCGAGACGGCTGGCGGCAGGATAACGGGGCGCAGTCCCAGGGTATTTTTGAATCCTGCGAGGTCGATACCGCATTTTCTGCAGGTATTGAGATAATCAAAGCTGTTGTATCCGCACTTGGGACATTTCATAACCGCGCTCCTTTAGTCTGAACCTTACGGCTCTCTGCAACCAGATCCTGGCCAGCGCCTGCCGGCAGATATCTCTCTTTTCGGCAGATCAGTACAAAGCTTTATTTGAGAGAGCGATTGCAGGATGAGCGCCGGTTTTTACCCCATATCCCCCCAGTGGTACTGAAGAATGGCGAGCATCGCCAACCCCGCGGTTTCGGTGCGCAGGATGCGCGGGCCGAGCGAGACAGCGGTGAAACCATGGCTGACGGCCAATCCTGCCTCACTGTCGGTGATTCCCCCTTCCGGTCCGACCAGGATGGCAATAGATGCCGGTGCCAAAGGGGCGGACAGCGCTTCCTTGAGATGGTGCTGTTGTTCCCCTTCCCAGAGCAGGAGTTTCATGGTGTCGACTGACCTCTCAAGCACCGAAGGGAGGCTTTCCGCCAGCACTACCGAGGGAATCGAGCTGCGCCGGGATTGCCGGGCAGCTTCATCGGCAATTCTTTGCCAGCGGGCCTGGCGCTGGGCTCTCTGGTCTGCAGCGATCTTCACCACGGAACGTTGGGCTGGAAAGGCAACAATGGAACTGACGCCCAGCTCGGTTGCTTTCTGGACGATCAGGTCGCCTTTTTCTCCTTTGGGGAGGCCCTGGATCAGGGTAATGGCAAGGGTCTGCGTGAGATGTGCCGTCGGGGGGCTTTCCAGCGTTACAGTCAGGTCTCGGGGGCCGATCCCCAGGATGACGGCGGTTCCCTCTTGTCCGTTTCCATCAAAGAGCCTGACCCTGTCGCCGACATTGAGGCGGAGAACCTTGATCATATGGCGGTACAACTCGCCTTCGATGGCGAATGACTGGCTGGCGAGAAGCTCGGGGCTCACCAGGAAACGTCGCACGTCACTGTTCCCGGCGGTAAACGAGGCAACTCCACTCGTCCTGGCGCGTGACCTCCACCTGGGTCAGGGGGGAATCGGCATAGGCCGCTGTTACCGCTTCTTCACGTTCAGTCAGGATTCCCGACAGAATCAGCAGCCCTCCCGGCACGAGCCGGGGGCAGAGGTCGGGGCAGAGCCGGATCAGGTCTTCGGCGAGGATGTTGGCCAGAATAATGCCAAACGTTTCCGTAATCTGGGACAACGGAGTCGTGGAGATTTCCAGGTCCCCTGCCACTCCATTCTGGGCCAGGTTTTCCTGTGCCACCCCGACCGCTTCTGGGTCGATGTCGACGGCCACCAGTCGGCCTGCTCCGAGTTTCCGTGCAGCAATGGAGAGGACTCCCGACCCGGTTCCGACATCGAGGACTGTGGGCGGCGTCTGGGGGAGAGGCGCATCAAGGGGGGGAGTGCGATTGAATATCCGCTCCAGTGCCTCCAGGCAGAGGCGGGTGGTCGCATGGGTGCCCGTGCCGAAGGCCATGCCCGGATCGAGTTCGATGACAATGTCGGACGATTCGGCAGTGAAGGACTCCCACGATGGCTTGATGATAAGGTGTTGACCGATGCGGCTGGTGTGGAAGTGTTCTTTCCAGTTGTTTGCCCAGTCTTCCTGATTGATGATCGTCACTGCAGGGGGGGACGGGACAAAATCGGATTGGGCGCTGGCAAGTGAGTTGAGGTAGACGGTGATTTCGGCAAGCTGACGCTCCAGGTCGATGCCGGTTGCCAGATACGCCTTAACCGTTTTCACGGAAGATTCCGTTACCGTGTCGAGCGAGAAGGTGTCCAGTATCTGATTGTCGATGCAAACACCGGTGCCGGTGAGTTCCACCAGAAAATCGGTCACTTGGTCGATCAGGGCATCGGGAACCCGGCAGGCCACTTCGGCCCATGCTGCTGACATGAGTATCCTCCTCGCGCCGGGGTCACCGGCTGGGCTAACCTACCAGAACGAAACGGTATTGACAATGAAAAACCTTGACAAAGCCGGAAGCTCCGTGTACTTTTCATTAAAATATCTTTTTGCGCTTGGGGTTATGGTGAGAGCAGAAAGCGTCAAGGATACCATCTGTGCCGTTGTCGAGCAGCGGCGTTCTGAATTCATCGCCATTGCCGCGGAACTCTTCGCGCATCCGGAGATCGGTCTGGAAGAGCACCGGGCATCGCAACTGCTCGCCGACCTGTTGGGGCGGGAAGGGTTTAGCGTACAGACCGGTGTTGCCGGCTTGTCGACCGCCTTTTGTGCCCGTCGCGGCACTGCCGGGCCGACCATAGCGATACTAGCGGAGATGGACGCACTTCCCGAGCTGGGGCATGCCTGTGGCCACAATATCATTGCTGCCGCAGCAATGGGCGCGGCTGTTGCCCTCTGCAGCAGCATCCCCGAGGAAGTTGCCCGCATCGTTGTACTCGGCACGCCGGCCGAGGAGCAGGGGATCGGCAAGATCGAGCTGATCAAGGCAGGTTTCTTTGACGATGTGGACTTTGCCATGATGGTTCATCCCTCGTCGCGTCGTTACGTGACCAAGGGGTATCTGGGGCTGGCCCGGGTCAGGTTTGTCTTCCACGGCAAACCAGCCCATGCCGCTGCCTATCCCGAAGAGGGGATCAACGCTCTTGACGGCGTCATCCAGACCTTTAACGGCATCAACGCCCTGCGTCAGCAGTGCAGGCAGGATGTCCGGATTCACGGGATCATCACTGACGGCGGGGTTGCCCCCAATATCATTCCGGCCCGTGCCGCCTGCAGCTTTTATGTCCGTGCTGATGAACTGGGAGAGGTCCACCATGCCATGGAGCGGGTGGTTGCCTGTGCTGAAGGGGCTGCCATTGCCACCGGCTGTCGCCTGGAGGTGCATGCCGACCCCAGGATCATGGCGCCGTTCCGTATTATCGAGCCTTTTGCCGAGCTGTACGCCGAACAGCTCCGGGTTCTCGGGCTTGAGGAAGACACGGTCCCCATCGACCGTAACCGGGGTTCGTCGGATATCGGCAATGTCTCGCAGATCGTGCCGACCATTCATCCTCATGTGCCCATTGGCGAAGGGATCAATATTCACAGTAGTGACTTTGCCCGGGCTACGGTATCGCCCAAGGGCGAACTGGCGGTGCTGGAAGGTGCCAAGGCCATGGCCATGACCGCTGCAGAACTGGTTTTTCAGCCGCAACTACGGGCATTGATCGTTGCTGCGTTCAACAAATCTTGACAAATGAGTTGCCGCATGCACAATGAATGCTATTGTTAATGAGACATGCTTATAAGTGATCCTGAAAAAGAGGGTGTCAGCACCCACCTGTACCTGTTGTCGGATGCAACGGGCGAGACCGTGGAACGGGTGGTCCGGGCGGCCCTGTCTCAGTTCAAGAGCGTGGGGGTAAAGTTCCACCGTTTGAGCGGTCTCAGAACCCGTGCAGATATCGATGAGGCCCTGAACGTCCCGATACATCAGCCGGGCCTGATTATCTACACGCTGGTCAATCCCCATCTGGCCCAGTACCTGCGGAATGCCGTCGAGGATCATGGGCTCGATGCCATTGACCTGATCAGCCCTCTGCTTTACAAACTCTCCGACCTGCTCGGCCTTGCCCCTCGCGAGGAGCCGGGACTGCTGCACCAGGTCGACACGGAGTATTTCAAGCGGGTTGAGGCAGTGAATTTTACCGTCAAGCAGGACGATGGCCAGGAACTTCGGCATCTCTACCGTGCAGACATGGTCCTGGTGGGTGTTTCCCGTACCTCCAAGACCCCGCTGTCGATCTACCTGGCCCATAAGGGTTATAAGATAGCGAACGTTCCCTTGGTCAAAGGGATCGACCCGCCGCCGGAACTGTTCGAGATCGATCAGAAAAGGGTCGTCGGGTTGCTGATCGACGCCAAACGGCTGGTGGAACTCCGCTCGGCCCGCCTGCGCAATCTGCGGCAGAACCCGCGGGCAAGCTATGCAGATTTTGAGGAGATAGAGGAAGAACTGGAGTGGTGCCGCAGGATTTTCAGGCGGAATCCTCAGTGGCAGGTGATCGATGTGACCAACAAGTCGGTCGAGGAGTCTGCTGCAGAGATACTGCGCAAACTGAACATCGGGTTTGCGGTCTGATCCACCTCCCTGTCGTCGACAGGATGCAGTTATTTTGAGTATCTAATGGAAGGGGTGCTGACATGAAAATTCTTGTAGTCGAAGACGAAAAAAAGGTATCGAGCTTTATCAAGCGTGGACTCGAGGAAGAGAAATACGAAGTGGACACGGCATACGACGGCGATGAAGGCCTCAAGCTTGCCCTTGCGGGCCAGTATGATGCTCTCATCCTCGATTGGATGCTTCCCAAGCAGGACGGACTCAGCGTCCTCAGGGAGCTTCGCGCCAATAAGCGGACAACACCGGTTTTGATGCTCACGGCGAAAGATACGGTCGAGGATATCGTTGCCGGGCTCGACTCCGGATCCGACGACTACCTGACCAAGCCGTTCGCCTTTGCCGAACTGCTCGCCAGGGTCAGGGCACTGCTCCGTCGCAGCGAAATGGACCGCGGTGCAGAACTCCGCTTTGCCGACCTCCGGATCGACCCGGTGACCCACAAGGTCTGGCGTGGCGAGAAGGAGATTGATCTCACTGCCAAAGAGTATGCACTGCTCGAATATTTCATGCGCAATCCCAACCAGGTTCTTACCAGAACCATGATCGCCGATCATGTCTGGGATTACACCTTTGACAGCTTCACCAACATCATTGACGTCTATGTCAATTACCTGCGCAAGAAGATAGACCGCGATGCCGACAAGAAGCTTATCCATACGGTACGGGGGGTAGGTTATATCCTGAAAGAGGAAGATTGAGGTGCGTTTTCCCTCGTCGATCCGCTTTTCCCTCACGCTTTGGTATACGTTGACCCTTGCGGTAGTGATGCTGCTGTTCAGCAGTTTCGTCTATCTGACGATCAGGGCTGATATTTACAAAGAGTCTGATCGGGAAATCCAGACCCTGGCCGAGGCGCTTGCCAGTCCCACCATGGAGCCGTTCCGTATGGCGGCTCCATCTGTTTTCGATCAGGTTCTGGAAGATTTCTTCGGCCCGAAGATTGACGGAAAGTTTGTCCAGCTTTTCGATCAACACGGTACCGTAACGGCTGCTTCGAAGAACCTCAACCAGATGCGGCTCCCGCTTTCACTTCCCACCTTTCAGAAGGTTGCCCACGGCAAGGTCATTCGCGAGACACAGACCATCGACGGTCTGCCGCCGATGCGAATCGTTACCATGCCGGTATTTGCCGATCAGAAGCTGGTTTCCATCGTTCAGGTCGGGACTTCGCTCAACGAGAAAGTCGAAACCCTGCGCAAGCTGCTGATTGTCTTCTGCATTTCCATCCCCCTTGGCATCCTGTTTCTCTGCGGCGGAGGCTGGTTCCTGGCGGGACAGGCGCTCAAACCGGTCGATCTCATAACCAGGAGCGCGCAACGGATAACCGCGGAGAACCTGAGCCAACGGCTGGTCGTGCTCAATCCCAACGATGAGATCGGGCGGCTGGCCGAGACCTTCAACTCTACGCTCGAACGTCTTGAGGCCTCCTTCAACAGGACCAGGAGGTTTTTCACCGACATCTCCCATGAGCTGCGGACTCCGCTCACCATCATCCGCGGCGAGGCCGAAGTCGGGCTCAAGTGGGCAAAGGAGCCGGAGGAGTTCCGTGAAATCATCCAGAGCACCCTGGATGAGGTCAAGTGGATGTCCGGCATTGTCGAGTCGCTTCTCGAACTCTCCAGGGCCGAGGAAGGGGGGTTACACCTTGAAATGCAGGAGCTCGACCTCTGTGAGTTCCTTGCCACCCTTGTTCATGAACTCAACCAGCAGGCACAGCTCCATGAGCAGGGCAAGGTGGTCGACTTTATCCCCGCGGGACAGGCCTGGGTGCAGGGGGATCAGCGCAGGCTTCGCCAGATTTTCATGAATCTTCTGGACAATGCCTTGAAATTCACCCCTGCCGATACCAGCGTCAGGGTCGAATTGACCCCGAGGGATGGCAGCGTCAGCGTGGCTGTCATCGACAAGGGGCCGGGGATCCCACCGGACGATCTGCCGCATATTTTCGAACGGTTTTATCGTGTCGACAAGGCGCGCAACAGAAGCGACGGAGGCAGCGGCCTCGGCCTCTCCCTGGTAAAAACCCTCACAGAGGCGCACAGCGGCTGGATTGAAGTGTCCAGCTCATCTGCAACCGGGAGCACTTTTGTCGTGTCACTCCCCACAATCCCCGTCCCACAGCCCATCCATTCCAAGACCAGTTGACAACTGCCGTCCCAATTATTAGAGTAACGCACATACTAAAATACATGGAGGTTTGTATGTCGCGACGTTTCGTCTTCTACGTCAGTCTCCTTCTCTTCCCTCTCCTGTCCGCCTTTCTGCCGGCAACCCCTGCGACCGCCAAGGCGATCGGCCCCGATTTCGCCCAGCTTTCAAAGAAACTGACCCCTTCTGTGGTAAACATCAGCACATCCAAGGTAATTACCCCCCAGAGACGCTTTATCCGTCCTCCCAACCAGAGCCCCTTTGACGATTTCTTCGACCGTTTCTTCGAGGAACAGCCCCAGCGGAGCCAGAAGCAGCGGAGTCTCGGCTCGGGATTCATCATCAGCAAGGACGGTTATATCCTGACCAACAACCATGTGGTTGACGGGGCAGACGAGATCAAGGTGAAGCTGAACAACGGCAAGGAATTCAAGGCAGAAATCAAGGGGCGGGACCAGAAGCTCGACCTGGCCCTGATCAAGATAGCCGCCAAGGATGAGCTGCCCGCCTGCGAGTTGGGGAACAGCGATGCTATCGAGATTGGCGAGTGGGTCCTGGCCATCGGCAATCCCTTCGGGCTTTCCGAGACGGTAACTGCCGGGATTGTCAGCGCCAAGGGGCGTGTCATCGGCAGCGGCCCCTATGACGATTTCATCCAGACCGATGCCTCGATCAATCCGGGCAATTCCGGGGGGCCTCTTTTTAATGCGGAGGGGAAGGTCATCGGCATCAACACCGCCATTATTGCCGGCGGACAGGGGATCGGATTTGCCATTCCCATCAACATGGCCAAATCGATCATTCCGCAGCTGCGGGACAAAGGCAGGGTCACCCGCGGCTGGCTCGGTGTCCAGTCGCAGTCGGTGACCCCGGAGTTGGCAAAATCATTTGGTCTTGATGGAGAAAAGGGTGCCCTCGTCTCCGAGGTCGTCAAGGATACCCCTGCGGAGAAGGCCGGCATGAAAAGTGGCGACATCATCCTGACCTTCGATGGCAAGCCCGTACATGATGCCAGTGAATTGTCCCGCATTGTAGCG
The DNA here is from genome assembly GCA_009684525.1 of Geobacter sp. Taxonomy (NCBI): domain Bacteria; kingdom Pseudomonadati; phylum Thermodesulfobacteriota; class Desulfuromonadia; order Geobacterales; family Geobacteraceae; genus Geobacter; species Geobacter sp. The sequence continues at coordinate 624,632 of WKKR01000002.1, forward strand.
GTGACTGCTCCGGGCAAAAAGGTGCAGGTCAGGATCCTCCGCAACGGGAAAGAGGAGTCGATTGACGTTACCCTGGAGCAGCGCTCGGATGATGGTGAAACCTCATCATCCGGCGACATTTCGGCGGACAAGCTTGGTTTGAGCGTCCACGAGCTCAGTAAGGAGATGGCAGCGACCCTCAGGATCAAGGAAACCAAGGGGGTCGTCGTTGTTGATGTGAAGCCTGGCGGTGCAGCCGATGATGCCGGCGTTATTCGCGGAGATGTTATCCTTGAGGTGAACGGGCAGAAAGTCATGACCGTGCAGGAGTATGAAAAGGCGGTTGCGGGGACGACGAAGGGTGGTGCGATCCGGCTTCTGCTGCGGCGGGGGGACACAGTCCTTTACGTGGGGATCAGGGTCGAATAGGCCACTGGTTCGACCATACACTGTGAAAGGCCGCCGATTGGCGGCCTTTCTGTTTTTATCCCCTGCTGTTGAGAAATGTTTCGAGCCGGTCGGGGGAGCTGTTGACGACCTGCGCTTCGCTGATCCCGGCTTCTGCAATGACTGCCAATGCCTGGTCGAAGATTCCCACGTTCTGGGCGATATGTGCGTCGCTTCCCACCGCAACCAGTGCCCCGTGGCGGGCAATGAGACGGGCCAGATTCTCGCAGTTGGGCCGGCTGCCGCACCGGCTCATGCCGAATGACGAGTTATTGATCTCCAGGGCCGTTCCGGTCCGTACGGCGGTCAGCACGATCTCGTCATAGTCGACCGGGAAAAGCGGGTTTCCCGGATGGGAAACAGCGTGGAGCCGTTTGCTCTCCATGGCGTTCTTGAGGGCCTGCGTGTTGCGAAGCATCCCCTGGTTGTCGAATCCACAGTCCTCGTGGAAGCCCGCCATGACGAAGTCGAGCCGGTGGAGGTAGTGGTCGGGGATGTCGATCTCGCCGTCCAGATTCAGGATATTGGCCTCGCATCCCAGCAGTATGCGGACGCCTTTGATGTCGCTGGGGATAAAGCGCATCGCCCCGAAATGGTAGAGGTGCGGACCTCCGGGGAGTGCTGGGCCGTGATCGGTAATGGCCAGTGCCTGCAACCCCTTGTCTGCGGCTGCTGCGGCCAGCTCGTTGACCGTGGAGTAGGCGTGTCCCGAAGCGATGGTGTGGGTATGGAGGTCGGCAATGATCTGCATACGGGCACTATTCCATACCGCTTAATGAATGTCAAGGTGCCCACCACTTGCAGATCCGGGGATTCCGGCTACAATCCTGAATAGTCCACAATCCGGAGGAAGAACATGCATGTGAAGATAGTCGCTGCCGATCCGTTAACGATACCGACGCCGGCCCTGGTCGTGGGGTGCTTCGAGGATGGTCCCGAGGGGCAGCTCTTGTCCCGCCTGGACAAGGCGCTGGCTGGGGTCATATCGACGCTGTACCGGGAGAAGGAGTTTACGGGGAAACGGCTGAAGGTCAAACTGCTGCACACTTTGGAGCGCATTCCTGCGCAACGCATCGTCCTGGTCGGTCTCGGCAAGCGGAAGGAACTCGATGGAGAGCGGCTCAGGCAGGCAGCGGGCGCTGTTGCCCAAGTCTTGCGGGGGGCAGGCGTGGCATCGTCGGTTTCAGTGCTGCATTGCGCTGCCGAATCAGCCGACATGGCCATTCGGGAGGTTGTGGAAGGGAGCCTGCTGGGGGGGTATGCCTTCCTGCACTACCGGACAGCGCCGAAGGAGCAGGTCGACCCGGAAGAGCTCACCCTTGTCGTGGCAAAGAAGAGCGAGGTGAAGCAGGCTGAACGTGTCTGCAGGGAGGTGGAGGCGGTCTGTGCTGCTGCCTGCCATGCGCGGGACATGGTGGGGCATCCGGGCAATGTGGCAACACCGGCGTTTCTTGCTGAGCAGGCCTCGACCATGGCTGCGCGCTACGGGATTCGCTGTACGGTCCTTGACCGGGAAGGGATCGAACGGGAGGGGATGGGGGGGCTGCTGGCTGTCGGGGCAGGATCGGCGCAGTCGCCCCGGTTCATTGTCCTTGAGTACCGGGGTGGTCCGAAAAACATGAGACCAGTGGCTTTGGTCGGGAAAGGGGTCACCTTCGATTCCGGCGGGATCTCTCTGAAGCCGCGCGAAGGGATGGAGCGGATGAAGGACGACATGGCCGGTGCCGCTGCCGTGATTGCCACCCTGCAGGCAGCTGCCGCCCTGGCGCTGCCGGTCAATGTCGTCGGTCTGGTACCGGCTGCGGAAAATATGCCCGATGGCCGTGCCTACAAGCCGGGGGATATCGTCAAGACCATGGCTGGTAAGACCATAGAGATCAACAATACCGATGCCGAGGGGAGGATGATCCTGTGCGATGCCCTCCACTATGCCTCCAGGTTCAGGCCTGCCGCCATCATCGACCTGGCAACGCTTACCGGTGCGTGTCTGGTTGCCCTGGGCACGGTGGCGACCGGGCTCCTGGGCACGGACGACGGGCTGAAGCGGGCGCTGAAGAAGGCCGGAGAGCGCACCGGCGAACGCCTGTGGGAACTGCCACTCTGGGATGAGTATGGCGAGGCCATGAAAAGTGACGTTGCTGACATGAAAAACGCAGGCGGGCCTCATGCCGGTACCATCACGGCGGCATGGTTTCTCAAGCAGTTCGTGGGAAAGGCCAGATGGGCGCATCTCGATATTGCCGGCACGGCCTGGGAGGAGAAGGGACGGCACTATCTCCCCAAAGGGGCGACCGGCGTCGGTGTGCGGCTGCTGGTGGAGTACCTGCGGGGGCTTGGCTAGGTAACGCGCATAAGCGGGACAAAAAAAAGGGTGTGCCGGTCAACGGCACACCCTTTTTTGTTCCCGAAGGGATGAATTACTTCACAACAGCGGCTGCGGTCTCTGCCAGCTTGGTTGCGATTTCCTTGTAGGGGTTTGCGTAGAGGATGATCAGACAGACAACCAGGGCGTAGATGGCGAGGGACTCGATCATGGCGAGACCGATCATCATGGTGGTGAGGATCTTGCCGGAAGCGCCGGGGTTGCGGGAAACGCCTTCTACTGCGCGGCTGACGGCCATACCCTGGCCGATGCCGGTTCCTACTGTTCCGAGTGCCATACCGATGCCGGCGGCCAGAACGCACATGGTGAAAAAGCTCATTGTACTACCTCCTCGTGGGGTTGTTAGTATCCTAAACAGTATAGGATTGATAAATTAGTGGGCGTGCTCAAGTGAGCCCTGGATATAGATCATTGCCAGCAGCATGAAGACGAACGCCTGGATGAAGGAGACCAGCACGCCCATCAGCATCATCGGCATCGGTACCAGGAACGGTGCGAGGCCGAAGAAAATCATCAGGACCAGTTCGTGGCCGTTCATGTTGCCGAAGAGACGGAGGGTCAGGGAGACCACGCGTGACAGGTGGCCGATCACCTCGATGAAGAACATCATCGGCGCCAGCCAGATGATGGGGCCCATGAAATGTTTGATATAGCCTACGCCATGGTGCTTGATTCCGACGATATGGGTCATGAGAAAGACGATGACCGCACATGCCGCGGTGGTGTTGATGTTTGCGGTCGGCGGGAAGAAGCCGGGGACCAGGCCGATGAGGTTCGAGACCAGGATGAAGATCGCCAGGGTTGCAACCAGCGGAAAGAACGGCTTGCCGTGCTCTCCCATGGTCTCGACCAGCATGTTCTCGATGCCGCCGATGACCACTTCCATGAAGTTCTGCAGGCCAGATGGAACCGACTTCAGGCTGCTCGTGGCAAGCTTCGACACTATCAGCAGCAGGATCATGATCAGCCAGGTATAGGCAATGGCATCAGCTGAAGCACTTGAGATGTGGAGCGGGGCAAGAAGCTCGCGGAAGAACTGGAGAAAGAGTAACGGGTGAACCATGAGTCATTAACCTCCCAGATGGAGTAGTCTGTATAATGTCAAGAGCACGATGCCGATCACCAGCACCGAGAGTCCGACCAGCAGGCCGGGGATGCTTATGTGTGCCTTGGTTATCAGCAGCCAGAGGATGAATCCGAGTGCCGAAAGGCGAAGGATGTAGCGGATGTTTGCCGACCGCGTCGCCTGACCGGCGGGCATCTGCAGTATTTTCTCGAGCGCGACCCTGAGCCAGAAGAAGTTCAGCAAAGCCAGGCAGCCGCCTATGGCGATCCCCCCGGCGAATCTCCCCGAGACCGCCAGCCACCCAATGATGGACATGATCGCCACGAGGCAGGCACATCCGGTCGTCAGCACGGTGAGGAGGTTATCGTCAGTTATCCGTGCCGTTCCCATTTCTGTGAATCTCCCTGCTGGTTATGATGTAAATGTTGCGAAAACCGGCAGCGATCCCGAAAAAGAGAAAGATGTAAAAGAACCAGGGCTCCGTGCCGAGCCATTTGTCCAGGGAAAGCCCGACCCAGACGCCGATGGCGATCGCCACCACGACCGAGATCCCCATGCTGGAGACCAGGCCCAATGCGCGGAAAAGATCCCGTTTTTCATTGCTCATGTCAACCCAGTTTGCTGCAGAAAAGCAAGTTTGTGTACCATAACATTTGGATAATTGTCAACAGGTTCTGTTGGGTCAGCGGATTTTTTCGGGATTGTCGGATACGTCGGGCTCAGGTCGGATTTCAGCGGGAAGACTGTTGAAGCGCGCAGGCATTTCTCCGGGGATTCATGTTGAGAGTTCTCGCGAATAGCTTTTCTGAAAATGGGTTATTGTACTCCTCATCGAGCTTTATTTGATCCTCTGTTTCCTCTAGCTATAACGGCTGAGAGCTGGCCGGCATGGTTTTAGGCCGGTCGTGCGCTTTGTTGGCGCTCCGCGAACGTCCGAATTAGCGCTCAGCAAGAATGTTCATATCCATAACTCGCCAAATCGTTTCATCTGTTATGCGTAGTGCCATTTCACCTTCAGGGGTTTCGGCGACAATTCTTACTGTTATGTTTTTAGAAACTGACGAGGCGTTATCGATGTACTCCACAACGCCATTTACCAATGTGATTGATGGTGCAGTTTCAAAGACTCTTTCGACTTTGAAAGAAGTAAATTGTAATTTGCTGTAAATGCTCCGAATTTGAGCTGGAAATGCCTTTACCTCATGTCCATTCATGTATCGAGAAAGATGGTTTCCCATCTTTCCATAATTTTTTTGTTTCCAAAGAAGAAGAAATTCCGCGAGGTTGTACTCAGGCGACTGGATGTCGAATATATTGCTGTCCAAAATAAAAGTTTCTTCTTCAGGTGTCCATTCGCGTGGAACCCACTCATCCTGGTACTTTTTAACCTTGTTCGACTCATCAATAACGTGAAAAACTTCCTTCCATGATTTCTTTGGTTCCTCTGGCTGTTCTTCCAACAAACCCTGTTCAGCTTTCATTGCCCACTCGCGTGCAGCAAAGAGTGCTGCCCACGCTTTGGCTGCTACTATCTTATTGTCGTATCCTAAATCCATCCCATGCATGATACCGTTCCGGTACGGGACAGTTATTGGTTCCGTCACGGTCGAATATCTTCCGGTGTTAAATATCTTTTTTAGTTCATTGAGTCCTTTGCTATGTCCCGCTATGGAGTCCCACGCCTCAAGATCTGCTTCTCCTGATGAAAAACCTCGGCGTAAACCTTTCTGTTTGCCGTGTATTTCATTAATCATTCCGTCGAGTAAGGCTAATACAACTGGCACACATGCATGATAGCGGTCAGCTTCATAATCAGTTAGTGCTTTGTTAGCAAGCTCCATTCGTGAGTGGAAAGCACTAACTCCGTACATAGTCAGGAGCCTCCACCTAACTTGCTCTGGCGTGTAGTAATTGGCTAACTCTTGCTCTCCTGCGTCAATACTTTCATTTTCTGCCAATGATATTGCCTTCTCAGCCACATCGAGGTTCATCATTTCGTACATGATCCATCCAAGGGACGCAAAGGTATCATTGAACTTATCAGGTACGGTAGCGAGTCTATTTAATTGATCCTTCATTGCATCCAATTTTTCGAAGGCGTCGTCCATCTTAGATACATCAACTTTCAGAAGCTTAAGAAATGGACGCATAAACGGCATTACTTTTCTTAACGCTGTGAAGTTGCTCTGATCTTCCAACAGCTTCTTTATGCTTCGGATATCCTGAATTCTTTCTTCGTCCATTTTTTCAGTGACCACATTCCATATTTGATTCTCTTTCTGCGACCAACGGGGTGCCCCCATGACCCGCCCGCCCAGATTTTTCGGGCGGTCGGCGTCTATGGGGCTTGTTGGAACCATGTAACTTCTATAATTTCCTGGAGTAAGGCTGCTCTCATAGGCCAACAGACATCAAAACCCTGAGTAGGAGGTCTCGGCGAATAACACCGAGACCTCCGACAGCACCTCGCCCCCCTCATAAACTGTGGCGTAAAGCATAACTGGTGAGGGGTCCAGGGAGTTGCCTTTTCTATTTTCTCCTTAAATCGTCTGGTTGAGGTTGAGCATCTGGGCGAAGTTTCATCGTTAGTCCATCACAAAGTTCAAACAGATCATTTCTCCATTCAACTCCTTCAAAATCGGCACCATTGCCAATTCTTGCGCCCAAGAAATATCTTTTTTTCTTTCTGATAATGCCGAATGTCAAAGCGGCTGAGTTTGGTTTTCGATATATTCCAACAAGTTGCGGTGAACCTCCGCATTTTTCATCTTTTACATTAAACAATGTGTCACAGAAACAATGAAACACATTACGGCTAGTGCCTCGATTTGGCCCGCTCTCGTACCGTGCATAATTCTTGTTGAATTCCTCGCTTCCTGATCCAAGCGAAAAGAGAACGCCAGAACTTGAAGGCATGTTGATTTTCTTGCCAGCCCAACCTTTTTTCCGCGTCCATTCAATAAGCCAGCATGAAAACTCAGTGTTTTTTATTGGGTTTCTTGAAATGTGAAGCACTTGCAGAACTGGAGCCGTGATTTCCTCAACCATTTTCGGATAGGTCTGAAACTGTTGAACGAGTTTTTCCTTGATTGCCTCATAACGTTCTTTGCAGTTTGCCTGAGGAGAGAAAAGAAGACCTTGGTCAGCCATTTCTGTTATCTGAGAAAGGACCATCGTGGGGAAAAGCACGTCACCGCAGTAACCAAGAATGTCCGGTGAGAGGCGAAAAGCAAACACCTTCCTCCCATGGTCAAAACTGGCAATTTTGCCCCAACTCACTCGACTATCCGCTGCAATGTATGCTGACGCAGTGCCATGAGCGTCTACGCCAACCCATGAAACGAGCAATGTCATTTTGTTTCTCTATGTCCTTATTTTCTGCTCACCTGGTAGGAGGGGAGGCTTGCGGCCCCAGGCGCGATTCGTTAGCTTTTCAGTCCCTTCTAGGTTTCCACAATGGCGGTAATGCGAGCATGCACCTCTTCAAGAATACGATCTGGGTCGCTCGGGAAGCGGACACGATCGAAACCAGCCGCAAGATCTTCGCGAGTGACAAGTATTGCATTGTGTGCACGAACTTCGTTAGCATATGCAGCGATTTGGTCTCGTGGGAGCCTGCATACCAGCACGGCAGACACCAACGCTGGATGTCCGCTAGCAACCAATGACTTTGATAGTGCACCACGCCGATCTACTAGCTTTCCGACCTTCGATGCGAAGTCTGCAATACGCGTCGTGCATTCAACGATTGCAAGCCTTCCGCCTGGGGTCGTGACGATTAAGTCCGGTGAGTCGGTCTCTAGCTGAACGCAGGGGTTGAATCCAAGAAGGAAGAGTAACGCAGCCACACCTTGCTCAAACTTCGAAGAATCAGACGACTCGAGTACAGCATTTCTGACCATTCTAAGATCTTTGTCAAAGTGCTGAATTGCAAGAAGTCGGTTGTTGCGTGCCTTTGTCGGATCAAGAAACCACTGCCTCCGAACCGTCGAACTTCCAATCATCAAAATGCTAAGAACGTTGTCTGCATGTACAAGGTCGATTTGAGCCGTACCTTCCCTGCGTCCATTCCGAACACGGCTCCACCTGATCTCACTCGAGACCTGTTTTCGTGCGTCCAGCCCATTCCCTGGTACCGAGCGTAAAGCAAGTCCGACGTTGGCGACATCGAATTTTGGGTGAGCATGCAGGGTCAGGTGGAGACGATCGTCGACCAACGCGCACCTGTCGAAAATCAAGTCGACAGGCGGCCCCACCCGAATGCCTATGGATGGTGGGGTTACGCTTGCATCCGGCGCGGAAAGCCCCAGCCACGAAGTTACGTCGGCAAGGCCATCGAACGGCGGTTGCGATGCCCTCAATGTGTTGTCGATAGTCGCAAACAGATTCGGAGAAGGCAGTTGTCTACGGTCACCACTAACCTGTAGATGCAACTCCGAGAACCAGCGCTCACGCTGGCTCATCTCAGTGTAGAAATTGTATGGTTGATCTCCTGGTAGAATCAGCTTCTTATCGGAAAGTTGAAGTACACCTTTTGTTGCTCTATCCAACATGGTGAGCAGCAACTTCTTTTTCTCATGTGGGTGCTGGATCTGACCAACAACAAAGTTAGTGGACTCGATTCGAAAGCTCAAGTCCTGCTTTGCCGGCAAGGGGTTCAAGGCAATCGACGCGTCCCATAGACGAATGCTTTCGCCATCCACTTCGGCAAGATATCGGATATCTAGTGAGTAGCCATCGCAGACCCACGCTTCCGCTGCGTCTAGAAATGTTTGCTTGATAATTTCATTGGTCAACTTACACCTCAAGTCAGGTTTTGTGCAGTGCGGTGGCTTAAATAGGCTTTCTGAATCCTTCTAGTTCATCTGGGTTGTACCAACGGGGCCGGCCATGACCCGCCCGCCCAGGTTTTCGGGCGGTCGGCGTCCATGGGGCTTGTTGGGATTTCACCTTTTTTGCCGTTGGCTTATCTGGTTATGCCTAGGTCTCACCTTCGAAGGTTCCTCTTGCACCGCATGGCCGGTTTCCTCTTTCATTGCCCTCGTCGCGGACATACCCGCATTCATACTCAGCATACTCTACGTCTGCATCCTGATCCCCTGGACCATATATCGTATAGTAATTCCTGGTAACTAAAGGAGCACCGCAGTCTGGACAAACAAGGTCGCTATCAGCTAAGAGCGCAGCCAATTTTTCCAATTTAAATTTGAGTCCGTGTAATTCTTCCTCTTTGCCCGTTACCTGACCTTTGTATTCTTCGCCCTCATCCTTCAGTCGTAAGATTTCAGCTTTAGCTATTTCAACCCTCCGATGTAATGATTCGACCATAACGTCCGGACTTTGCTTTTCAAAATCTTTTACTTTTGTCTCCAGATACGTCAACCGCTCCTTTAGTTGCTCGATCGTAGCATCTTTCTGCTGGACCAACAGTCGGTACACGCCAAACACCACAAAGATAAAGGCAATCACCGAGGTGATCTGAGTATAGAAAATGGTTTCTAGTGTCATGTCGTTTTACCTCTATGGCTAGGTTCACTTTTGCCTTCCGTATTTGTCATTATTTCTCACCTATCGATCCGGTAGTTGGCAAGGCGGCTATTCCCAACTGTATAGCTGTAACTCCTCTATTCATGCAGTTTTTTCAGTTTTGTTAAATTTCAATTGTTGCCCTTGTTATCCTCCCCTGACATCACATGTTCCTTCTCAAATACTTATTCTTAATCGCGAGAGGATATTGGTAATTCTGTAGAGTAACGTTCCATGATGTTTACTACCTCATGTGCTGCCTCTTTAAGATCTATGTGTTTTGTGTCGTAAAGCAACTTTATATTCTCTAAATTGGTTTGAATGGTCACGTGTAGCTTCCATTTCTCTCTAAATAGAAGGCTTTTCTCGATTGAGACAAGAACTGTAGTTGCAGCAGCGGCTATCGCAGCATAATGACTAAGTTCGATAGCAGCGAGAATAGTTGCTGACGATGAAAACAACATAATGAATATCGTGGTTGAGATATAAGTGGTCATCATTATAAGACGCCATTTTCGCTGAAAAGCAATTTGCGAATCCAAGCGATTCATAAAGTTACTATCGTCATTTTGTGCAGTCTGAGTATCCATCTGACCTCCTTAATTCTTCCTTGTTTTGCGACCAACTCCTGATATGTCTGTCAGTGTCAATAAGGGAATAGCATTCCTTCCCTTGATTTAACGGTTTTTTGTTCTGGGGGATTTCTGGGGACAGGGGATTTCTGGGGACAGTATATTTATCTCTATTTAATTATGTAAACTGTCCCCGGAATTCCCCGACTCGCCACCCAATAATTTGGTAACATCCGACCAGATGGAATATCCCTCTTGTGCCAGTTGCAGGCCCAGCCAGCGAGTGAACTCGTTATCGTCGGGAGTGGCATGGCTTATGAAAATGACGTTCCGGGTATCCATTAAATAATATTCCCTTTTTCGTTGAACGGTCTTCTTTTCCCTCTATAGCTACTGGAACCCTTCGCGGGGTGTCCGGTCGGTGTCAAACGGGACGGCCTCATGATTCTCATTTTTGGTTTCCTACTCCCACGTGGCCATTCCGGGGACAGTTTATTTAATTCCGCTACTGTTTGCGAACACACGTAAATGCAGGCTCCCTAGTTGCTAAGCTGGGAGTTGCTTCCCTCGTAACTCACTGATTCACTGAAGATTACTACACCAGCTTCTCACAACAGGCAAGGTGAATTTAGCTCTAACTGAAGTATCAACTGTCACAGCAGCAAGCGAGTCAGGCACATTCGTTATTTCGCCAGCTTATGACAGAGTAGCGCCGACTGGGAGCACGAGTATATGCTTAACTGAATCATGATAGCTTTTCATTAACTGATTGACTGTGGATGGGGTGGGGCTGGAGAGGTTGAGGCTGTGGACGTTGCCGAAGTTCGGGATGCGGATGCTGCTCACTATATTGCGTCGATCAAGGAAGCAAAAAGCCCGCTGGATTTCTGATCCAGCGGGCCTCTTATTCGCGTCTGCAGTAATTGCGGTCTACAGGGACTTGAAGCTCTTTGCCGCCGCCGCTATCGTCCGGTCCAGGTCTGCCTGGGTGTGGGCGATGGAGACGAAGGCGGTCTCAAACTGCGACGGTGCCAGATAGATCCCCTCTTCCAGCATCAGCCTGAAGTATTTCGCGAACGCCTTGGTGTCGCAGGCCGCCGCGCTGTCCCAGTCGTGGACTTCACCCTTGGTAAAGAAGGCGCAGACCATGCTCCCCACGCGGGTCGAGTAGAGCGGGTACCCGGCGTCTGCGGCTGCCTTGGCGATGCCGGCGGCGAAATAAGCGCTCTTTTCTTCCAGTTCCTTGTAGAAGCCGGGGCGCTGGAGGAGCTTCAGGGTTTCGATCCCGGCGGTCATGGCCAGAGGGTTGCCCGAAAGTGTGCCCGCCTGGTAGACGCCGCCAGCCGGGGAAAGAAGCGACATGATCTCTTTCTTGCCGCCAAAGGCGCCAACCGGCAGCCCTCCGCCGATGATCTTGCCGAGGGTCGTCATGTCGGGGGTGACGCCATACACCTCCTGGGCGCCGCCATAGGCAACACGGAATCCGCTCATGACCTCGTCGAATATCAGCACGATCCCTTCGTCGGTACAGAGCTGGCGGAGGCCTTCGAGGAATCCTGCCTTGGGGGGGACGGTCCCCATATTGCCGGCGATCGGCTCAATGATGATGCACGCGACCTGGCCCTTGTTTTCGGCAACGAGTGCGCGGACCGATTCCAGGTCGTTGTAGCGGGCGGTGAGGGTGAGCTTGGCAAAGTCTGCCGGTACTCCCGGAGAGTCGGGTACGCCGAAGGTGGCGGCGCCGGAGCCTGCCTTCACCAGCAGGGCATCGGAGTGTCCGTGGTAGCAGCCGGAGAATTTGAGGATCTTGTCCCGGTTCGTATAGCCGCGCGCCAGGCGGATCGCGCTCATGGTCGCCTCGGTGCCGGAACTGACCATGCGCACCATCTCAATGGACGGGACCGCCTTGACCACCATCTCGGCGAGCGTCACCTCCAGCTCGGTGGGGGCACCGAAGCTGCAGCCGTTCTCCATGGCGGTTTTGACGGCGGAGATCACCTGGGGGTGACAATGCCCCAGGATCATCGGTCCCCAGGAACCGACAAAGTCTATATAGGAATTGCCATCCTCGTCAAAGATGGTGCAACCGGATGCGCGTTTGATGAAGAGCGGGTCTGAGCCCACGGATCTGAAGGCACGTACCGGACTGTTGACACCGCCGGGAATAACCTGCTGCGCCTGGGTGAAAAGCTGATGTGATCGGCTGTTTTGCATGGCTGGCACCTCGGTAAAGAATTCTATATAAATCAAGGCCTTGTTAGCATATATGCGCGACGCGTGTCAAGGCGTAAGTGGATGGTAACAGGGGCTGACTGCAGAAGCTTGTATTGAGCAGCTGGGGGGGTGTTGGGTGTGGCTAAAATTAGAGTTTTTTTTTCTTGACATCGGTTAAGAAATGGCATATTTTCCCGATCGATTCTTGTATACAGTATACGTGTCAGTGAAGAGAAAGACTTGTTTAACTTATAGATATTTCGTGAATTATAAAGCAGAGATATAGCCCGATTTGAAAAGCCGACAACAGGCTGCACAGGTCGAGCGTAACCCCAGAGTGGAGGAAGCTGCATATGCTAGGTGCCTACTTACCGATTATCCTGCTGGTAATAATTGCGGCGATTTTTGGCGTTGTCGCGCTGACCTTTTCGTCGCTGATCGGTCAGAAGAAACCGTCCGTCGTCAAGCTCGCTCCTTACGAGTGCGGCTGCGAGCCGGTTGGTTCCGCGCGCGAACGTTTTTCCGTCAAGTTCTACATCATCGCAATGCTCTTCATCCTGTTCGACATTGAAGCAGTTTTCCTCTATCCCTGGGCGGTCCTGTATAAGAGGCTGGGAATGTTCGGGCTGGTTGAGATGGGGATATTCATCGTCATCCTCTTTGTCGGTTATATTTACGTCTGGAAAAAAGGAGCACTGGAATGGGAGTAGATCAGCCGTTGGGAGATAACATCATCACCGCGAGCTTGGATGGACTCGTCAACTGGGCGAGAAAGTCCTCAATCTGGCCGATGACCTTCGGTCTTGCCTGCTGCGCCATTGAGATGATGGCCACTGGGGCATCCCACAATGACCTGGACCGCTTCGGTATCATCTTCCGGGCTTCGCCGCGCCAGTCGGACTGCATCATAATCGCCGGAACCGTTACCAAGAAGATGCTGCCGGTGATTAAGACTGTCTATGAGCAGATGCCGGAGCCGAAATGGGTTGTCGCCATGGGTGCCTGTGCATGCTCCGGAGGGGTATTCGATACCTACAGTGTTGTGCAAGGGATAGATACCGCCCTGCCGGTTGATGTCTACATTCCGGGTTGCCCGCCGCGGCCGGAGGCCCTGCTGTATGGCCTGCTCAAGCTGCAGGACAAGATCATGAAGGAAAAGAATTCCTTCGGATCGACAATCGGCCTGGGCGATCGAATCGTGTCGGCTGCGTAACCAAACCATTCATAAGGGGAAAGAACGGTTATGGCTGAAAATAATCGCGCAGTAATAAAGTTGAGAGAGAAGTTCGCATCGTTGATCCTTGACGCCAAGGAATTTCGCGGCCAGGTGACCGTCACTGTCCCGAGGGAGAACATCGTCGAGATCTGCACATTCTTGCGGGACTCGCTACAGTACAATCTCCTGACTGACGTTCTCGCCGTGGATTACCTCGGGAAGCAGGAGCCGCGATTCATGGCGGTCTACAACCTGTACTCCATCCCGAAAAAAGACCGCTTCTTTGTCAGAGCGGCTGTGCCCGAAGCTGACTGTACCATAGATACGGTTTCAGGGCTCTGGAAATCAGCCATCTTCCTTGAGCGCGAGGTTTACGATTTGATGGGACTCGTGTTCAACAATCATCCTGACTTGCGCCGGATCCTTATGACGGATGATTGGGTCGGGCATCCTCTCCGGAAAGATTATCCGGTTCAGGGCCCGGACCGCGAACCGTATCAGGGTCGCGTCTCCTAGGCGGCTCACATTCTCGTGCATACAAATCAACTTCACTAGAGGATACAGAGGCGAGCAATGGCTACAGAGATAATGACAGTCAATATGGGACCGCAGCACCCCAGTACCCACGGCGTTCTGCGAATGGTCGTCGAGCTGGACGGCGAGATCGTTCAAAAGATTACACCCCACATCGGCTACCTTCACCGTGGGGTCGAGAAGCTCTCTGAGCACCGCACCTACCACCAGACAATCCCGCTTACCGACCGTCTCGACTATCTGGCGCCGATGAGCAACAACCTGGGATATGTTCTGGCAGTTGAGAAGCTGCTCGGAATAGAGGTGCCTGAACGTGCCCAGACGATCCGGGTCATCCTCGCCGAACTTACCCGTCTCAAGTCGCACCTGGTTTGGATTGCCTGTCACGCCCTCGATATCGGTGCCATGACGGTCTTTATCTACGCCTTCCGTGAGCGTGAGAAGGTCATGGAGCTGTACGAGAAAATCTCCGGTGCGCGCATGACCAGCAACTACTTCAGGGTCGGCGGGCTTTCGTCGGAGGTGTACGACGGTTTCGAGCGGGATGTTCGTGAGATCATCGATACCTTCCCCGGATATTTCGATGTCTATGAAGGGCTCCTCACCAAGAACACCATCTGGCTCCAGCGTACGGTTGGCAATGGCGTGATCTCGGCGGAAGACGCCATCAGTTATGGCATCACCGGTCCTGCCCTGCGTGGTTCCGGCGTTGACTGGGATCTCCGGCGCGACAATCCTTACAGTGGCTACGAAAAATACAAGTTTGCCGTGCCCGTGGGCGAGAAGTGCGACACCTTTGACCGTTACAAGGTCAGGCTGGTGGAGATGCGCGAAGCGGTCAAGATCGTCAAGCAGGCCCTCGAATCCCTGAAGCCGGGACCGATTCTTGCCGATGATCCGCAGGTCTGCTACCCCCCCAAAGAGAATGTGTACAACACCATCGAGGGGCTGATTCACCACTTCAAGATTGCCAGTGAAGGTTTCCCCGTACCGGAAGGTGAAGTATACCAGAGCGTCGAGGCTCCCAAGGGTGAGCTTGGCTTCTACCTCGTCAGTGATGGTGGACCCAAGCCCTACCGCATGAGGATCCGCCCACCCTCATTCGTGAACCTCGGTGCGATCGAGAAGATGGCAAAGGGCTCGATGCTCGCCGACTTGGTAGCAGTCATCGGAACCTTGGATATCGTGCTTGGTGAAATCGACCGGTAACGTCACCGCGACAAAGGAGAGGGAGTAATGAGCAACGCTCCGGCCGAAGCAACGAAAGCTGAAGAAGCACCTGCTGAAGAGATAGATCTCGAGCCAGCAAACCATATCATCGACAAGTATCTGACCCTGCCCGGCAACCTGATGCCGGTATTGCAGGGGATCCAGGACGAGTATGGTTATGTTCCCAGACCGACCATCGATCTGGTGGCCGAACGCCTGAATGTCTATCCGAGCCAGATCTTTGGCGTGTTGACCTTTTATGCCCAGTTCCATCTCAAGCCGCGTGGTCGCTTCATCATCCGCGTCTGCGTAGGAACCGCATGCCACGTTCAGGGCGCGCCCCGAATCGTCGAAACGTTCTTCGACAAACTCGGGATAGGTCATGCAGAGACAACCCCTGACCTGCGCTACACGTTTGAAAAGGTCGCCTGTCTCGGAGCCTGCGGAATGGCGCCCCTCGCAATGGTTAATGATTCAACCTACGGGCAAATGACGGTCCAGAAAGTCGATCAAATCATTGCCGATTACAACCAGCGGCCGATGAAAAAGTAAGTAGCTCGATACTATCCAGTAAGGGACAATTCAGTTATGAGCGAAAACGCAGCGATAAAAATTCTGATCTGTCAGGGGACCGGCGGTGTCTCGATGGGCGCCAAAGAGGTCGAGGCCGAGTTCACGAGGGTGATCAACGAAAAGGGTGTCAACGCCACTGTCGGCAAGCGCTGTGACGTCATCAAGACCGGCTGCCGCGGACTCTGCGCCAACGACGTTCTCGTTGACATCATCACCGAGGAACAGGGTCGGGTTACCTACGACTTCGTCAAGCCGGAAGAGGTGGAAATGCTTGTTGATGAGCATATCGTCAACAAGACTGTCCTGGAAAAGCGGAAGGCGAAACCGTATTACAACACCTTCGTTGATCAGCAGATGCGAGTCGTCATGACCGGCTGCGGCCAGATCAACCCGGAAAAACTTGACGCTTACCTTGAAGAAGACGGTTTCAAGGCCATTGAAAAGTGCGTCAAGGAGATGAACCCTGCTTCGGTCATCGACGAGGTCAAGAAGTCGGGTCTGCGCGGTCGTGGGGGCGGTGGCTTCCCGACCGGCATGAAATGGTCCTTTTGCGCAGCAAGCCCCGGTCATCACAAATATATCATCTGCAACGCCGACGAAGGCGATCCAGGCGCATTCATGGACCGCTCCATCCTCGAAGGCGACCCCTACTGCATTATCGAAGGGATGATGATTGCCGGATTCGCCATTGGCGCCACAGCTGGGTACGTGTATGTCCGTGCGGAATATCCTCTGGCCATTGAACGTCTGCAGATGGCCCTGGATGTCTGCTACGAGAAGGGGTATCTCGGCACCAACGTCATGGGGCTCGGGTTTGACTTCAACCTTCGGATCAAGAAGGGGGCCGGTGCCTTTGTCTGCGGCGAAGAAACCGCTCTTATGGCATCCATCGAGGGTGAGCGCGGCATGCCCCGTCCACGACCTCCGTTCCCGGCAGTCAAGGGTCTGTGGGCGAAGCCGACCAACATCAACAACGTCGAGACCTTTGCCAACGTTCGCCATATCATCCTCCGCGGTGCAGAATGGTACGCCTCGCTCGGTACGGAAACGACCAAGGGGACCAAGATCTTTGCCGTAACCGGCAAGGTCAAGCACACCGGCCTCGTTGAGGTCCCGGCAGGTATGTCCATCCGCGAGGTTATCTACAATGTCTGCGGTGGCATTGCCAACAACCGCAAATTCAAGGCGGTACAGGCAGGCGGTCCGTCTGGTGGCTGCATCCCGGCTGAGATCCTTGATACGCCGGTTGACTATGACTCCCTGATCAAGGCCGGTGCCATGATGGGTTCGGGTGGTCTGGTTGTCATGGACGAAACGACCTGCATGGTCGACGTGGCTCGCTTCTTCCTTACTTTTACCCGTGATGAATCCTGCGGTAAGTGTGTTCCCTGCCGGATCGGTCTGAAGGCGATGCTCGACATCCTGGAGCGGATCACTGAAGGGCGTGGTCAGGAATCTGATATCGAGACGCTGCTGGAGATGGGTAACACCATCAAGAAGGCATCGCTCTGTGGTCTCGGTCAGACTGCACCGAACCCGATTCTGTCTACGGTCAAATATTTCCGTCATGAATATGAAGCTCATATCCTTGATAAGCGCTGTCCCTCCAACTGCTGTAAGGAACTCCTCCTGTGGCAGGTTGTGGAAGAGAAGTGTGTCAAGTGCGGTGCCTGTCTCAAGGCGTGTCCGGTGGATGCCATCAAGTGGGAAAAGGGTCAGGTAGCCGAGCTTATCAAGGAAAAATGCACAAAGTGCAAGTCCTGCTACGACGCCTGCCGTTTCATGGCCATCGAGTAGCTGCGAGCTGTAAGTCAAACATCCGAGGGAGACAGAGGTCGAGATGGTTACTCTTACAATCGATGACAAGCAGGTAACGGTATCCAAGGATGCCACCATATACGATGCTGCCAAAGCTGCCGGCATTCGCATCCCCATCATCTGCCACGACAAGAAGCTGCAGCCCTTTGGCGGCTGCCGCATGTGTCTCGTCGAAGTCGAACAGATGAAAGGCCGACAGATCCCGGCGTGTACCACACCGGTAACTGAAGGGATGATCGTCAGGACATCGACGGATGAGATCATCAAGGCCCGGAAGATGGTCCTTGAGCTGCTCCTCCTCAAGCACCCCATCGATTGTCCGGTGTGCGATGCCGCGGGCGACTGCGATCTGCAGAATCTGACCTACGAATATCAGGTCAATACCAACCGCTTCCAGGATGAGAAGTTCAACTGGAAGATCGATTATGAAAATCCGCTCATCGAGCGGGATATGAATCGTTGCGTCCATTGCGGCAAGTGCGCACGTATCTGTGACGAGATCGTTTCCTTCGGCGCATACTCTTTCATCAATCGCGGTATCCAGGCACGGATCGGTACCGAATTCGACGGTCCGTTGAACTGCGAATTCTGCGGCTCATGCGTATCGGTCTGCCCCGTTGGCGCTCTCATCAGCCGGCCGTTCAAATTCAAGGCACGCTGGTGGTCACTCAACAAAGTCAAGTCGGTCTGCTCCTACTGTGGTACCGGCTGTCAGTTGACCCTCGGTGTGAAAAACAACGAAGTCATGACCACGATCTACGACGAGAATCAGGGTTTCCACAACGGACAGCTCTGTACGCGTGGTCGCTGGGGATATCAGTTCGTCAACAGCGAAAAGCGGCTTACCACGCCGATGATCCGCAAGAACGGCAAGTTGGAGCCGGCAAGCTGGGACGAAGCACTTGGCCTCGTTGCCAAGCGTCTGGGCGATGCAAAAGGTTCACCCGATTCCCTCGCTGCATTGGTCTCTCCGCGTCTCACCAATGAAGAGCTTTTCGTCATGAAAAAGTTGTTCAAAGAGACTCTGGGCTGCGACAACATAGACCATGCAGGTGGTTACTCACACAAGGCTCTTACTGCAGGTGCAAAAGAGAGCCTCGGCTATGCTGGATCACCATCAGTCATCGCCGACATCAAGAAGACTAATCTCCTGCTGGTTATAAAGACAGATGCCTATGAAACTCACCCGGTTCTCGGGTTTGAGATAAACCTGGCAGTGAAGCAGCACGGTGTAGACATCAGGCTACTTTCCGACAAGAAAGGCAAGCTCTCCAAACTGCCCAACGCACAGACGTATGTGCACAAAGCAGGTGCTGATCTTCTGCTCGTCAATGCCATTGCCAAGGTCATTCTCGATGAAAGCCTGCACAATGCGGCAGCTGCGCAGGCAATCGGCGGATTCTCCGCCTGGCAACAGTCACTTGCCAATTGTGCGATCGATCAGGTTGCCGCTCAGTGCGGTGTCGACACCGATACCATCAAAGGTCTGGCACGCGATTATGCTGCAGCGGAAAAGGCCCTCATCATTCTCCCTACCGGTATGGGCTACCCTGGGCATGGCAAGGAGATGGCGCAGGCCGTCATCAACCTCGCTCTGCTCACCGGTCGCGTCGGCAAGGAAGGGTGCGGTGTTCTCATCCTTGGCGAGAAAAACAACAGCCAGGGTGCTGCCGATCTCGCTATCTACCCCACCGCTGGTGGCAAGGAAGCCCAGGCGATCCTGGCGGGATGCGCCGCAGGCAGCATTAAGACCCTGTTCATTGCCGGTGAAAACCCGGTTGTTTCCTATCCTAATCGTTCCCAGGTGGAAAAAGCGCTCGATGCAGTGGAATTCCTGGTGGTTTCCGAACTGTTCCTGACGGAAACGTCCGCCAAGGCACACGTGGTACTTCCTGCGTGCTCTTTTGCAGAAAAGGAGGGGACCTTTACCAGTGTTGGCGGTGCTGTGCAGCGGATCAACCCGGCAATCAAGGCAATCGGCCAGTCCCGGAGCGACCTTGCTATCCTGAACGGACTTTTCCAGGCGATCACTGGTCAGCCAGCCTATGCGAACTCTGCGGCCGCTTTCCTTGATCTTGCTGCTACGGTACCTGGTTATGCAGGCCTGACGCAGGCCGGTCTCGGCGATAACGGCGCCATCAGGGCCGTTTCGGGAACCGCGACGTTTGTTCCGGTCCCTGCTGCCGTGCCGACTTCCGAGGCCGGAAAGTTTGCGCTGGTAACCGGCTCCGCACTGAATCACTGCGGCACGCTTTCACTCTACGGTGAAGGGCCGATGCTGGTATGCCCTGCCGGGTATATAGAGTTGAGCAGAGAGGATGCAAAAGCTGTCGGCGTGAAGGACGGTGAAACCGTGAAGGTTTCCTCGGCAACCGGCGAGGTGAAACTGGCGGTGAAGGTTGGTTCCCGCGTCCCGAAGGGGCTTGTGTTCGCCCCCTACCATTTTGCCGATTCATCCATCAATACCATAACCAGCGGCAACGCTATTACCTGGGTCAGCCTCGCTAAATAAGCGGCGTAACCATCTAACGTCTATACATACTATAGAGAAGGGGAAGAGGAGCACATGGGATACGAACTGTTTGGACTACCAATGATCTACTACATATCCATGGTTTTGAAGGTCCTCGTGGTCTTCGTGTTCGTCCTGCTAACCGTGGCATATGCAACGTATGCCGAGCGGAAGCTCATCGGCCACATGCAGGTCCGTTTCGGACCAATGCGGACAGGCTGGCACGGCTTATTGCAACCGATAGCCGACGGCTTGAAGCTCTTCTTCAAGGAAGAGATAATCCCGGCACAGGCTGACAAGTTCGCCTTCCTCCTTGCCCCGATCATCGCCCTGGTGCCGGCCTTCATAGGGTTTGCCGTCATCCCGTTCGGGGATACCATCGAGGTGATGGGCTACAAGATTCCGCTGCAGATCGCCGCATTTTACGATACTTCAGCCGGAAAGGTAGTTGACCTGAATGTTGGCGTCCTCTACATCCTGGGTCTCGCATCGCTGGGCGTGTACGGTATCGTGCTGGCAGGTTGGGCTTCAAACAGCAAGTATTCGCTGCTCGGTGGCCTCCGTTCCTCGGCCCAGATGATTTCGTACGAACTGGCTGCCGGTCTTGCCATTGTTTCGGTCTTCATGCTGTCCGAGTCCCTGTCGCTGCAGAAGATCGTCGCCGATCAGTCCGGAATGTTCTGGAACTGGTATGCATTCAAGCAGCCGCTGGCGTTCGTTCTCTTCTCCATCTGTTCACTGGCGGAAATCAACAGGACGCCGTTCGACTTGCCGGAAGCTGAAACAGAACTGGTATCCGGTTTCTGTACTGAATATTCGAGCATGAAGTACGCTATGTTCTTCATGGCAGAATATGCCAACATGATCACGGTTTGCGCGGTAACGACCACCCTGTTCCTCGGTGGCTGGCATGGACCTGCAATCCTTCCCGGTTGGGTCTGGTTTGTCGCCAAGGTGTACTTCTTGATCTTCCTCTGCATGTGGGTGCGTGCTACCTACCCTCGCTACCGCTATGACCAGTTGATGCGTCTCGGGTGGAAGGTATTCCTCCCCCTGACACTTCTGAACATCGTTATTACGGGGATCGTCGCATCGTTCTTCTAGTCTCAACTTCACGAAGAGGTTACACACCATGATAATGCCGTTGATTAATGGTCTTAAGATCACCCTGAAGCACCTGTTCATGAAGCCGGTCACCCTGCTGTATCCGGAAGAGCGGCCGACCCCTTCGCCGAACTATCGCGGGCTGCACGCACTCAAGGTATCACACAACAATGCGAAGTGCGTTGCATGTTATCTCTGCCCGACGGTTTGTCCGGCCAAGTGCATCACTGTTGAGGCTGGGGAAGACGAGAATCACGACAAGTTTGCTGCACGGTACGAGATTGACATTCTCCGCTGCATATTCTGCGGGTACTGTGTGGAGGCCTGTCCTGTCGATGCCCTGAAGATGACTGATACCTTTGAGCTTGCCAATTACAAGCGGGAAGACTTCATCTATACCAAGCAAGCCCTGCTAGAAAAGAAATAAAGGAGCAGCAATGGAAACCATCTTCTTTACTCTTGTGGCAGCGGCTGCTGTCCTCACTGGTCTTCTGGTTGTCACGTGCCGCAACCCGATCAACAGTGCATTGTCTCTGGTGATGACCTTCTTCTGTCTCGCTACGCTCTACGTGATGCTTGATGCGCCATTCATGGCTGCTATCCAAGTGCTCGTTTACGCGGGCGCCATCATGGTCTTGATCGTCTTCGTCATCATGCTCCTGAATGTGCGATCCGAGACGGCGAAACGGTATACCCACGCAGGCTTCATAAGTTCTGTCGTTGGCTGTCTGCTGCTGTTCGTTTCCCTGTACTTCCTGAATCACAGCAGCCTCACCGGTGTGCGTGGAAGCCTGGACACGGCAGTTATCAACCAGGTCGGGCATACGGAACTGATAGGCAAGGCTCTCTTTACGGACTTCCTGCTGCCGTTCGAGATTACATCGATCCTGTTGCTGGTTGCCATTATTGGCGCAGTGATCCTTACCAAGAAGAAAATATAACGTTACAGGGGTGACGAGATGCTTTCACTGCACAGCTATCTGATATTGAGCGCAATACTCTTCTCTATAGGCACAGTCGGGGTGCTGGTCCGCCGCAATGCGATCGTCATATTCATGTGCGTGGAGCTCATGCTCAACTCCGTGAACCTGACCTTCATCGCCTTTTCCAAGTACCTCGGCAACATCGACGGACAGGTCTTTGTCTTCTTCGTCATGACGGTTGCCGCTGCCGAGGCAGCGGTAGGTCTCGCGCTGATGATCGCATTCTACAAGAATCGCGAATCCATCGACGTTGAAGATCTGCGACTGATGAAGTGGTAAGGACGAGAACGCTCACGAATCATTTCACGCAAGGAGTCTGGAATGCTTGATAACGTATGGCTCATACCACTGTTCCCCCTGATCGGCTTCCTGATCAACGGCCTTCTGGGCAAAAGGATCAAGAACGAGGCAGTCATCGGAGGTATAGGTACGCTGATGATCTTCCTCTCCTTCCTCGTGTCGTGCGGGATCCTGATGCAGATGATCGGCCTTCCCGCCGAGCAGAGAGTGTTCGAGAAGGTAATGTTCCCCTGGATTCACTGTGGCAATTTTAAAGCGGACATGGCGTTTCTCGTCGATCCCCTTTCTACAGTGATGATCATGGTAGTAACAGGGGTTGGTACGCTCATCCACCTCTACTCCATTGGTTATATGCACGGCGAGGAAGGATTCTACAGGTTCTTTGCGTATCTTAACCTGTTCTGTATGTCCATGCTGCTGCTTGTCCTCGGAAACAACATGCTGGTCATGTTCATTGGCTGGGAGGGTGTTGGTCTCTGCTCCTATCTCTTGATTGGCTATTATTTCCACAAGAAGTCCGCTGGTGATGCAGGCAAGAAGGCATTTGTCATGAACAGGGTCGGCGACTTCGGTTTCCTGCTCGGCCTCTTCACTCTCTACTGGTGGTTCGGTGCGAACCATAACATCTGGACGATCAATTTCACTGAGATCAAGGCTGCTTCTCACCTGCTTCCTTATGGTGGTGTAGTGACGATCGCAACACTCTGCTTCTTCCTCGGTGCAACAGGTAAATCTGCACAGATTCCACTCTATACCTGGTTGCCAGACGCCATGGAAGGTCCGACTCCAGTATCTGCTCTCATCCACGCTGCTACCATGGTTACCGCCGGTGTCTACATGATCGGCAGGATGAGCTTTGTCTTCATCAAGTCTCCCGATACCATGATGGTAATTGCCTGTGTCGGTGCCGCAACTGCAATCTTTGCCGCTACTATCGGTACGGCGCAGAATGACATCAAGAGGGTTCTGGCCTATTCAACGGTTTCCCAGCTCGGGTTCATGTTTCTTGCCATGGGTGCAGGCGCATTCGCAGCCGGTATTTTCCATCTGATGACACACGCATTCTTCAAGGCCTGCCTCTTCCTCGGGTCAGGCTCGGTTATTCACTCAATGCATCATGCCTTGCATCATGGGCATCTGCATGACGATGCTCAGGACATGCGTAACATGGGTGGTCTGAAATCGGTCATGCCGATCACCTTCCTGACCTTCTTTGTATCGACCATCGCTATTGCCGGTATCCCTGGTTTCTCCGGCTTCTTCTCCAAGGACGAGATCCTCTGGCAGGCATTTGCCAACCCGTATCATGGGACGCTCAACATCGTTCTCTGGGGAATTGGTGCGGTTGCCGCATGTTTCACCGCATTCTACATGTTCCGCCTCGTCTTTATGACCTTCTTCGGCAAATGCCGCATCAACCCCAAGGTGAAGGATCATCTCCACGAGTCACCGCTGGTTATTACCATTCCGCTCATGGTGCTCGGCTTCTTGGCAGTGGTTGGCGGTTACATCGGCCTGCCGAAGCTGATCGGCGATCTGCTGGGTGGCGTTCCCAACTATTTCGAGCATTGGCTTGAGCCGGTCTTTGAACAGGCACAGCATTACGGAACCCAGTACGCGCACGCCGGGGCACATCATTCGCACGCCCTTGAGTGGGGGCTTATGGGACTCTCCGTGGTAATCGCTCTTGTTGGTATCTCGATCGCATTCGCCATGTACATGGCCAATGACAAACTGCCCGCGAAATTCACCTCGACTTTCCCGGCTCTCCACCGTGCGGTTTACAACAAGTGGTACATTGATGAGCTGTACGACTGCCTGATCGTCAATCCGTGCAAATCGCTAGGCAACCTTCTCTGGAAGGGCTTTGATGTGCTGATAGTGGACGGGATTGTGAATGGCGTAGGCAAAGCAGTAATGGGTTTCAGTGCAGGTCTGAAGGGCCTGCAGAGTGGCTACACTCACAATTATGCACTCGGTATGGCCTTGGGTGCCGTCGTGATCGTAGTTGTCTACATTTTCCGTTAGGACGAATAGAGACTTCTTTTTAGAGATAGAGCAAAAGGAGCAGATTCAATGAACGACATGATCCTCAGTCTGATGACCTTTTCTCCGCTAGCTGGCCTGTTGTTGTTGTTTTTCATACCGAAAAACAGTCATGGTCTGCTGCGGGGGGTCGCCCTCGCCACATCACTGGTCACCTTCGTTATCTCCCTGCCAATAATGACCGGCTTTGTGACGAATGCTGAATTCCAGTTCGTCCAAAAAGTACCCTGGATCGCTGCTGGCCCCTTTGAGATGAGTTATCATGTGGGGATTGACGGTATCAGCCTGTGGCTGGTCATCCTGACTACCTTCATCATGCCGATTGCAATCCTTTCAACATGGACTGCGGTCGAGGAGAGAGTGAAGGAGTACATGATCTTCCTCCTCTTGCTGGAAGTCGGTATGCTCGGGGCATTTGTATCCCTTGACATGTTCCTCTTCTATATCTTCTGGGAACTGATGCTGATCCCGATGTACTTTATTATCGGTATCTGGGGCGGCAAGAACCGTATCTACGCTACACTGAAGTTCTTCATCTATACCATGGTTGGCTCTCTGTTGATGCTGATCGCTCTGATAGTCCTCTACTTCAAGGCTGGTGGTGGTGATTTCAACATTCTCCGCTTCTACGGGTTGAATCTCCCTGCAGCGACCCAGACCTGGATGTTCTTGGCGTTTGCCCTTGCCTTTGCCATCAAGGTTCCGATGTTTCCGTTCCACACCTGGTTGCCGGATGCACATACCGAAGCACCGACAGCAGGTTCTGTTATCCTGGCAGCCATCCTCCTGAAAATGGGTACGTACGGTTATGTTCGCTTCGCAATGCCGCTCTTCCCGCAGGCAACTGAGCAGTTCACGCCACTTATTGCAACACTTTCGGTTATCGGCATCATCTACGCCGCTTTGGTGGCCATGGTCCAGGAGGATGTCAAGAAACTTGTTGCCTACTCATCCGTAGCCCACCTCGGTTTCGTCATGCTCGGTGTGTTTGCCCTGAATCAGCAGGGTGTTGCCGGCGGTATGCTGCAGATGCTCAACCATGGTGTTTCCACTGGCGCACTCTTCCTCATCGTCGGCTTCATTTATGAACGCCGACACACACGGCTCATCACCGATTTCGGCGGCCTCTCCAAGCAGATGCCGATCTTTGCCACAGTATTCATGATCGTCACCCTTTCCTCGATAGGTCTTCCCGGTACGAACGGGTTCGTCGGCGAGTTCCTCGTCCTGGTTGGCGCCTATGAGAGCAACCTTCGCTGGTACACTGTCATTGCCACAAGTGGTGTCATCCTTTCAGCCGTTTACATGCTCTGGATGTTCCAGCGCGTCATGTTCGGGGAGTTAAGCAATCCCAAGAATCAAGTGCTGAAAGACCTCAATGCACGTGAGATCGTGATCATGGTCCCGCTCATAGTAATGATCTTTGTCATGGGTCTGTATCCGAAGCCGTTCATTGATCGTATGGTGCCGGCAATTGATAAAATGATCCTGATCAGCAAAACGAAGCAGCAGGTAGCCTCGGTTCCTGCAATGCCTGCGATGCCGGCAATGCCTCATGCAGAGCCGATGACCGTGACCCCCGCAGCGGAAGAAAAGTAGACAAGCCACCGGAGGAGTTTATAGATGGAAACGATCGCTATGCCTGCAATCAACTTTGCCGCTATCATGCCGGAAATGATCCTTTCGGTGGTAGCCATGGTGCTCCTGCTCATCAACGTGTTCGTTCCGAGCGAGCAGAAGGCCTACCTGGGCTACATGAGCCTTATTGGTATCATCGTCACCTTTGTTTCGGTGGTAAGCGGATGGAACAGCCCTCAGGCAGGTTTTAACGGGGCAGTACTTCAGGATAACTTTGCACTCTTCTTCAAGGGAATATTTCTGATCTCCGCATTTCTGACGATACTGATTACCGACCAGTATCTGCAGCGTGAGGAGTGCAACTGGGGTGAAATGTACCCGCTGATCCTGTTTGCAACGGTCGGGATGATGCTGATGGCATCCGGAACCGATCTCATGACTATCTTCCTCGGTCTTGAAGTTCTTTCGGTTACTTTGTACATCCTTGCAGGCTTCAACAGGAACAATGTCAAATCAAACGAGGCGGGCCTCAAATATTTCCTCCTTGGTGCATTTTCCACTGGCTTTCTGCTCTACGGGATGGCCCTTACCTATGGTTCAACCGGTACTACGAGGATTGCAGGTATCGCGGAACAGGTCATGCAGAACGGCTCTGTCCTAGCCAACCCCATGTTGCTTGTTGGCATGTTGATGATGGCAGTTGGTTTCTCGTTCAAAGTAGCGGCTGCACCTTTCCATATGTGGACTCCGGATGTTTACGAAGGCGCGCCGACACCCATGACAGCGTTCATGTCGGTTGGTCCGAAAGCAGCGGGTTTTGCAGCATTCATGCGAGTCCTTCTGGTTGCGCTCCCGGCACTGAGGGCTGACTGGTCCATGCTCCTCTGGGTTCTCGCCGTTCTCACCATGACAGTTGGTAACATCACTGCTCTCTATCAGAACAATATCAAGAGAATGCTTGCCTATTCCTCCATTGCCCATGCAGGGTATGTCCTGGTCGGTTTTACTGCAGGTAACGCCGTTGGGACTGCGGGGGTTATGTTCTACATGCTCTCCTATGCATTCATGAACATTGGGGCATTTGCTATCATTGTCATGGTTGGGAAGAAAGGCGAAGATAACAATAACGTCTCTGATTACGCTGGATTTGGTTTCAAGCACCCAGTACTCGGCATGTGCATGTCGATCTTCTTGTTCTCCCTTGCAGGCATTCCGCCGGCAGCTGGTTTCATTGGTAAGTTCTATCTCTTCTCCGGAGCCATTCAAGCTGGGTATGTCTGGCTGGCAATTATCGGCGTACTGAACAGCGCAGCATCTGTTTATTATTACCTGCGCGTGATGGTCTACATGTATATGAAAGATCCGACGGAAGAGTTCGACTGGCTTAAGGTCTCCCCGGCAATCGCTCTCTGTGTTATTCTCGCAGTTGCCGGCGTGCTTATCCCTGGCATCGTTCCGGGGACGCTCCTTTCACTTGCTCAGCAAGCAGTGTTGATGTAATAGAGTCTTCACGATGTTCACATTCAAAGCCCCTCTGCTTGCAGAGGGGCTTTATTTTTTGGATGTGCCGGAAAACGAGGTGCTATAGTGAATCACACCGTGATCCGATATATCAAATGTAGTCTTCTGCTATTCTGTATCCTGTTCATTCAGATGCCTATAGCGGTTTCCGCTGAGGTTCCTACGAGTGAAGGTACCTATGTGCACCCTAACGTACGTGTTCATTGGAAGGTACTTAGATATAAAGAATATCTCGAGTTTACTGGCAGAGTACTCAATTGTTCAGGAGGTTTGCTCCTGAACATGGAAATCTCTACACGCCTTTATCCTGCCTTGGAAGCGAAACAGGGTGTTGCACGTTTTATCTTTCTGCCGCGCGCTGTATCAGCGGATGCCCTGCTTCCCTTTGGTATGCGGATAGCATTGACAGATGACAATCCTGCAGGACAACTTATGGTATCGCTCTATTACGAACGACTGGATTCTGAAGGCGTCGGGTTTCCTGTCCTGGAGAGTTATTTGATAGATATACCTCCAATTTCCCCGTCAGTGCATGGTGGGCCAGAGACGTGATAGTCTCAGAGGTGAGCCTGTTGTTTTTTGCTGCGTATGCTCTCGTTGGAGGTGTTGTCGGAACTCTTGCCGGTTTATTGGGTATCGGCGGAGGCTTGATCGTTGTTCCAGCACTCATGGTTCTCTTTGCTGCGGAGAAGTTGCCTGCACCCCATCATGTGCATCTTGCGGTTGGTACTTCACTGGCGACCATCATTTTCACTGCATTGGCCAGTGTCCGCGCGCATCATACCCATGGAGCGGTTGAATGGGGTGTGGTTTTTCGCATGGTGCCAGGGATTCTTATTGGGACAGGTGGCGCGACACTGCTGGTGCTTCATCTGTCAACCGGTTTTCTCAAGTGGTTGTTTGCCTGTTTTGTAATCTTTGTCGCATTGCAGATGATTTTCGATATCAAACCGAATGCTGTGCGCAACTTACCCGGCTGGGCAGGCCTGTTCACTGCAGGAGCGTTAATCGGCGGATTTTCGAGTTTAGTGGGCATTGGAGGGGGTAGTATGACGGTACCCTTTCTTGTCTGGTGCAATGTGACTGTGCAACGTGCCATTGCGACGTCTGCTGCCATCGGGTTACCGATCGCGCTTGCCGGCTCAACAGGCTATATGATTAGTGGTTACGGCATCGCCGGGTTGCCGGCACTGTGCATTGGATTTGTCTATCTGCCAGCCCTTTTGGGTATTGCATTTGCCAGCATGTTGACAGCCCCGATGGGGGCGCGGCTTGCCCATAGACTTCCCGTGCAGAATCTCAAGAAAGCCTTTGCCTGTTTTCTTCTGGTCATGGCTGCAAGGCTTGTCTGGAGCGCGATGCATTGATAATCAGTGAGTGATGCTTCTGTTTGATGGGAGATGATTATGGAGAACATGGTACTTCTCTTGGCTGGTTCCTTTGAGGAATTCGGAAGAATTGCTGATGAAATCAGGGGAAATTGCGTGTGCGAGGTTATTCTCGTCGCTGATGGCAGTCAGGTTGTCCAGGAGGCATTGGAATGCAAACCAAGGCTCATTTGCCTGGATCAGGATCTTGCCGGCTTGGATGGGGTGACATGCTGTGAGATGCTCAAAAGAAACGAGTCGCTAGAGGGAATACCCGTAATACTCATTGCCGCAAGTGCGCACCAGGATAATCTGAATCATTGCAAAAGCACTGGGAGTGATGCAGTACTGACAAGACCACTCAACTACGCTCAACTGCTCGGGATCGGACAGACGCTTCTCACCGGGGGTGACCGTCGCGAGGTGAGAATACATTGCCGAATAACCGTAGAATTCCGCCTGAATCATCTGCATCAATACGGTACATGCTGGAATCTTGGGGTGCACGGAATGTACATTGCCTACGACGGCCCAGTTTCAGTCGGAGATATGGTCGAGATGGGTTTTGTCGTTTCGGATATCTATCCGTCAGTCGTGGAAGTGTGTGGCCGTGTGGTTTGGATAAATAAAACCCCTCAAGGAGCTAGAGAAGATCTCCCTGAGGGGTTCGGGGTTGAGTTTACCGTGATCCCCGAGGATGCGCAGAGCATCATCAGAAGGTTCATTGCCGAAATTTAGAATCCTAGCTTCCGCTTTCTGTTGAGCTTGTTGCGAGTTCTTCGTGTTTTCCTGAATTGCCGTTGCGCAGACGAATGAATTCTATGATGTGCGTAAGGGCCACGAGGGAACAGTAGCCGATGAATACATACGCAAAGACGCTTGTAAAGGTACCTTCATCTGCAGAAGCTGCTGCCCAGGAATTTGTTACAGTGCAGATCAAGGCGGTCAGTACGGTTGCGACAGAGTAACCTCTATGCATGGTCCCCCTCCTTTTGCCCCATACGCGTTACTGTTCGGCAGATTCCTTGGCCAAATCGGCGGACGGGCTCTTTTTAACACCTGACGCAAAACCGACAATCATCATTATGGCTGGAAACAGTTGTACCACAACGATGAGTGCACACATGCCAAGGAATATCCAAACAAAAAGGTTGCTACTATCTTCTCGCGCACCAGAAGCTGCGAAGGCTGCCGGGACAACGATAATGCTCATTGCCTGAATGATAGTATTCACAACAGATCTCATGGTAATACCTCCACTGGTGCTCAGAAGTCGTCAATAGCTTCCGCAGGTAGCCTGTCCACGCAACATGTTCTTTATGGCACACCTTACAGCCTCCAGAAGTTCCTGCCTGGCTTCTGGATCGAAGGATTTACGTGCGTGATAAAAAATGCCTTCGCTTCGCACTCTACGCATGACAGGTAGTGGCTGGTCCCCGGAAACGAGGATGATGGGAACCTTTTTATTGCAACGCTTCAGAATCGGTACCAGTTCCACGGCGCTGACATCGTCACATTTCTGCCCGAGTATGATGACCTCTGCCTTTTTCTTCAGAGTATCGTTCAGGACGCTTGCGAGGGAATCAGTTACGGTTACAGAGTATCCTGCCTGACCGAGAAGGGCGGCAATCTTTTCTCTGCTGTCGTTATCACTATCGGCAACCAAAAGGGTTATCATGGTGGTCAGCCTCGCTGGTATTGGGGTTGTCCTGCCGGTCACTCGCTAGCCTGCTGTGCTTTTTCTTCCTTGCCAAATATGCCTTTGAGCATGGAACCGAAGAGCAGCATGCCTGGAACCAGCTGAAAGATGATGATTATGGCGCCGAATGCGAGAAAAAGCGTGACAAGCAGACCATTTTCGTCTGAAGATGCCCCACTGGCGGCAAATGCTGAAGATGTGATAAGGGCCAGAGCAGTTGTGATTTTAAGAGCGGATTTCATGGGAGCCTCCTTTGACTGCATCTATAACGGATTATGCCTTATCACTAGCATCTGTCGTGCCATAAGTTAGTTGGTGTTAATAAAAACATTGTAACATGCTGATTGTAAAGGTGTCAGCGACCACTGAGCAGTAGGCTTTCAGATGACGACTGGGTGTCTACTGTATCGGGTATATATACAGACATGACAATGCTATGCAATAGAATGATTGCGGAGTCTGCAGGCTAAGTAGATGATATCTTGGCATTTCTTTGTGGAGAAAACAGTGTATAAAATTGTAAGTCAGCGCGTGGAACAAATGTCAGGAGCATTGTAGGTGTAAAGGAGAGTTGAGATAGCACGACAGTGTGTTATGCTATTGAAATCTGAATGAAACTGGGTTGAGGTGCGATATGAGATTTATCTTTGGAGTGTTGTTCGGCATTATGTCGGTCGCGGTCATGAACGGATGCGTCATGATCTCAGCGTGGAAAAGCATACCTCCTCCCGGTGGGTGTGACCAGTGCCATACCGCTGCCATCAGCAATGACTGGAAAGTGGCCTACCAGGCCCCGATACTGACTGACGAACGGAACCGGGATGCGTTCCAGACTGCCACGTTCACCATGCCGCAAGCTGCCGGGCAACCTGCATCATCCCTTGAGGTGCGTAAGGTTCAGGACCTGAAATGCTTTGAATGCCACCGTACTCCCAATGCCGCACACCGTGGACGTGTCGGGCGTTTCCACCATTAAGGTCGCCCAGATGCCAAAAGCACTCCGCAGAACGAAAATTGTCGCAACACTTGGGCCGGTGAGTTCATCCCCGGCGATGGTTGGCCAGCTCATGGATGCGGGGGTTGATCTGTTTCGACTCAATTTTTCCCATGGCAGCAATCAGGAAAAATTGTCGACCATCGCCATGATTCGTGAGATATCGGGACAAAAAAATCGTCCGGTTGGTATATTGGCTGATTTGCAGGGGCCGAAAATCAGAACGGGAAGAATGGAAAACGGTGCCCTGCTTCTCAATAAAGGCGAGCAGCTGTCCATAACCACCCGTGATCTGCTCGGTCGCCCCGGATTGATATCCACCGTGTATCAAGCATTGCCAAAGGATGTGCAGCAGGGCTCACGAATACTGATGGATGATGGACTCATTGAGCTGAGGGTCATCGATGTCAAGGGGGATACGGTTCACTGTCTGGTTGTGGAAGGAGGAATCCTCAAGGACCTTAAGGGGATCAATCTTCCAGGGGTCAATGTCTCAAGCCCTTCACTGACGGAAAAAGACCTGAATGACTTGGAGTTCTGCCTTCAGGCCAGGGTTGATTACATTGCGCTTTCCTTTGTGCGTACTGCAAATGACGTCGAAGGGCTGAAACGGATCATCTTCGAGCATGACATGAACGTGCCGGTTATAGCAAAGATTGAAAAGCCCGAGGCACTGCGAAATTTCAAATCGATTCTTCGGGCTGCGGATGCCATTATGGTGGCCCGCGGTGATTTGGGAGTGGAAATCAACCCGGAAAAGGTCCCGCTTCTCCAGAAAAAGATCATCCGCGCCTGCAACGAGGCTGGCAAACCGGTTATTACCGCTACGCAGATGCTGGAGTCGATGATTATCCATCCTCGACCGACACGTGCGGAGACCTCTGATGTGGCCAATGCCATCCTGGACGGCACCGATGCAGTGATGCTTTCCGGTGAGACGGCGTCCGGCGCGCATCCGGTGGCAGCGGTACGAACCATGGCCAAGGTTGCAGTCGATGTGGAACGTTCCGAGTTGTGGCGTCTCACACCCCGTAAACACACCCACAGCAACAATGTCGCCCAGGCTGTGGCTGAAGCTGCTTGCCAGGCGGCAGCTTCGCTCAAGGCAAAGACCATTGCGGTCTTTACTGAATCAGGAAGCACGGCAGCACTCATCTCGAAATTCCGTCCGCAGCTGCCGATAATAGCCTTTACTTCGGTTCCTGAGATTGAGCGTCGCCTCTCTCTCTATTGGGGGGTGAGGACCTGCAGGGTAGGTAAGGTCTCCGGCACCGATGAGCAGATATTTGCCGTTGAGGAAACTATGCTTTCTCTCGGCTACAGGAAAGGTGATGTCGCCATAATCACCATGGGTGTACCGATCGAGGCCAGGGGATCGACCAATCTCATGAAGGTACACAAGCTAGGTGCAAAAGGATTCTACGAAATATTCTAGGGGAGTGCACTGATGCGAAAGCTGTTTGACGAGACGCGGATCAAGGGGATGCACCTTGCCAACCGGCTAGTGCGCTCTGCAACGTGGGAAGGAATGTGTGCCGATGACGGTCACCCAACGCGAAAGCTGGCGGAATATTACCGTACCCTGGCCAGCGGGCGGGTGGGGCTGCTCATCAGTGGTTATGCCTATGTTCGCCCGGATGGCAAGCAACTCCCCGGCCAGTTGGGAATATATCGGGACGAGGTAGTGCCCGATCTTGCATTGTTGGCAGAGTCGGTCCACCGGGAAGGGGGGAAGCTCTGCATGCAGCTGGTTCACTGCGGCGGGCAGACCACAGCCACCTACGCGGGAAGTCAGCCAGTCGCTCCATCTGCTCTCAAGGTCGATCAGTATCCCGAGATGCCGGCAGCGCTAACGATTGAAGATATCAGGACCATTGTCGAATGTTTCGGCGCAGCTGCGCGGCGGGTAAAAGATTCGGGGTGCGACGCCGTTCAGATTCACGCTGCCCATGGCTATCTCATCAATCAGTTCCTTTCTCCCCTTACCAACTGCCGTGAAGACGGCTACGGCGGCAATACGGAAAGCCGTTGCCGCTTCATGGTGGAAGTCTACCGTTCTGTGAGAGAAGCGGTCGGCCATGAATTCCCCGTGCTGGCAAAACTCAATGGTTCGGACAACCTTGACGGCGGACTGACACTGGATGATGCGGTGATTGCCGCGCGGATCCTCGATGACGAAGGTATCGATGCCATAGAGGTGAGCGGCGGCACGCCTGCCTCCGGTAACAAGACACCGGTGCGGCAGGGGATCGAATCGCGGGAAAAAGAGGCGTACAATCTGCCGCTGGCGTATCGGATCAAGAATGCGGTGACCTGTCCCGTGATAGTCGTTGGCGGTCTCAGGTCGTTTGAGCTCGTGGAGGGGATTGTCAGGCGGGAAGAAGCTGACTTTGTTGCATTCTCTCGCCCGTTGATCCGCGAACCGAATCTCCCCCGGCGCTGGGAGGAGGGGAACGAAGTCCATGCACGCTGTATCTCGTGCAATGGCTGTTTTAAACCGGGGCTGAAAGAAGGTGGCATTTACTGCATCGTCGACAAGATTGAGCGGGAAAACAGGGATACTTCACTGTGATGCATTTCAGAATACCGGCACGGTAATGTCCAATATCATCTTGCTCATTGTCTGTTTCCTTGCC
This sequence comes from Geobacter sp., assembly GCA_009684525.1. Taxonomy (NCBI): domain Bacteria; kingdom Pseudomonadati; phylum Thermodesulfobacteriota; class Desulfuromonadia; order Geobacterales; family Geobacteraceae; genus Geobacter; species Geobacter sp. The sequence continues at coordinate 658,909 of WKKR01000002.1, forward strand.
GGAATGGGGTTACGGCGCACCGGCCGCTTTCCCGAATCCACTCCTGCAGCGCTCAACGGCTTCATCATTCACGTATCGCTTCCTGCCCTTGCTCTTCTCCATATCCACCGGCTTACTCTCGACGTTTCCCTGCTTTTTACTGCCGGGATGGCCTGGTGCCTGTTCGGTGCTGGCTATCTCTTCTTCAAGTTGACCGGACGACTGGCAGGCCTGGATACCCAAAGTATTGGTGCCCTCATGCTGGTGGGGGGGCTGGGCAATACCTCATTTGTCGGTCTGCCCATGATAGAGGCATACTACGGCAAGGAGTACCTGGGGATCGGGCTTATTGCCGATCAGCTCGGCTCTTTCCTTGTCCTCTCCACGCTCGGTATTCTGACTGCCACCATCTATTCGAGTGGCCATACCTCCCCCCGTGAGATCATTCGTAAGGTCATCCTTTTCCCGCCCTTCCAGGCGTTGCTCTTGGCGTTTCTGCTCAAACCGCTGCCGTTTCCCGAGTGGCTCACCAGTGTCCTGCAAAAACTCGGCGACACCCTGACACCGCTAGCCCTCGCTTCAGTCGGGTTCCAGCTCCGGTTTGGCCAGATCAGACAGGAGCTGAAGGGGCTTTCGCTGGGGTTGCTCTATAAACTGGCGCTCGGCCCGGTGATCCTCTATCTCGTCTATGTGGTCATGCTTGGCGGCAGTGGCAAGGTCATGCAGGTAACCCTTTTCGAGGCAGCCATGGCGCCGATGATCACGGCTGGCATCATAGCCGTCGATCACCGGCTGAACCCGTCATTGGTTACGCTCATGCTCGGGATCGGCATTCCTTTGTCGTTTCTCTCTCTTCCGCTCTGGTGGTGGCTTCTGCAGGGGGTATAACAAAAAAGCCCTCCGGGTGAGAGGGCTTGAAGGTGATGATGGTCCGACAGCTAGCGGTGTTCGCGGGTTTCGAGGAACACCAGTTCCTTCCAGTTTTCCATAGTGTTTTCCAGGCGCCACTGGCTTCCTGCCAGATAGGCCAGATTACCTTCCCCGTCGATATAGCAGTGCATGGCCTCTTTACGCTGGAATTCGTCCAGTTTCTTCTTTTCCCCGGTTACCCACCTGGCGGTGACATAGGATGCCGGTTCATAGGTGGCCTTGACCTTGTATTCATGTTCAAGCCGGTGCATGACCACATCGAACTGGAGCAGGCCGACAGCGCCGACGATCCAGTCAGCACCCATCTGGGCACGGAAAACCTGGGTGGTCCCTTCTTCTGCCAGCTGTACCAGCCCTTTTTCCAGCGATTTTGACTTCATCGGGTCGAGGAGTCGGACCTTGCGGAAATGCTCCGGGGCGAAATTGGGGATGCCGGTGAACTTGAGGTCTTCTCCTTGGGTAAAGGTGTCCCCGATCTTGATGATGCCGTGGTTGTGGATGCCGATGATGTCGCCGGGATATGCCTCGTCCACGTTGGTCCGGTCCTGGGCCATGAAGATCGTCGCATTGGCGATCTGCATGTCGCGGCCGAGTCGCAGGTGCTTGACCTTCATGCCACGGGTGAACTTTCCCGAGCAGATCCGGAAGAAGGCGATACGATCGCGGTGGGCAGGGTCCATGTTCGCCTGGATCTTGAACACAAAGCCGCTGAATGGTTCTTCATAGGGGGATACGGTGCGGGTCACCGCTTCACGGGGGAGTGGTGCCGGTGCATGCTCGACGAAGCTGTCGAGCAGCTGCTGGACCCCGAAGGTGTTGATGGCGCTGCCGAAGAAGACCGGTGTCTGCAGCCCGGCCAGGTAGGCCTCCTGTTCAAAGGGCTGTGCAACTCCCTCGATCAGTTCGATATCGTGCCTGAGTTCATCGACCTGGCTTCCCAGGAGCTGTTCGAGTCGAGGGTCGTCGAGCCCCTGAACGGTTACGATCTGTCCGGTTCCTCGTTCCGCCTCCGGGTCGAAAAAGGTCAACTCCTTGGTATAGAGGTGATAGGTGCCACGAAACCGTTTGCCCATGCCAATCGGCCAGGTCATGGGAGCACACTGGATCTTAAGGACGCTCTCTATTTCGTCGATCAGTTCCAAAGGTTCGCGCCCTTCACGGTCAAGCTTGTTGATGAAGGTCATGATCGGGGTGTGCCGAAGCCGGCAGACCTCAAGGAGTTTCTTGGTCTGGCTTTCCACCCCTTTCACCGAGTCGATGACCATCAGAGCGGAGTCAACGGCAGTGAGGACACGATAGGTATCTTCGGAAAAGTCGTTGTGGCCGGGGGTGTCGAGAAGATTGACCTCGAAATCCTGGTAGGTGAACTTCATGACCGACGAAGTAACGGAAATGCCACGCTGTTTTTCCATCTCCATCCAGTCGGAGGTGGCATGACGGGATGCCTTCCGCGCCCGAACCTCGCCAGCCTGTTGAATGGCGCCACCAAAAAGGAGGAGTTTTTCGGTGATGGTGGTCTTTCCAGCGTCCGGATGGCTAATTATGGCGAAGGTGCGGCGCCTGTCGATTTCATGAACATTGTATTGCTGCACGATGCAACTCCGAAAAAAATCTGGACAAAATAAAGGCGAAGAGGATATCTTCGCCAAAAACAATGCTATAATTGCACGTTAGAAAAAAAAGGGCAACAGCAATCTGCCTGTTTCGGACATGGGGCGTTCTGTATGAGTGATGTCTATCATCTGTTGACGGTTGCTGATGTTCAGAAAGACACGGCTGCTATTGTCGAGGTGCTGAAGGGGATTCATGAATCACGTCTCCCCAACGACCTGAGGCTGCTCAACTATTACCGGGAGATGCCGGTCAGCTATGATGCGGTGGTCTCATTTATCGATGAAGACCTGGTAGAGCTCAAGGTGCATCAACACCAGGCCGTGGTGATGTATGCCGAAAAGATGACCTTCCTGAAGAGTGCCCATTTCCCTCACGATGTGGTTGCAAAGACTTATAAGGTCAATGTTGACAAGAGTGTGGCCTTGCTCTCACGCTTTTCCTATGCCCAGATACGGGCAGAACGACGGCGATTCATCCGTGTGGAGATCGGTGAGAGGATAGAGATTGCTTTCAGGCGGTTGGGAGTAAATGTGCCCGGACGGCTTCTGGATATCTCCATCGGTGGCCTTTCGCTTGTCAGCCCCGAGCAGCATGCCGTTGACCTTGAAACCGCGGGCATCCTCAGTGTCTCTCTTCCCAATGTTCAGTTGGAGATTCCCGGCAGACTCATAAAAATTATCCCCCTCGACGCCCAGTGGCGATATATCTTCGAATTGGAAACTGACAACCGGATAGAAGCTGCGATATCGCAGTTCATTTTCCAGAAGCAGGTCGAGATCATCCGGGAGCTGAAGGACCAGTTGTTCTGAATAAAAACTCCTGCCCGCAGACCTCCTGCCTGTCGTGCTGCTCTGCTGGTGGCGGAATCGACATGCGCCTGCTTGAATCTTTCCCCGTATACCTATGCTGGTAGACACCCATTGCCATCTGGATGAACCGGGCCTGAACTGCAGGCTGGAGCAGGTGTTGTCCACTGCCAATGACGCCGGAGTGTCGCGGTTCATCGTCCCTGGTGTTGACGGGCAGCATTGGCCTCGCATCGCCTCCACCGCCGATGCGAGACGAGGGATTTTTCCTGCCTATGGCCTTCATCCGATGCATGCCGCCCACTTTACGCCTGCGATGTTTGACCGTCTCAAGGAGTACCTCCCTCAAGCGGTTGCCGTCGGTGAGATTGGCCTTGATTACCTGTGCACGGATGTGCCGCGGGAGATACAGGTTGAGGCCTTCCGCCAGCAACTCCGGCTGGCGGTGCAGTCAGGGATGCCGGTGCTCATCCACTGCCGGCAGGCCTTTCGCGATCTCATGGATATCCTGCGCCAAGAGACGGTGCAGCGGGTCGGCGGGGTCATGCATGCCTTTTCGGGAAGTCCGGAGATCGCCCGGGAGGCGGTAAGGCTCGGTTTGCTCATTTCAGTTGCCGGTCCGGTGACGTATGCCAATGCAGTTCGTCCGCTGCAGGTGGCTGCGCAGGTACCTCTCGACAGTCTGGTGATCGAAACCGATGCCCCTGATCTTACTCCCGAACCGCACAGAGGCGGGAAGAATGAGCCGGCGTTCCTCCCTCTGGTTGCAGCGGCGGTTGCACGTATTCGCGGTGTATCCTTCGAAGAGGTGGCGGAAGCAACAACGGCAAATGCCCGCCGATTATTCGGGATATGAAGCGGATTTTCTCGGCATACATGCGGCACGTTGGCTCCTGGAGAAAGGGATAGGTGGCAATGTTACACCGTTTTTCACGAAACGAGCTCCTGATTGGTCCGAATGGGCAGGGCCGGCTGCGTGAGGCGACCGTTGGGGTCATTGGCCTGGGTGGCGTCGGGAGTTACGCAGCCGAGGCGCTCTGCAGGGCTGGAGTCGGACGTCTGGTAATCGTCGATTTTGATGATATCTGTCTCACCAACGTCAACCGGCAGTTGCATGCCATGGTGGGTACGGTGGGGAAGCCCAAGGTGCAGGTAATGGCCGAGCGGCTTCGCTTGATCAATCCGGATGCCGAGGTCGTCCCGTTCAGGGAGTTTTATGCAGCCGAGAATAGCGATCTTCTCTTTTCCCAGCGACTCGATTATGTCGTAGACGCCATCGATCATATTACCAGCAAGCTCCATTTGATCAAAAGCAGTCTGGAGCGTTCCATTCCCCTCATTTCGAGCATGGGTGCAGCAAACCGTCTCGATCCGACCCTGGTGCAGGTTGCTGACATCTCTGCTACCCATGGTTGCCGCATGGCGCGGACTATGAGGAAACTGCTGAAAAAACAAGGCATAACTCGCGGTTTCAAGGTGGTCTTTTCCACAGAGGAGTACCGCGCCCCTCTCACCCAGGATGGCAGTTGCCGTGGCAACTGTATCTGCCCCAATCGCGATGACCAGGCGTTTACCTGTGAACATCGTCGGCTGATTCTCGGCAGTATCTCCTTTATCCCGGGTATCTTTGGCCTCACCATGGCAGGCGTTGCCATAAACGACCTACTGAAAACCCTTGATTGAAAATCATCGGGGGGCATTGACTCGCCTCTATTTGCCGATATACTGACTTCCACAAATATTTCAATCGAATGCAGAGGAGGTGACGTTTATGGGAAAAGAATACTCTGTGCAGGAAGCATTGAAATTGGCGGTTCAGGGTGAGAAGGACAGCTTGGATTTTTATCGCAAGGCAGCCGCGGTTACCAAGAATGATCGGGCCAAGAAGGTGTTTGAACTGTTGGCTAATGAAGAGGTCGGTCACCTGAAGTCTTTCTTCGAGCACTATAAGGGAGGGGAATTCGGCGATCTCAAAACCTTCATCGAATCACCGCCCGACAAAAAGAGCGCGACCATTCTGGCTCTTGAGAAGGCCATCAACGAGAATACCCATGAACAGAAGGCCCTGGAGATCGCCCTCAAGGAAGAGAAGTCCTGTATCGAACAGTACACCCTCCTGGCCAAGGACATCATCGATCCGTTGGTCAAGGGGATCTTTACCCGGGTTGTCAAGGAAACGCAGAACCATTACGACATGATTGAAGACGAGTACATGCATGTCATGCGTATGGTTGACAAATCCGACCAAGATACCTATGTAAGGGAATGATGAGACACAGAGCCAAAATACGTGTAGTCGCCCTGCTTTTGCTGGCGGGTGTTCAGGGAGTGGCCTGGGGTTCGCAAGATGTGCGGAAGGTAAAGCTCGTGCAACCTGAACAGAAGGTTGTCGAAGAAAAGTGTCTAGTCTGCCACAACCATCAGCGGATTGATGCTGCACGGGAAGCGCAACGGGACACAGAGGCCATCCTTCGCAGAATGGAGGCCAAAGGGGTCAGGTTGACAGCTAGAGATCGTCAGGTGATCGGCCACTTTCTGTCAAATCCGTTCAAGCAAGGAGATCGTGAATCTGGTACAGCAGGGAGCGGCAAAGCAAAGTAGCAAATATGATTCAGAAAAAAACAGAAGCGGTCGGTATCCACACCGGCCGCTTTTTTTATGAGTGTACCAAGCTAGCCCTGATACTGGGAATAGTATCCCTTGACCCGAGCAAGGTAGTTACGCGTTTCCTGGGGAAGTACCGAGGTTCCCTTCTTGTCCACATTGCCCGGCCCCCAATTGTAGGCAGCCAGTGCTGAGTCCACATTTCCGTGATACCGCTTCAGCATGTCTTTGAGAAATCTGGTGCCGGCCATGACGTTTTGTTCGGGGTCGAAGGAGTTGGTGACCCCTAGATCCCGAGCTGTCCCGGGCATGAGTTGCATCAGGCCCTGTGCCCCGGCGTGGGAGACGGCGGTGGGGTTGAAGTTGCTTTCAGCTTTTATGACTGCCTTGATGAGAGACACATCAACGCCGTGACGCTGTGACGCCTGGTTTATGATTCCGTCAAGATCAGTGGGTGATGAAAGCGTTTCCTGGCTGATGAGCGGACCCTGTGCCGGGAGTTGCTGGGTTGTTGTACTGTCAACCTGTTGACTTCCTCCCACGAGATTAGCCAAAATCAGTTTAGCTGGTGAGATGAATGACACAGGAGATGCCGATGATTCGGTGTTACCCAAAGACAGGGCATTTTTCATCATCTCCAGCTGCATGAGCTCTATGGCTGCGTTGGCAGCTGCACCACTAGTCCGTGGGATGCCTTGCTGCTGCACATCAACAGCTGCTGACATGACGTCGGCAAAGGATTGGCGGGCGGCTGCATCACTGGCTGAAGGACGCTCGGGGGGCTTGCCAGGAAGCAGGGATAGTGCGGATTCAACGGGATTGATGGCCATGGAGAGAGGAAAGCATATTGTATGCCATTCTCAATGCTCGTCTTCGGTGCCATGAAGGCTCCGTGCAGGGCAGGAGGAATACGTTACAGAGGTTGCGCTGATCCCGGGATGAGCAGCTTTTTCTTCTTCAGTTTTTCGATGAGTGTCGTTCGCTTCAGGTTCAGCAGCATGGCAGCTTCTTTCTTGTTCCCGGCGGTTTTTTCCAGTGCCTGAAGGATCAGTTGATTTTCGAATTCCTCGACTGCACTGTTGAGGCAGAAACCCTTGTCCGGAAGGGAGATCGGTTCGTTCGTCAGGGTGGATCTTCGCCCCCGGTATTTTTCGGGAAGGTCGCTGACTGAGATGATGCCACTCCCTTTCAGTATGACCATTCGCTCGATAAGGTTCTCCAATTCGCGAACGTTTCCCGGCCAGTCATAGTTGGAGAGGAGATGCATGGTCGTGGCATCGAGACCTTTGACCTTGTGCTGTTTATCTTTGTTGAATCGCTCCAGGAAGGTATTGACCAGTAGCTGGATATCGCCTTTACGTTCGCGAAGCGGCGGAAGGTTTATGGGGATGACTGAAATCCGGTAAAACAGGTCTTCGCGGAACTCTTTCACCGAAACCAGTTTTTCAAGATTCTGGTTTGTCGCAGCAATTATGCGCACATCGATCTTTTTGGTTGTGGTGGAACCGACGGGTTCGAGTTCCTTGTTTTGCAGAACGCGCAGCAACTTTACCTGGAGGCTGGGCTTCATGTCCCCAATTTCGTCAAGGAACAGAGTCCCCTTGTCGGCCATTTCAAAACGTCCGATTCTGGTTGCAATGGCACCAGTAAAGGAACCCTTGACATGACCGAATAATTCGCTTTCCAGGAGATCGTCGGGAATAGCTGCGCAGTTTACCGGGACGAAGTTCTTTGCGTGCCGGTTGCTCAGATCGTGTATGGCACGTGCAACAAGCTCCTTGCCCGTGCCGGACTCACCCTGCAGGAGAACGGTCGAGTCGGAGTTTGCCACCTTTTCGATAAGCTCGAAGAGGGCAAGCATCTTGTCGCTTTCACCAATGATATTGTTGAGGCGTGGCCGGTTTTTGATGCAGGGTTTGGTGCGGAAGCTCTGATTCTGCAGTGCATGGTGCTCAAGACCACGCTTTACGTGGGTTTCGAGTTCTTCAAGGTTAAACGGTTTTTCGAGATAGAAAAATGCTCCTGCTTTGAGGAGGTTAGCAGTCATCTCCGAATTGGCAAAGGCACTGTACGCGATAGTCACGATTTCGGGCCTTAATGCCTTGAGTTTCTTGATAAATTCTATTCCGTTGATGCGAGGCATCATCAAGTCGGTGATGACCAGGTGCACTTCATTCATGTCAATCTTCTCAAGTGCATCTTGACCGTCAGAAGCTTGATAAACCTGGTACCCCTTGTAACTCAGGAATGCAGCGACAAAATCTCTCGTCTTTTTGTCATCATCAGCAATGAGAATCTTGGCATTCTCCATGGATACCTCGTTCCGGCGATTAAAGTTAGAACATTACTCGCCGAAGAGTTTCATAACGATGCCTACTATAACACATGGGCAGTGAAAGTCAATAAAATGACTCTCTGAAAATGTATCGAAAGGGAGCGGGTAAAGTGAAATATCATCTCGACTCTTGGACGATTCTACCCTGCTGCAATTAAAGAAATATCCTGCCAGTCAGCGGCGTAGGTGTCAAAAGTGTGTCAGGAATATACGAGGACGGTTCTGTGCTGACGCTTGAGCGAGGAGCAGGTAAGGAATAATTTGCGATTTCTTTTTGGGCGGAGTCATGAGGATATAAATTTATGCGAAAAACAGGTGCATTGCACTCCGGATACGGTTTCCACTTACATAGCGCAGTGCCGCTTGGTTTCATCAGGACGGAATTCGGCTTGGTGGCAGAAAACATGACCCCTTCCCGTGCCATTTCCCCTCCCACAGGGAATAGCATCTTGGTTGGAGGAAATGGACCAGTTGAACATTCAGTCTCTCATTGCAACCAAAAAGAGCTGGCGAGGCGCATGCCGCACGTATTTTGATAGGTGGCTTTGAGAAAGTTCCATATGCCTTTTCATGTCACTGAGCGATTCAGTTTATGCAATACCCTCACGTATTTCAGATAGGAGGTTCTGATGGAAAATGCATTGACGATTCACCGTGACCAGAAAGAAAAAGAAGATGCCTCAGGTGAACTGATTCAACTGGTAAGTTTCAAACTCGATGAGGAAGAGTATGGGGTCGATGTGCTGAAAGTGCGGGAAATCATCCGGATGCCCAGTATTACGCGGGTTCCCAATACCCCGCACTATGTGGAAGGTGTGATCAACCTGCGCGGGAAGGTGATCCCCATCATGTCGATTCGCCGGCGGTTTGGACTGGGAGAGGTGGAAAACGACAAGAGCACGAGGATCATGGTGATGGATGTGGATGGCGAATTGATGGGATTCATCGTCGATTCTGTTTCCGAGGTCATCAGGATTTCCGAGAAAGAGATCCAGCCGCCTCCTCCGGTGGCAACTAGCGGTGTGGACCAGGAATGCATGTCAGGCGTGATCAACCAGCCTGAGCGATTGCTGGTACTTCTCGATCTGGAGAAGATGTCTTCCCGGGAAGACCGGAAGATGTTGAGCAATCTTTCCATCTAATCCGTCGACTCCGGTTTCGGAGTGACTTGCATGTGCTTGATTTATCGTTTGAGAGAGGGACTTCACATGTCAATGGAAATCGAAGATCAAGAGTTGTTGGACGGATTTCTCACTGAGACCACCGAGCTTCTTGAAAAGCTTGATGACGACCTGGTAACCCTGGAAAAGACCACAGGTGATACCGAGCTTCTGAACAGGATCTTTCGATCGATTCACACTGTCAAAGGCGCCTCAAGTTTTTTGGGTTTCGAGCTGCTGGTCAAGGTAACCCACAAGACCGAGGATGTGTTGAACCGGTTGCGCAAGGGTGAACTGGTAGTCACACCCGAAATCATGGACGTAATTCTCGAATCGGTCGATCTCGTGAAGGTATTGGTCAGCGATATCAAGGCCAATGATATCAAGGAACGGGAGATCGACGGAACGATTGAAAAGCTTATCCCGCTCCTTTCATCTTCTGCCACGGATGGTGGTTCCGCATCGGAAGCTGCCCCGCCGCAGCAGGCAGCAACCGCCACGGCGACTCCTGCTGCCGGGGAAACAAAACCGGAAGCGGAACCGCAATCAAATGCAATCTCGCCACAACCGCCGAAAGCCGCAACGGTGGCGCCGCCACCCCAACCCGTGGTAAAGGCCGTAGAGTCAAAAGGTGAAGACCTGTCGGATAATACGACAGTTCGCGTGGATGTGAAGCGACTCGACGATCTCATGAACCAGGTTGGGGAATTGGTGCTGGAACGAAACCGGATGATCCAGCTAAATTCCAATTATCAGGGTGAGGTCAACCAGGAAAGTTTTTCCGAGGATTTCAACAAGCTCACCAAGCGTCTGAATTTTGTAACTTCAGAACTGCAGATGCAAGTTTTGAAGATGCGCATGATCCCCGTGGAAAAGGTGTTCAAGAAATTTCCGCGCATCGTGCGCAACCTGGCTCGAGACCTGGGGAAAGAAGTCGATCTCCAGCTCATGGGTGAAGAGACCGAACTCGACCGTTCCGTTGTTGACGAGATTGGTGATCCTCTCATCCATCTCATCCGCAATGCCATGGATCACGGTCTGGAAACTCCCGACGAGCGACTTGCCGCAGGCAAGTCAAAAATGGGCACACTGATTCTTGCCGCAGCCCACGAAGGGAACCAGATCATCATCAGCATCAAGGATGACGGGAAAGGACTCGATCCGGACAAGATCGGCCGCAAGGCACTGGAGAAGGGGCTGATTACCGATGATCAGCTGGCATCCATGATGCCTAGAGAGATCCTTGACCTCATTTTCCTGCCGGGGTTCTCCACGAAAGAGAAGGCATCGGATCTTTCGGGAAGAGGAGTCGGCATGGACGTGGTGCGAACCAACATCAAGAAGCTGAATGGCATCATAGATATCAAGAGCGAATTGGGGAAAGGATCTGAATTCATCCTCAAGCTTCCGCTCACCCTCGCCATCATTCAGTCATTGCTGGTGGAGGTGGAAGGGGAAATTTACTCCATTCCGCTTTCGGCGGTTATGGAAACGCTCCGGGTAGATCAACGGGAGTTCCATACCATTGGCGGCAAGGAGATGCTGAAACTCCGGGAAATCGTTCTGCCGCTGGTCCGCTTGGAGCGGGTGTTTGGTGTATCTCGCAAGATGGATACGGATTCGGCGTGTTATGTGGTTGTGGTCGGAGTTGGCGAGAAGCGGGTAGGACTCATCGTTACCAGGCTGCTCGGACAGCAGGAGGTGGCGATCAAGTCTCTTGGGAAATATCTGGCCAATCTCCCCGGCATTGCGGGGTCGACCATTTTGGGTGACGGTAGTGTGGCCCTCATAGTCGATCCTGTCAGCCTGGTCGAAGGGAATGACGGCGCAAGTACCGGTCGGATAGCGGCATAGCGCGACCTCAGCTTTACAACACCTATCAGAGAAGGGATTGCCGTGAAACTAGCGGATAAGGATTTCGAACTATTCAGGGACTATATCTATAACCTGTGCGGCATCTATTTCCATGCCAGCAAGAAGTATTTCCTTGAGAGCCGGCTGGCTAGGCGCATGGAAGAGACAGGCATCACGAGCCATGCCGACTATTACAAGCTTCTCAAGGGGGGAGCAGGAGGAGCTCAGGAGCTGAAGCGGCTTCTGGACGAGGTTACCACCAATGAAACCTGCTTCTTCCGTAATGTGCCGCAGCTGACAGCTCTGGAAAACAAACTCCTGCCCGAACTGGTTGAGGTGAAGGGTAAAATCGGTTTCCGCAAGCTGAGGATATGGAGTGCTGGCTCATCGTCGGGGGAAGAGGCCTATACCATGGCCATGATCTTGCTCGAAAAGCGGCAGACGCTGCTTAAGGACTGGATTATCGAGATCGTGGGAACCGATATCAATGAAACCGTCCTCGCCATGGCCCGTGAGGGGGTGTACAATTCCTATTCAGTGAGGAATACCCCTGAATTCTTTCGCAAGAAATATTTCAAGCAGGAGTCGACCGAAAAATTCATACTGTCGCCGGATGTGAAGAAGCTGGTTACGTTTACTCACCTGAACCTCTACGATGACACCAAGATGATTTTCATGAAGAGTTTCGATTTCATCTTCTGTGCAAATGTGTTGATTTATTTCGATACTGCATCCAAATCAAAGGTTGTCCAGCATTTTTACAATAACCTACAGCCTTACGGCTACTTTTTCGTCGGGCAGTCCGAGTCCTTGCATGGAGTGAATGACAGTTTCAAGACGATCCATTTCCCGGGTGGTTTTGCCTATAAAAAGTGAGAGGATGCAATGGAAACAAATGTAAAGCTTAAGAAGGCCCAGGAGATGGTGGAGAAGATCAGCGATCTCCCCACTATTCCGATAGTTGCATCAAAGGTCCTGGAACTTCTCGATAAGCCTGATGTGGAACTTGAAGAAGTTGCGGATATGATCCTCACCGACCAGGTGCTGGCAGCCAGGGTCATCAAGATCGTCAACTCTCCTCTGTACCGCTCCAGCCAGGAGATCAAGTCCGTTAAGCGCGCTTTGGTCTATCTCGGTTTCCGCCATATCCGCGAACTTGCCCTGACCTGTTCATTCATCGAGGCATTCCAGGGAAAAGACGGGGCATTCGATGTCATGACCTTCTGGGAACACTCCTTCGGCGTGGGGATTGTCGCCAAGATCATTGCCCAGAGGGCGCGTTACATCGACACGGAAAAAGCCTATCTGGCCGGGATCATTCATGATATCGGTGAAGTTTTCCTCAGTTATTACTACCAAAAGGACTTTCAGCGCATCCTTCAGGAGATAAAATCGACTCCCTACAAGCTGGTGGATGCCGAGGACCGTTTCTGGGGGACTAATCACAGCTACATCGGGGTTGCCATCGCACAGAAGTGGAACTTCCCCCCCGAATACTGTGAAGTCATTGCCCATCATCATGAACCGGAACTGGCAACCATTGACCCTAACCTGGTGGCAATCGTCAATCTTGCCGACCTCTTCTGCTCGGTGCGGCAGTTGGATTATGGCGGTCGTGAATGGGTCAGTTTCAACCTTGCCGAGGAGAAGGCATGGGATATCCTCAAGAAGTTTGCCCCGCACATGGCCAAGCTTGATGTCGAACGTTTCTGTTATGAACTTGACGACCGGGTACCTGAAGTGCAGGATTTGGTGAAATCTATCTTTGAAGGCATGGTAATGGAGTGATTCTGCATGACATTCACGACTCAGGCGAAAAAGATGCGGGTGTTGATCGTTGACGACTCTTCATTCATGCGGATGGCGATCCGCGGCATACTGACCAGCGATCCAAATATCGAGGTGGTCGGGGTTGCGGCCGATGGTGTCGAAGGGGTCGAGAAGGCCTTGAACCTGAAACCCGACCTGATTACGATGGACGTGGAGATGCCGCGCATGGACGGTATCAGCGCCCTGAAGGCGATCATGGCCAAGGCGCCGACCAGGGTGCTGATGGTCTCGACCCTCACCAACGAAGGTGCAAAGGCTACCTTCGAGGCCCTGGAAGCTGGGGCTGTCGACTATATTCCCAAGAACGTCACCGATTCGGTCGATGCTCAGAAAGTGTTCCGCTCCGAACTGTTGCGCAGGGTAAAGGAAGCATCCATATCCCTGTTTGCCAAAAGAGTCGCGGCAACATCCCGTCCCGCAGTTGCTCCGGCGCATCGCGTTGCCAGCTCCCGCTTTTCGCAGCGCAAGATCAGTTGTGTGGGGATCGGTGCTTCCACCGGGGGGCCTGTTGCACTCCAGGAAGTGCTCTCACGTGTCCCTGTGAATTATCCGTATGGCATCATGATCGCCATTCACATGCCCAAGGCTTTTACCGGCCCCTATGCCGAGCGGCTCAACTCCAAATGCTCACTTGCCATAAAGGAGGCTGTCGACGGGGATATTCTGAAGCCAGGACAGGCTCTCGTAGCTCCCGGAGGCAAGCATACTCTCCTGGTGCGTCATGCCGCTGGTATCACCGTAAAGACCGTGCCGACTACCGACTATCCCCAGTATCTCTATATCCCGTCGGTTGACCTGATGATGACCTCGATGGCGGATGCCTGTAACGGTTCGATGTTAGGGGTTATCCTTACCGGGATGGGAAATGACGGCTTCAAGGGGATGCAGCACCTGAAGAGCAAAGGCGGGGTGACTCTGGTCCAGGATGAGGCAACCTCGACCATTTATGGCATGCCCAAGAGCTGCGTCGACGGGGGCGTGGCTGACGAAGTGCTGCCGCTCGGGGAGATCGGTTATGAGATCGGCCGCATTGGTGGGTAGATCACCTGGCGGCCGTAAAGGTCATTCCTGCTGGTTCCCGCCATACCCTACATCTTGAAAAACCATGACGTTTCAAGTAAAAGAGTAGCAGTGGTGCCAACAGCAGGGGGCAATCGATAATTGTCAGCAGGAGTCGACGCTTCTTGTCAAGAAAAGCATCTGGCGTAGCAAGGATCAGCTTGAGTTCTGCTGGGGTAACCGGGCGGAGATCGTAGCAGAAAGCCACGGAGTCCCGATTATCACCGATTTGCAGGGTATTTCCTTTTCTGAAGCAGGCGCTTGCGATGACCACGAATACTCTAAGCGCTGTCCAGGTTTTTACGGCAATATTCATGATCACTGCCCTTGTATTCCTCTCTCCGTGAACACAGCGCTCGACTGGCTTCATCCAATTTTTGATCCACAAGCTGCAATCAGCGACCTTTCCCGGCTGATGGTCACTGGTGTTATCGACGACCCCGAATTGCAGCGTCGTCGGACTGACCTCTCCCGTTACTTCCTCAGTTACGTAAATTTCTGTCCCGTACCGTTCTGGGCTCCTGGACTGATCGTTACCAACGAAACCAGCAGGATGTCGGAGACCTTCTTCCCGTTTGCTGTCATTCAAGGAGCTTTTCAGCGCCTGGTGCGCCTCTCCTTGCGCCAGGGTCGTGAAATTATCCCGCCGCTCTTCCAGCAGTCTTCCAGTTGGCTTGACCTGCTGCATCGCCTTCAGGGTGGATTCGTACGTACCGATCCTGCCGCCGTCCTTGGGGTGCTCATGGGTAATGAATTGGAACGGCAGAGGTTTCTGTTTTCAATATATCTGCCACAGCAGTTCGGGGGTGGGTTTGGCAGGTATCCCAAGCAGTACGCCTTTCTCCGGCAGTGGTTGAGAGCGCGGGGCGTGTCTGGCGGTGGTCAGCTTCGATGTCTCGATGCTGCCTGCGGCAGCGGCGAAGGGACGTATGAACTTGCCCGTCTAGTAAAGGATGCGGGCGTTCCAGCAGGAGCAGTCAGCATTTCAGGTGTTACCCTGAGTCCTTTGGAAGTCTTCGCTGCAAGCCATGCCTGCTTCCCGCACGATCCCGATCATGAACGATTGGTTCGTAGTTTCCTGGGGTCTGTGAATGATGGACATTCCTGGGGCGAAATCCGTTTCGCTGCTACAGACCTCCGCACATGGGAGCCGCCGGAGCTTTTCCACGTCATACTCTGTAACGGTGTGCTTGGAGGTCCGATGCTCCATCACGATGATGCATTGAAAGATGTTGTGAGGCGGCTGGCGAGGAGCTTGGAGCGGGGGGGGATACTGCTAGCAGCTGACCGGTTTCATGCCGGCTGGAGGAAGGTGGTGCCAGCAACCCAGCTGGAATCCTTGTTCTGCGCAGAGGGGCTATCGCTGGTACAGGTCGGCGAAGGAATCGGAGGCATAAAAGCCCTCCGGGGGCTGATGCCCGGCAGGGCTCTGATCTGCGGTTAGAACTGCAGGAGCATGCCTCCCCACGACAGCCCGCCGCCGAATCCCATGATAAGCACCGACTCGCCCGCTTTGATAACGCCGTTTCTCATGTTCTCGTCCAGTGCCAGCCCCACGGAGGCGGCAGCGGTATTGCCGCAACGGTCGAGGTTGAGCAGGAACCGTTCCTTGGCGATGCCGGTCTTCTTCGAGATAAAATCGATGATCCTGACATTGGCCTGGTGGGGGATGATATGGTCGAGTTGGTCCGGGGTCACGCCCGCCCTGCTGGTAACCTCTTCGATGATCTTCGGGATCACATCGGTGGCGAAGATAAAGACCTTTTTCCCTTCCATCTTGAAGGTGTGTTCGCGGTTGGCGATGGTTTCCGCCGTAACCGGCTTGCGGGAGCCCGAGGAGGGCACCTGAATGAGTTCCCAGCCGTTTCCGTCACTCCGGATGAGGCTCGAAATGATCCCTTTCCGCTCGCTGCCCGCACCGAGGATCATGGCGCTGGCGCCATCGCCGAAGAGCGGCGAGGTATTCTTGTCATCGAAATCGAGTATCTTTGAATAGGTGTCGGCGCCGATCACCAGTACCTTGCCGAATTTGCCCGCCTTGATGTAGCTGTCGGCGGTTTCCACTGCAAAGACGAAACTGCTGCAGACGGCGTTCATGTCAAAGGCAACGGCATTCCTTGCCCCGATGTTTTTCTGCACCATGCAGGCCGTGGCTGGGAGGCACATGTCCGGGGTCGATGTGCCGACGATGATGCCGTCCAGTTCCAGGGGGTCAAGACCAGCGCTTTCCAGCGCCCGGCGGGCGGCAATGGTGGCGAGATCCGAGGACGATTCCTGCTCCGAGGCAAAGCGGCGCTCGCAGATTCCGGTGCGTGACTGGATCCATTCGTCGGCATTTTCCACCAGGTAGGAGAAATGGTCGTTGGTCACGACCCGTTCGGGGAGTGCTCCGCCGGTTCCCAGTACATGCGAGTAGTTCATGGCTGATCCTTTATTGTCACTCTGCCGACCGAGGCCGTACAAGGGTGCCTTCATGAGAGCGAAATTAACATCTTATCGCACATAAAAACAGTGTTTGTCAAACCAATTCATCCCCGCAAGACAGGATCAGTGGCCGGTCATTGCCGTGCCGCATCCACCACGCCGAAGATCCAGAGGCCGAAAAAGGCCGACAGCAGCCACCTGGCTGCCGGCGAGCGGGATTTAAGCTCGGCCAGCACGGCAGACGCGTCGGGTGGCCCGCCGATCTGGCTTGCTAGGATGGGGCCAGCTGCCTGCAGGAGCAGGAACAGGGTCGCGAGCAGGAATATGTTGACAAGCGCTATGAGGATCGCTCCTTTGAGCTTGTCACCCTTGTAGAGCTGGCCGAGACCGGGGAGGATGAATGCCGAAAGGAGGGCTGCCTTGAGGTTGATACGCACGAACTGGTCCTTTTGTGCAGGGGGGGGATTGAGCAGTCGGCATCCCGGCACGGGGGTGTAATAAGACGGATGGCATAATACGCTCATGTGACGGATTCTGCATCAACAAAACAGCGCGGTACGGCTGGATATCCACGGTATCCCGTGCTGGAAGTGTTCCATTGCCCATGACAGTGTTGAGGGTTGCGGAAAACTGCTCTCGGCGGGCATTGGCACTCGTTGCCGTACATTGACAGCGGGAGGTTATGGGGTTAGTATGCACAAAAGATTAACCGAAGGAATGCCGTGAAAACAAAAGCCCTTTATGTCTGCCAGCAGTGCGGTTACCAGTCAGCCAAGTGGCTGGGGAAGTGCCCTGACTGTAACGCCTGGAACACTATCCACGAAGAGCTGGTTTCCCGGCGCGATTCCCATGGCCTGGGGGGCGTTGCCGAGACAGAGCCCCGTCCCATCAGCGAGATCTCGGCAAGTGCCGAAGACCGGCTTCCCTGCGGGATCGCTGAGTTCGATCGGGTGCTGGGGGGAGGGCTGGTGGCCGGTTCGCTGGTGCTCATCGGCGGCGATCCCGGGATTGGCAAATCGACCCTCCTCTTGCAGGTCATGCATCATCTCGCCGGCAGCGGCGGCCCGGTCCTCTATGTTTCCGGCGAGGAGTCGCCCCAGCAGATCAAGCTGCGCGGCACCAGGATGGGCGTAACCCACGAGCACCTCTTTCTGCTGGCCGAGACCTCCCTGGAGCGGATACTCACCCAGGTGAACCGCTTGAAGCCAGCGGCCCTGGTGGTCGACTCCATCCAGACCGTCTTTACCTCCACCATCGAGTCTGCGCCGGGAAGTGTCAGCCAGGTGCGCGAGACCGCCGGTCGCCTCATGCTGCTCGCCAAGGGGAGCGGCCTGCCGGTCTTCCTGGTCGGGCATGTCACCAAGGACGGGACCCTCGCCGGCCCGCGGGTGCTGGAGCACATGGTCGATACCGTGCTCTACTTCGAGGGTGATGCCGGCCATCCGTTCCGTATCCTGCGCGCCGTGAAGAACCGCTTCGGTTCCACCAACGAGATCGGTGTCTTCGAGATGAAGGAGGGGGGGCTGGCAGAGGTGAAGAACCCTTCCGAACTCTTTCTCTCCGAACGGCCGCTGGGGGTATCCGGCTCCCTGGTCGTTGCGGCCCTGGAGGGGAGCCGGCCGCTTCTGGTGGAACTGCAGGCGCTGGTGAGTTCTTCCTCGTTCGGCGTGCCTCGGCGGACCACCATCGGTGTCGACCACAACCGGCTGGCGCTCCTGGTTGCCGTCCTGGAGAAGAAGGTCGGCCTGACCATGGCCGGACAGGATATCTTTCTCAACGTGGCGGGAGGGGTGCGGCTGAGCGAGCCTGCAGCCGACCTGGGGATGGCCCTGGCTGTCGCTTCCAGCCATCTGGACCGGGTGGTTGATCCGCAGACCCTGGTGCTGGGTGAAGTGGGGCTGGCCGGCGAAGTGCGGGCCATAAGCCAGCCCGAATTGCGCGTCAGGGAGGCTGCCAAGCTCGGGTTCACCCGCTGCCTTCTTCCGTATGGCAACCAGAAGCAGATGAAGGTGCCGGGAATCGAACTGATCGGTGTTCGCTCCCTCGAAGAGTCGCTGGAGCGTCTCTGACCTGATGTCAGAGGGTGACGATAGACATTTTTTCTTTACTTAACAGCGCTGTTTACATACTATTGTGTATTACGAAAGTTTAAGATCTGTGGGGTGATGAGATGGAAGAGGGCAAAAGTGAATACTTCCGGGGAGTGCTGCTGGAAGAGATGCGGGTTCTGCTGGAAGATGCCGAGAAGACCGTTTCCGGCATGACGGCGGAAACCACAAATTTTCCGGACCCCAATGACCGTGCCACCCAGGAATCGGACCGGAGTTTCGAGTTGCGCATCCGCGACCGGGAGCGCAAACTCATCAACAAGATCAAGGAAGCTCTGGAGAGGATCGACGAAGGGACATTCGGCATCTGCGACGTCTGCGGCGAAGAGATCAGCGAGGCCCGGTTGAAGGCCCGTCCCGTCACCACCCTCTGTATCGACTGCAAGATGGAGCAGGAGCAGAAAGAGAAGCTCCCTTAGCCATTGCCACCGAGCCGTACTTCCGCTCATTCCATTATCCGGGGAAGAGCCTCTGGTGTGACCATGCCTGGTAAGGACAGATATACCCTTCTGAGCAAAGCGGTCCGAATCGCCAATGCCGCCGACCTTTCCTACCTGCAACGTCTCAAGTCCCTTGCCAAATTTCTCTGTTCTTCCTATGCCTGCACCTCGGCAACCATATACCTCATGGACGAGAACAACCGCTCCTTGGCGAGGCTGGTATCTACGGCGACTTCCCGCGCATCGTCTGACTGTAATATCACGCTGGGAGAAGGGTTGGCCGGCCTGTGCGCTGCGAAACGCCAGCAGGTCTGCCTGTCGCCGACCGCTCTTCACCCACAGGAGCCGCGCCGGGGGACGGAAAAGCAATTTTGCGCCTTTCCCATAGGGGATTCCCGGATGGTCTGTGGCGTCCTCATGTTTGGCCTCTCCGCAACCGATCCGCCGTCGGGCAGCGAACTGGAGCCCCTTGAGGATATCCTCGTCGTCATCGGCGGGATCATCCAGCGGATCGGGATCTCCAGTGGATCGCAGCGCCGCATCGGCAATCTGACCATGCTGAGCGAACTGGGTGCGCTCCTCAACCGCTCCGTTCCCCCTGCGACCCTGATTCCCGTTATCCTCGATACCTGCCACCAGCAGAGCGATTCCTGTTGTACCGTTTTCCGGTTGATGGGGAGCGAGGGGATGCTGCCGCTCCTTCAGTATCGCATCAGCCATGCCATGCGCCGCCACCAGGAAACCCTGCTGGGGATCGAGGAGCTATGCTCGGCAAAGGTCAGGCTGAGCGGCGTTCCGCTCCTGATCAGCGATCTGATCTCCGAAGACGAACTCCCCCCCTCCTATGTCTGCGTGCCGCTCAAATTCGAGAACAGGATATTCGGCACCCTGACCTTCTTCGGCAGACGCGGGCAGGCCGGGACCTGGCAGAATTTCACCGAAGAAGAGCGGGAGCTTTTCGAGAGCATGGCTGTGCTGATCTCCAACGCCATCACCGGCGCCACAAACTATCAGCAGGCCGTCCGCCTGAGCCGCGAGAACGATCAGAAGCTCAAGGAGCTTTCCCTGCTCTACCGGCTCAGCAATACCATGCTCTCCACGATCCGTCTCAACAAGCTGATGCACCTGATCCTCTCCGCGCTCACCAGCGGGTCCAATCCGCTCTTTGAACGTTCCATGCTCTTTCTCATTAATGAGCGTGCCGGGGTCATGCAGGGGATGCTCGGGGTGACCCGCGAGTCGCCTACCGGCCTTGCTACCCCCCTTGTGGATGTGGAGAGTGCGCTGACCAGCCGCTGGGATATCTCCGAGGAAGAGATGCAGCGGCAGCAGCAGTCGGAATTCAGTACCCAAGTCAGGGCCAGCAGGCTTGAACTGAGCAAGGTGAAAAACATGTCCTCGCGGGCCGTCCTGGAGAAGCGCCTGGTCTACGTTGCGGACACCGGCCGCGAAAAGCGCGTCGATCGGGAATTCATCAGGAAATTCGGCATCAGCTCCTTTGCCGCCATGCCGCTTCTGGCCAAGGACAAGGTGGTGGGGGTCGTGGTCGTCGACAACCCCTGCAGCAACAAGACCATCAGCCAGGACGATCTCCGCTTTCTGGAGTTGTTTACCAACCAGGCCGGGATGGCCATCGAGAACTCGCTGCTCTATAACCGGATCGAGGATGCCAACCGCAAGCTGCGCGATGCCCAGGAGCGGCTCTTGCACGGCGAGCGTCTGGCGACCATCGGCGAGATGGCTGCCGGTATCGCCCACGAGCTGAAGAGTCCGCTCATCTCTATTGGCGGATTTGCCCGGCGCCTGCAGCGGAAGTTCCCCAAGGCGTCAGAAGAAGGGGGCTATGTTGCCACCATCGTCGGCGAGGTGAACCGGCTGGAAAAGATGTTGACCGACATCCTCTCCTTCTCCCGCAAATCCACCATCTGCTACTCGGTCTGCACCATGCAGGAGATCATTGACGAGGCCCTTTCCGTGGTTGCCCTCGGTTTTGAGGAGAACCGGATAACCGTCAGCCGAAAATTCCCCACCAAGGTTCTCTCATTTCTCGGCGATTGCCAGCAGCTCAAGCAGGTCTTCATCAATATCTTCACCAACGCCCAGGAGGCGATGCAGGGACCGGGCGAGCTGAAGATTGCCGCATCGCCTGCCAGGCTCGCCGGCCGCGATGCCATCATGGTCAAGGTGGCGGACACCGGCGGCGGGATACCGCTGGAATCGCTCGGCAACATCTTCCATCCGTTCTTCACCACCAAGGAGAGCGGTACCGGTCTGGGGCTCCCAATTGCCAACCGGATCGTCACCAACCATGGCGGCAAGCTGCAGGTCAACAACTACCAGGGTGTCGGCGTGGAGTTCGTGGTCATCATCCCGCTGGAACCCCCGCCGCCGAGCCAGGGGGGCTGATTTCCCCCTTGCGCCGGAGGGGGTTTGAATGTATATTACCTTCCGTTGCGTCACGTAATTCATCTGTGGGGCTGTAGCTCAGCTGGGAGAGCGACGCGTTCGCAATGCGTAGGTCGTGAGTTCGATCCTCATCAGCTCCACCATTCATACTTCGTCATGCCGACGAAACGAAAAAAGGCCCTTGCCCGCGCAAGGGCCTTTTTTCGTTCAATTGCCCACAATGGCTTAGAAGCCGACTGTTCTCAGCTTGGTATGGAATAGCTGACCTGGCCAGTGTAGTAATGCTGGAATAACCTTTCGAAACCACGACATTTTACTGTATGTGCATATTGTATGGACAGAGTGTGAATTAGTCTGCACAGAATATTTGCTGTTGCCAAGTCTCGGGATGTCGTGTAGTAATCCACATTAATTTAGGTTTATCAATAGTATATGCGATATCAAAGAAAACTTTTTTGCTAGCTAAGTGTGTAACATTTATTGATTTGCAGGCATATTTGTGATTTGTGAACATTTAATTGATTCGATGGTTTGAATATAGGCAATCTTCGATGGACAAAAGGCGCACAGTCATGATCCTCACCCATTCCCAGGACGGCTTCCGGCCGCATTCCTCGAAAGGACATCGCCATGAATCCGACGCCGCTTAACCTCTCGGTCCTGAAGACCAACAGCTATCTCCGTCTCGACGCATCCGGCAGATTCCTCGTTTCGCAATCGGGCGCAACCCTGCACAGGTGGGAGATCCAGCCGGGCATGGCCGGTCATGTCGGTAATGTCACATTGGTGCGAAAGATCGTCTTCGGGACGGTTACGGTCAGCTATACCGCGAGCTGGGTGACCCTGACGCCCGGCAGCAGCGGCCACTGGGGTATCAACACCGCACGTTTCAGCGGCACCCCCAAGCTCAAGGTGGAGGTGAAGGCGAGCGGCGAAATCATCATCACCCTCACCGGCGCGCGTTTTCCCGGTCTCGACATCTCCGCCGATCTGACGGCCCGGCTCTTCATGGAGGGGGGTGTCGCGCAGATGGAGCTGGCGTTTGCCTTCTGCGGGTTCTCCAGCCGGGTGGGGCTGGCAGACTGGCTGAACGGTACTGCTCAGGCCACGGCCAAGGTCCTGCTCGACGATTCCGTCTGTTACGTCACAGGCGGC
The DNA here is from genome assembly GCA_009684525.1 of Geobacter sp. NCBI lineage: Bacteria > Pseudomonadati > Thermodesulfobacteriota > Desulfuromonadia > Geobacterales > Geobacteraceae > Geobacter > Geobacter sp. The sequence goes on from WKKR01000002.1 coordinate 681,613, forward strand.
ATGCATCTCAGGGTGGGCGGTTCCACCAATGCGGTCTTTCACCCGTCCTGGCTCTTCCTGTTCGGCGCCGGGCAGCCCTTTGTCGATCTGACCACGCAAGGCGATACGATCAGCTCCAGGTCCTTGGCGCTGGCGCTTCTCGCGCCCGGCATGCCGAGCACGCTTCCCAACCCGGCCAAACGCCGCTCGGCGCTCTTCATCCCCGAGCAGGAGCCGTTCGATATGCCGCTCTGGCCGGAACGGACCGAGGGGTGGCGTTTCGTCCGCCCCCTGCCTGCCTTCCACTGGCTCGCCATCGAGGCTGACGAGCAGCTCGACGGCGATGTGCGCCGGGCGGTTGTCGCGGTCGGTCCGCCTGCCAGCGGGATACTGTTTCAGCCCGGTGCCGACCTGAAGAACGACTATATGGTGCCGTTCTCAATCCCGCTGCAGATGCCGGTCTACGCGGCAGTCTACACGGGGGACGGCGACCGGCGCGGCGCGGCCCTGCTCGCTCTCCGCACCCCGGTTACCCTCACGGCTCACACCGAGCGGTGCAGCCTTCTCTTGGGGCCGATGCCCCGCAAGCCCGGCTTCATGCTGCTCGACATCCCGGCGCTGGCCGGCAAGCCCGCCAGCCTCTACGTCGGCCCCTTGCCCAATGGGAGCGGCATCCTCCAGCACGGCCTCCATTTTGCCCTCGATGCGACCGCCCCGCGTCTGGACGAGGTCGTGGTCGACCCGATGCCACCGCTGACCAAGAGCTACATGGTGCTCTCCATTGCGTCGCTCGACCGCGACCTGGTGTCCGTCGAAGGGGAAATCGCCGTCTCCGATGCCGATCCGTACGCTCGCATCCGGCTACCGGAGTGGGTTCTCACCCAGATCGTCCGTCCGCGCGACCTGATGGTCCTGGGGCTGCAGTTCCTCGGCCTGCGTCCCGAGTTCCACGGTACCGGACCCGGCCGCCTGTTCCGTTCGACCAAGGATGTCCCGCGCGTTGTCGTCTACTTCCCGCCCCAAAGCCTGGGGGAGCGCTCCTTCAAGGAAGACACCACGACCACCGCCGACTCCGTTCCAGCGACCCCCATCAACTACCGGAGCGCCGGACTCTCCAGGCTGGCCTTCGATTTCAGGTCAGGGATCACCGAGATTCCCTACACCGTGGATCAGCTGCTCAACTGGAAGGATGGCAGCCTGAAACCCAGGCTCGACGATCGCGCCGTCAGCCCTTCGATGACCCTGGAACCGCACTACGCGGTACGCGGCATTGTTTCGGCCAGGCTGGCCCATGGCATGTTCATGCCGGCCGCTCCCCAGGAAAGCGCCGGCAGCGACCAGTACCCGCCATTTCTCGACAGCACCGCCATCGAGGCGCCCTACCGGCTTCTCCTCTCGCCCGACCAGTATGGCTACTGGGACACCGCAGTCTCGGCCGCCATGGAGGCGAGCCCCCGCGCCGTGCTTTGGCACGCCCGGCTCAAGACCTCCGCCCTTGCCGCTTCCGTTCCCGACGTGCGCGCCATCTGGTCGGTCGACAACACCCCCGGCGTCTCTCCCGACCCGTTTGGCGAGAATGCCTCCCTGACCGCAGAGGACCGGGATCTCCTGGTCACGAACAGCGCCCTGAAGGCGGTCGATGCCAACCGGCTGATGCTCACCTCCCTCGGTGCCTGGCTGAATCTGGACGGCGACTGGTCGCAGCTTCCCGACGACCTGGTCACCCTGGAGAAATGGCTCCACCGCTCCACCCTCGGTCGCGACCAGTTCGTCCAGGTGGTCAAGCGCGGCTACCTCTTCCCCTTCGGGCACAAGGCCGTGCTGATCGAGATCACCGAGAGGAAATTCGGCCAGAACCCTCCGGGCCGCGTCGGCGCCTGGCTGCGCAAGCGGAAGTTTCTCGTGGCAAAGGAATACGAGCGCAACTACAGCGCCGACCAGAGCGGCCACAGCGTCTTCCCCAGCCAGGGGCGCGAGATCCCGTTCCAGAGCGTGCGGCTGCTGACACGGATCACCCCCCTGCTCGACCAGCCGTTCGAGACGATCCCGGTCTCCACCTCGACTGCAGAGGAGGCCGCCTTCTGGCCGCGGGTCGGCAATGCCGACTACCTCTTCAACCTGAGCGCCACCGACAAGGCGGGCAACCAGGTCGAGTTCTCGGTCCCACTCGCCTTTGTCCGTAACGACGTGAGCAAGAGCGCCGACGATGTTGCGGCGGTGATTAAAAATCAGAAAGACGGACCAGAGGAACGCCGCCGTTATCCCTTCGGCGGCCAGAAGGTCGTCTTCGCCGATCCCCAGGGGGGCACCGACGAGGCGCTGGAGGCAACCGGCATCTCCTTCACCGCCTTCTTCCGGCAGAAGAACAGCGGCGAGACCTGGGCCCGCCCCTTCTACCCGGAAATGACCACGGCCGAGGTGGTGGTGCCGGCCATGCGCCAGTTCGCCAATGTGGTGACGGCCAATGCCATCAGCTTCATCAGCGGCTACCTCGCCAACGGCTTTGCCGGCACGAACAGCCAGGGGCAGGTCTTTGCCCGGTTCGTGAACAGCGTGCCGATCACCTACGGCGGCGGCAACGGCACCGACAAGGTGGGGGGGATCGTTTCCCCCGGCATGCTGGCGGGCGGCCTCTCCCGCGCCCACGGCATCGTCGGCATCACGGAGGGCGCCACCAGCGTCGACGATCAGCTCGCTGGCTTCGGTGCCGGGACGTTCAACCCGGCTGATTTCTTCGGCGGCACCTCGGCAAAGATCCTCGGCGGCATCGACCTCTTCTCGATCCTCACCGGGATCGACGACTTCGCCGGCGGCGGCGAGCTGCAGATCCCGCGCTGGATCAGCACCGCTGCTGCCGACGGCACCCTTTCCCGCTCGTTCACCTGGAAGACCGACAAGCTGAAGGCCGCTGCCGGCGCCTTTGCCTCCGGCGACGCCCGCGCCCTGGAGATCACCTGCACCGTGCAGGTCGGAGCGGCCGGCGTAGACACGAAGGCAACCCTCCTCGCCAGGCTGGTCGATTTCACCATCACCCTGGCCGATGTCATTGCCATCCGCTTCAACGAATTTTCCATGACCATGGAGGCGGGGCGTAAACCCGAGGTGAACGTCGATATCGGCAAGGTGGGATTCTGCGGCGCACTCGCCTTTGTCTCCGAGATCGAAGACAAGCTGCACCTGGACCGTTTCGTCGATCCGCCCAGCATCGATGTGAGTGCCGAGGGGCTGTCCATCGGCTATGGGATACAGATCCCCTCGATCCAGGTGGGGGCGTTTGCCCTGCAGAACCTGGCACTGAGGGCCGCGGCCACGCTCCCCTTTACCGGCGACCCCTTCCGGGCGCGTTTTGCCCTGTCGGAGCGCCAGGACCCGTTCCTGATATCGGTCTCGCTCTTTACCGGCGGCGGCTTCTTCGCTGTCGGCGTCGGGCTCGACGGCGTGGAGCTGCTTGAGGTCTCGCTGGAATTCGGCGGCAGCTTCTCCCTCGACATCGGTGTAGCCAGCGGCGGGGTCTATGTCATGGCCGGCATCTACATCAAATACACGGATGAGGCCGCCTCGCTCACCGGCTATGTCCGGGCCGGCGGCGCCGTCGAGGTCCTCGGCCTGATCACGGTGAGCGTGGAGTTCTACCTCGGGCTGACCTACGAAATTTCCAACAACAAGGCTTGGGGCGAGGCGAGCATGACCGTGGAGGTGGAGGTGCTCTTCTTCAGCGCCGATGTCACCCTCACCGTCCGCCGCGAATTCGCGGGCGACGCCGCCGATCCGACCCTTGGGGATACCTTCAGCCAGGGCGAGTGGGACGACTACTGCGCAGCCTTTGCGGCATAAGGAGAGACAGATCATGAAACAGCTCATCACCTGGACACCCCTCCCGAACGGCATCGCTACCGCCACCGGCGGCACTGCCCCCGTGCTCAAGCTCTCCGTGCGCGTCTCCCCGCGGCTTACCCCCGATGGGGGGGAAACCCCGCTTGCCAGCTTTGCCGACTTCGTCGACTGGGCCGGCAAGCCCTGGTCGTTCTCGGTCCTTTTGGGCGATTACATGACCAGCGGTCCCACCGTCCCGACCGCCACCGGGCTGAAGCCGGTCAATACGCTGCTCCCCGCGCTCTGGACAAAGCTGTTCCAGGGCACGCCGACGGTTGTCGTTCGCGACAGGACCGCCAGGGATTTCTCCAACCCCGTGGTCCGCTCGTTCCCGGCGGCGCGCGTGCTCGACTTCATCCGGCAGCAGTACACGGCCGTGGCGCTCGAATCCCCCACCGATCTCCCCACGCCCGGCTGGCTCTACGGCCGCAAGGGGGAGGTGGTCGCGGGTACTTCCTTCCCCCACGGCACGGCTGACTTCTCGCTGCTCGATCTCGGCGACCGCGAAAAACGAAAGGCGCAGCTTGATGGGCTCATGGTGAACGGCGTCGTGCCATCCACCTACCCGTCATCAGTCTCCGCTGCCGAGGCTATCCGGCTTGATTTTTTCCAGGCCGAATATTTCCACGCCCCCAAGGGTGGTGCTTACGGCATTGCGCCGGTCCGGCCCGATCTCGATTTCCACCAGGTCATCGCCATGCTCGGCGATTATCCCGAGCTGATGCGGGCTCTGGGGCTGATCTTCGACATCGAGGTGCCGATCCCGGCGGGCATGGGGGGCGTCGTCGAACGGATCGTGCGGGTCTGGCCGGAGAACCAGCTCCAGGATGGCGCAGACGCCAAGGTCGCCCTTGCCACCCGCTACGACTACAACGCCGCTGCCGGCCTGTTCAGCGCCAGGGCCGCGGGGAGCCTCATCACGAACGGGCATCTCGACATGTCCGGCCCGGACTTCTCCGTCGCCCAGGTCGATATCGACGGCTCGGCCATCAAGGCGATCGGCTTCACCCAGACGCTCGGCGACCTGGGCATCAAGAAGCCCGCCGTGCTCGGTACACCGCGGACTGCCGGCCTTCCCGCGCTCCGTTCCGGCGGCATGTCGGTCCTGATGAGCGACCGCGCCGCGGAGTTCGTCACAAAGCTCAAGAACGGCACCGGCTACGAGACGCTGCTCGCCAACCCGTCGACGCGCAACAGCATCAAATTCAGCGCCGAGGATGTTGCCCGCGGCTATCGCATCGACATCTATGACCAGGAAAAGGGGGAATGGTTCTCCCTCTGCCAGCGTCAGGGGGACTACTCCCACGCCGGCGACCCGGCAGGGAGCTTCATCCTGCCCCAGGGGCTGCGGGACGAGGGGACCGTTACCGTGCCCGGTATCAGCAGCAGCGACCCGGCCGGGAGCACGGACCTCTACCTGCACGAGGCGCTGTTCCACTGGGATGGCTGGAGCCTGGTCGTCGGTCTCCCCGGCCAGACCATCAAGAAGCCGGTCAAGGATGCGGCCGACAACAACGTCGGCTACGAACCGAGCGACATGGCCAACACCATCGGCCTCGCAACCACCTTCACCGTCCCCCCCGGCACCCTGCCGCGGCTTCGCTTCGGCCGGCACTACCGGCTCCGGGCCCGCATCGTCGACATCGCCGGCAACAGCCGCCTCTTCGAAACCGACCTGGACGCCAGCGGTGCCACTGCCTCCGCGCCCTACCTGCGGTTCGAACCGGTCGCCTCGCCAGCCATGATGAGCGATCCCGCCCTTCGCCCTGGCGAATCCGTGGATCGCCTCGTCATCCGGAGCTGGGCCGCGCACGAAACCACTGCCACCGGCGAGACCACCCGCCGCCAGATCCTGCCGCCGCGCGCCTCGGTGCAGTTGGCCGAACAGCACGGCATGATCGATGGCCCTGCCCCGGCCGGCGCGACCTCCTGGTATGCCGAGCTGAAGAAACGGGATGCCGCCCAGGTCGACCAGTTTCTCGATCCGGGCGAAAGCATGGCAGAGGTCCCCTACCTGCCCGAACCGATCGCCAGGGGCGCCACCTTTGTGGGGCTCCCCGGTGCCGATGCGCCGCTCGCCTTTTCCGTGGATTTCGCCGGCAAGACGTGGCCATCCGTCGGGACCTTCAGGCTGGAGCTGCAGGAAGGGGCTGCCGGCTATGAATGGCGGGAAGCGGAGCAACGCCTTCTCGTCAGCCTCCCCAAGGCTGAACGGGTCACCGTCCGGTTGAGCTGCTCGCTTCCCGATGCCGCCACCCTCGAAAAGCTCGGGCTCTGGCACTGGATCCGCGAGGCCGCGCCCACGCCCTGGCTCGGCAAGCTGTCGAAGATTGCCACCGAAGGCCGTCACTGGATGATCACCCCGTACCGCGAGATCACGCTCGTTCATGCGGTGCAAAACCCGCTTACAGCCCCGCGCCTCCAGGGCGCCTCTCCCTGGAGAAATGCCGGCGAGACCTTCTGCACCCTCAAGGGAATCCTCCATCTCCATGGCAAGAGCACGGACAAGGTGGATTTCCGCGCGACCTGGGAGGATTTCGAGCCGGCTCCTGCTGCTGCGGAAGGGTTCGTCCGTCTGCCACGGGCTGCCGATGCCTGCCGTTTCAACGTCAGCGACCCCGAGATGCTGCATGCGGCAATGGCGGAGCGTCACGAACTGGGCGATACCAGGCATCGCCGCATCTCCTACTGGGCAACGGCTGCCTCGCGCTTCCGCGAGTACTTTGAAAACGATGCCGATCCGACCCTGCCGAAGGGACTGACCTTCACCACCCCGGTGACCCTCGACCGTCCGGCCGACTTCGTCCTCGATGTCCCCAGTTCGGCCCGGCCGCTGGCGCCCAGGATCGAATACATCATCCCCACCTTTGGCTGGGAAGAGGAGCGGACCGACGACGGCGTCTCGCGCCGCCGCAGCGGCAACAGCCTCCGCGTCTACATGGGGGGCGACTGGTTCTCGTCGGGGGAGGGGGAGCTGCTCGGCGTTCTCCTTGCCCACGGTCCGCAGATTGTCACCACCAACGGCCTGACCGACGAGGAGGGGATGGCCCTTGCCAGCCCCAGGGTGCCGGTGCCACCGGAAAAGCTCCAGCCGTTCGTTACCCGCTGGGGGATCGATCCTGTCTGGCTGTCGGGCCTTGTCCATCAGACCCCCACGCTCCACCACTTTCCGGCTGCCGTTGCCCGCGCTACCGACCTCACCCTGGAGGAAAATCCGCCGGTCCCGGCGGATGAGCCGCGTTGGGGAGTGGCAGTGGCCGGCCACCCGGTTGCCTACGACAGCGAGCGGAAGCTCTGGTATTGCGACATCGACATCGATGCCGGCCCGTCCTATTACCCCTTTGTCCGCCTCGCCCTGGCACGTTACCAGCCCTGCTCGGTCGCGGGAACCGAACTCTCCCGCGTCTTCACCGCCGATTGCGTCCAGACCGCACCCGATCGTCTCGCCTGGGTGAGCCCCGATCCCAATAACCCGGCCGGGGTGCGCGTCTCGCTGTCGGGTGTGGCGCCGCGCGCCTGCTTCAATGTCGTTTGCCCCAACCGGGTCATTATCCGGGCCGAGGTGATGATGCCCGGTACCGAGACGCCCGTCTGGGTGCCGGTTGCCGGCCCGTGGGTGCCGCTTGCCGAGATGCAGGTCTCCAAGACCGTCACGGTCTGGAGCGGAGAGATCGCCCTGCCGCAGGTCCGCGACGCCCAGCGCTACCGGATCGTCGTGGAGGAATACGAGTTCCTCAATGCCGATCCGGGCCGCGGTTTCGACAACAGGGCCGCCACTGAACTGCGCATGCTGGCGAGCGTCAGCAAGACCGCGGTCTGGCCGCGCCTCGTCTACTCCGACGCCATCGAACTCAACCCGCCCCAGGCTGAGTAACCGGCTCGTTGCAGAGACTTTTCCGGTGAAAGAAGCACCTGTTCAGCCCTTGATGCGAGACATTGTCTCCAGTCAAGGGCTGATTTTGCTGTTTCCTGCTGCAGATATCCTCATTAAATGCGCACATGAAGTTAATACAAATAAAATTTGTTTTATATTTTATGATGTACTGGCATAACATGATATTTACATAGTTATCGAGGTGATGTGTAAAGATATTTTACTGTGTAAAGAAAATTTACACTTATATTTTGTGGTTGCCAATTAGTGTTATGTGGTGTAGTAATCCTCCGTAATTCAGAAATGAGAGAGTGCAGTAGCTGCATGAAGAGGGTGGTGCGCTGACGGCTTTCCGGTGCCGATGACCGGAGAATCGATGCCTGGGGAGGATATGTCTGAAGCGAAGGTTTCACGGTATGGAAAGACCTGTTCCACGAACAGGTGCAGTACCATTCCCCGGATCTCCCTGCGGCCCGTTACCGATGACGATCAGGAGTTTCTCATCCAGCTCTATGCTTCGACCCGCGCCGAAGAAAAGGAGCTGGTCGGCTGGCCGGACGAATTGTGGGACCAGTTCATGCGGATGCAGTTCGATCTCCAGCAGGCCCACTACCGGCGAAGCTACGACAACCCCTCCTTCGACATCATCTTGGCGGACGACACCCCGGTCGGCAGGCTCTATCTCGACCGCCGGGCCGACGAATACCGTCTGATCGACCTTGCGCTGCTGCCGCAGTTCCGTGGCCTGGGCATCGGAAGCAGCCTCCTGAAGGCGGTCGTGCAGGAATCCGAAGAGCAGGGCTTTCCGGTCAGCCTGCATGTGGAGAAGCACAACCCGATCCTCGACTACTACCGGCGGATCGGGTTCCGGATCGCGGAAGACCGGGGAGCCTATTTCTACATGATCCGGACCCCGGCGGCAAAGGACCGTTCTGGTGGGGACGACACTGGCAGAGAACCGGAGGAAGGGAATGATGAGTTTCCGTAGAGAGGACTTCGAGCCCCATATTGCGACAATCTTCGAGGTGGCGCCGGTCGGCATGGACCGGGTGCCGGTGGAACTGGTCGAGGTGAAGGATAGCGGTTTTGCGGCGCTGGACGGCTTCTCGCTCCTGTTCCGGGGGGGGACGGGCCCGGTGTTCCGACACGACACCCACCGGGTGCGACATCCCGCCCTGGGGGAGATGGAGCTTTTTCTGGGGCCGGTCCATACCGGCAGGCCGGATGCGATCTATTACCAGGCGATCTTCAGCGCGCCGAAACGATGACGTTGTAAAAAACCTCAGGTTGTTCAAAAACGGTCAGATCGTCGTACCCGCAGAAAGCCCGGCGGAGGCGTAGCCACGCTACGCCGCACAAGGCGGCTTTTCGAGGACGACGGCGAGATGGCTGTGTTTCAACAACCTGCTGACAGGGAGGACAGAGATGAGCGATTGCTATATCGGAGAGATCAGAATGTTCGGGGGGAACTTCGCCCCGGTAAACTGGGCCTTTTGTGACGGCAGGATACTGTCGATCGGCGAGTACAACGAATTGTACTCGTTGATTGGTACGACCTACGGCGGCGATGGCGTGACCACCTTCAAGCTGCCCGATCTGCGGGGCCGCGTGCCGGTCCACAGCGGGCAGGGGCCGAACCTGACCAACAGGCTGCCCGGCAGTGCCTTTGGAACGGAGACGGTCACGCTGGACACGACGCAGATCCCGGCCCACAGCCATGTCATCAGTGCGGGGGGCGACGGTACGGTTGCCGACCCCACCGCCCACTATCCGGGGAACAGCGTTGGTTTCAACCTCTATTCCGCGGCCGCTCCCGACAGCACCTTGAACCCGTCTGCCGTTGGGCCATCCGCAACCACCGGTGCCCAGCCCCATTCCAACCTGATGCCGACCCTGTGCATAAACTACATCATTGCGCTTTCCGGCTACTTTCCCCAGAGGGCTTGAGACAAAAGGAGACAATCCATGGCGGAACCATATATCGGTGAAATACGGCTGTTCAGTTTCGGCTATGCCCCTCAGGGGTGGGCCACCTGCGACGGCCAGACCCTGAACATCGTTCAGAACCAGGCGCTCTACGCCCTGCTCGGAACGACCTATGGCGGCAACGGCACGACTACCTTCAACTTGCCCGATCTCAGGGGGCGGACGGCGTTGCATCGGAGCGCCACTTACCAGGAGGGGAAGGCAGGGGGAGCGGAAACCGTTGCCCTGTCGACAACCGCCCAGTTGCCCGCCCATACCCATCTGCTTGCGGCCAATGCCGCTGTCGGCGGCAGCAACGTGCCCCAGGGGAACCTGCTGGCAACGGTGCAGGACAGCAGCGGGACGAAGTTCGCCTATGCCACGGCAAAGGCGACCCCGGCGGCGACCCTGGCGCCCGGCACACTGTCTCCGGCGGGCGCCTCCAGCAGCCACAACAACGTCCAGCCCTCGCTGGCCATCACCTACTGCATCGCCCTGACGGGGTATTTCCCCCCCAGGTCTTGAAAAGGAGAAACGGGACATGGCTGATCCATTTGTCGGAGAAATACGGGCCTTTGCCTTTACCTTTGCTCCCATGAACTGGGCGACCTGCGACGGGCAGACCCTGAACATCGTCCAGAACCAGGCGCTCTACAGCCTGCTGGGAACGACCTACGGCGGCGATGGAAAAACCACCTTCGGGTTGCCGAACCTGCAGGGACGCGCCCCCATGAGCTTCGGCGCCGGTCCGGGACTCACCCCGCGAACCTTGGGGGCTGCGACGGGCGATGCCTCGGTATCGCTGTCGGCGAATCATTTCCCGCCCCATACCCATGCCTTGCAGTCGGTTTCCAACAGTACCGCGGATCAGAAGCCGGCAGCGAACCATTACCTGGCAAAGGTGCCGTCAGCAGGGAAGCCGCCCGTTACCTCCAACACCTATCAGCCGCCATCGGCGACTGGCGTCCAACTGGCCGCCGACGCGGTGCAGCCGGCAGGGACGGCAACGGGGCAGATACCCCACGACAACATGCAGCCCTATCTGCCGTTGCTGCTCTGTATTGCGCTGTATGGCGAATACCCTGTGAGGGGGTAGGATACCGCATCCCGTCTTCACGGCATCTTTACCCCGGCCTCAATCGCAAAATCCTCAACGTAGCCCTGCTATGCTTACGGTTTTGCTCAATCAGCCAGGTCAAATCTGCCTTAAATCCGGGTACAGTATTTACGAACAAGCTCTTAGGCATCACGACGGCGCCGGTAGCAGGCGGCGAGTGCACTCTGCCGAGACCGGACCCCGGCAACGGGCAAGGGGTTGGGGTCGAAACCGCACAGAAGGGGAGATACCATGTTCCGACGGCCGATCGCTTCGTTACTTGTCGCGCTGTTTGCGCTCTGTTTGTGCGGACCGGCAGTTGCCGGCATCTTTGGCACTACCGACGGCACCTACGATTTCAGCGACGGCAATACCGCCACCAACGGCAACATCGGCGCAGACGACTCGGCAGGGACCGGGTTTGCCACCTTTTCGGACAAGTTCTTCCTCAGTAACGGCATGCTCATCGACGACATTGTCCTGACCTCCATCTGGACCGGGTCGCAGATGGTGGCAGACACCTATGGGACGTTCAAGGTGAAGGCCGAAGGGGGATCGACCTGCAAGTCGTTCACCTTCAAGGACCTGGCGATTCACGATTATGACGGCTCCACCACCCTCAGTGAAATCTCAGTCACCACCAAAGACCAGAACGGAGTGATCATCGCCACCCACTCGGGCAGCGTCTCGTTCAGCTCGACCTCCATTACCCAGCTCAGCACCCTCATCAACGGCGGCAGCCAGTTCAACGACAGCAACGTGGCGTTGATCGAGATCACCTGGCGGTTTCTCGGCTCACCCTCCTGGCCGGCGCCGTCGAACCTGAACTTCGACAACATCACCATCGCCAATGTCAGCGCAGCGCCGGTCCCCACGGTCACCACCAATGCGGCCACCGCCATCTCCCCCACCGGCGCCACCCTGAACGGCACGGTCAATCCCAACGGCTACTCCACGGTCGTCACCTTCGACTACGGCACCACCACCAGCTACGGCAGCAGCGCCACGGCCAGCCAGAGCCCGCTGACCGGCAGCACCGCCACTGCGGTCTCTGCCGCCGTTTCCGGGCTCACCTGTGGCACCACCTATCATTTCCGGGCCAAGGGGGTAAACAGCGGCGGCACCACCTACGGCAGCGATGCCACCTTTACCCCTCCCTGCAACACCGCGCCGAGCTTCGTCGGCAGCACCACCACCCTGAGTCTGGACCAGAATGCCGGTGCCACCGACATTAGGGGCCTTCTGCACGTGAGCGATACCGACGCCAGCCAGACCGAGACCTGGAGCCAGAACGCGGCCCCGAACCATGGCGGCACCCTCGTCTTTTCCGGCGCCACGGCCTCGTCCGGCAGTACGGACATCACCCCCGGTGGCACCATCACCTACCAGCCCGCCAGCGGCTATGCCGGTACGGAAACCTTCACCGTCCAGGTCAGCGACGGCACTGCCTCGGCCACGCGAACGATCACCGCTTCGGTTGCCCCTGCTGCATCCACGGCCACGGCCGCCACCTCCATCACTGCCAGCGGCTTCAGCGCCAACTGGGGGAGCGTGACCGGCGCCACTGGCTACTACCTGGACGTGGCCACGGACAGCGGCTTCACCGGCCTGGTCACCGGCTACAGCAACAAGGACGTGGGGAATGTGGTGACCTCTGCCGTCAGCGGCCTTTCCGCGAGCACCACCTATTACTACCGTGTCAGGGCCTATGCCGGGACCGTGACCGGCGCCGACTCCAACAGCATCACCGTCCTGACCCTGCCCGGTGCAGCCACGGCCACGGCCGCCACCTCTGTCACCACCAGCGGCTTCAGCGCCAACTGGGGGAGCGTGACCGGCGCCACCGGCTACTACCTGGACGTGGCCACGGACAGCGGTTTTACCAGCCTGGTGACCGGCTACAACAACAAGGACGTGGGGAACGTGGTGACCGCTGCCGTCAGCGGCCTCTCCGCGGGCACGACCTATTACTACCGGGTGCGGGCCTACAACGCGAGCGGCACCGGCGCCGACTCCAACAGCATCACCGTCCTGACCCTGCCCGGCGCTGCCACGGCCACGGCTGCCACCTCCGTCACTGACAGCGGCTTCAGCGCCAACTGGGGGAGCGTGACCGGCGCCACCGGCTACTACCTGGATGTTGCCACTGACAGCGGATTCACGAGCCCGGTGACCGGTTACAGCAACAAGGACGTGGGAAGCGTGGTAACCGCTGCCGTCAGCGGCCTCTCCGCGGGCACGACCTATTACTACCGGGTGCGGGCCTATAATGCCAGCGGCACCGGTGCCGACTCCAACAGCATCACCGCCCTGACCCTACCCGGTGCCGTCACGGCCACGGCTGCTACCTCCGTCACTGCCAGCGGCTTCAGCGCCAATTGGGGGAGCGTGACCGGCGCCACCGGCTACTACCTCGACGTGGCCACGGACAGCGGCTTCACCAGCCTCGTCATCGGTTACAGCAATCTGGATGTGGGGAACGTGGTCACCGCTGCCGTGAGCGGGCTCTCTGCCGGGACCACCTATTATTACCGGCTGCGAGCCTACAACACGAGCGGTAGCGGCGCCGACTCCAACAGCATCACTGCCCTGACCCTCCCGGCGGCTCCGGTAGCCACGGCCGCCACCTCCGTCACTGCCAGCGGCTTCAGCGCCAACTGGGGGAGTGTCACCGGCGCCACCGGCTACTACCTGGACGTTGCCACTGACAGCGGCTTCACGAGCCTCGTCACCGGCTACGTCAACAAAGACGTGGGGAACGTCACCTCCGCCGCCGTCACCGGCCTCTCCGCCGGTACCACCTACTACTACCGGGTGCGGGCCGTGAATGCCAGCGGCACCGGCGCCGACTCCAACAGCATCACCGCCCTGACCCTCCCGGCGGCTCCGGTTGCAACTGTCGCCAGCGCCGTCAGCTTTACCGGCTTCACAGCCAACTGGGGGAGCGTGACCGGCGCCACCGGCTATTACCTGGACGTGGCCACGGACAGCGGCTTCACCAGCCTTGTCACCGGCTACGGCAACAAGGACGTGGGGAACCTTACCTCTGCCGCCGTAACCGGGCTTTCATCCGCCACCCCCTACCATTACCGAGTGCGGGCCTACAACACGAGCGGCACCGGCGCCGACTCCAACACCATCAGCCAGACCACTGCCACGACCCTGGTCGTCACCAGCGCCGGCGACAGCGACGCCGGGTCGCTGCGTCAGACCATTGCCAGCGCCGCACCCGGCGATGCCATTACCTTTGCCGCCGGCCTGAGCGGCCAGACCATCACCCTGGCCACGCAGCTGGTCATTGACAAGGATCTGACCATCAGCGGTCCCGGCGCAGGGAGCCTGATCGTCAGCGGCAGCTCGACCCGCATCCTCCAGGTAAGCGCCGGCAGCACCTTGATCCTGCAGTACCTGACCCTGACAGGCGGCATTGCCGACAACGGCGGTGCGCTGCTTGCCGACAGCGGCACCACGACCACCATCACCGGCTGCGTCTTCAGCGCCAATACCGCCACTGCCAGCGGCGGTGCCATTTACTCCGGCGGGGCCATGACCGTCAGCGACACCCTCTTGAGCGGCAACAGCGCCGTGTATGGAGGAGCCATCTCCAGCAGCGGCGCCCTGGCGCTCACCAACGTCACCCTGGCCGCCAACAGCGCCAGTTCCGGCGGCGGTCTGTACAATGCCGCCAGCGGGACCGCCACCCTGCTCAATGCCACCATCGCCGGCAACAGCGCTGCCGTCCGGGGCGGGGGTGCCGAGAACGCAGGCACACTAACCTTCAAGAACACCATCATTGCCGACAACAGCGCTCCCACCGGTCCGGAGATCTACGGCAGCGTCACCTCCCAGGGGTATAACCTGATCAGGGTCACCACCGATGCCGTCATCGGCGGCGACACCACCGGCAACATCACCGGCCAGAACCCGCTGCTCGGCACACTCGCCAACAACGGCGGGCCGAGCTTCACCATGGCGCTCTTGTCCGGCTCGCCGGCCATTGGTGCCGGCACCTGCACCGGGGCGCCCACTGCCGACCAGCGCGGCATGGCGCGACCCCAGAACGTCACCTGCGATATGGGCGCCTACGAGCGGGGCGCGGCAGCCGCCTTGACGGCAACCTCCGGCACCCCGCAGTCCACGGTCATCAACACGGCATTTACCAATCCGCTCACGGCCAGGGTAGCCGATGCGCTGGGCGGCCTGCTGGACGGCATCAGCGTTACCTTCACCGGACCGGGGAGCGGCGCCGGCATCGCCGCCGGCGGCAGCGTCGCCAGCAACACTGCCGGCAGCGCCGCCTTCAGCGCCACGGCCAATGGCCTGGCCGGTTCGTATACCGTCGCGGCAGCGACCGGCGCACTGTCGGCCACCTACAGCCTGACCAACGACAAGGCAGCACAGGTCATCACCTTCAATCCGCCGGCCAGTGCAACCTATGGCGACGGTCCCATCACCCTTTCCGCCACCGGCGGGGCCTCGGGCAATCCGGTCACCTTCGCGGTCACCAGCGGTCCGGGGAGTCTCAGCGGCACCATCCTGACCATCACCGGCGCCGGCACCATCGTCGTCACTGCCTCCCAGGCGGGGAGCGCCGACTACTTTGCCGCTGCCGATGTGGTGAGGTCCATCGTCGTGGCCAAGGCTACAGCCACGGTCACCCTGACCCCGGCAAGCCTCTCCGTTACCTACGACGGCTCGCCAAAGGCCGCCGCCGTCACGACCGTCCCGGCGGGTCTGACCGTTGCCGTCACCTATGACGGCAGTGCCACGGCACCCACGGCAGTGGGGAGCTACGCCGTGGTCGCCACGGTCAGCGACGCCAACTACCTGGGGAGTGCCAGCGGCACCCTGGTCATCGGCAAGGTAAGCCAGACCATCGGCGCCATCGGCGTCACGCCATCGGCCCCGGCTGTCGGCGAAAGCGCAACGCTCAGCGCCACTGCCACATCCGGCCTGACTGTGACCTTCTCCTCCCAGACCCCTGCGTTCTGCACCGTCAGCGGCGTCACCGTTACCGGCGTGGCTGCCGGCACCTGCACCGTTGCCGTGGACCAGGCAGGCGATGCCATCTACAACGGAGCCACGCAGGTAACGCAGAACCTCACCATTGCCAAGGGGAGCCAGACCATCGGTACCATCGGCATCACGCCGTCAACCCTAGCTGTCGGTGATAGCGCCACATTGAGCGCCATTGCCACATCCGGCCTGACTGTGACCTTCTCTTCCCAGACCCCCTCGATCTGCACCGTCAGCGGCACCACCATCAACGGCCTGGCCACCGGCGACTGCATCGTTGCCGCCAACCAGGCAGGGGATGCCAACTACCTTGCTGCTCCCCAGGTGACCCGGACCATCGCCGTTGCCATCCCGCTCTCCCTGACCGTCTCGACCCTTGCCGACGGCGCGGTCACTGCCGCCGCCACCCTGAACGTCAGCGGCACGGTCTCCAACCCGGCACGGCTCGCCACCCTCACCATCAACGGCGTAAACGTCACGGTCGCCGGCGACGGCAGCTTCAGCTACCCGCTGCAACTCTTGGCCGGCGCCAACAGCATCGTCGTCATTGCCACCAGCACCAGCAGCGATATCATCAGCGACAGCCGGACCATCACCCTGGACGCTACGGCGCTTGCCCTGACGATCGCCGCCCCCGCCGATCAGGCCGTGGTCAACCTGGCATTCGCAACCGTCAGCGGCACCGTGGCGGAGACCGCCACCGGGGTCGGCTGCAGCGTCAATGGCGGCAGCCTCCAGGCCGCCAGTATCGCCGGCACCACCTGGAGCTGCACAGTCAACCTGGCTGCCGGCATGAACACCGTCCTGGTCATGGCCACCGGGAGCAGCGGCGCAACGTCCCAGGCCAAGCGGACCGTCACCTTCCAGCCCGCCTTCTCCCTGGCTGTCAGCGCGCCGTCCAGCGACATCCGCACGGTCATGGGGAGCTACCTGCTGCAAGGGGCCGTCAGCGGCAACAGCACGCCGGTAACTGTTACTGTCACCATGGACGGCCAGAGCTACACACCGGCCGTGGACGGCACTACCGGCGCCTTTCAGCAGCAGCTCGCCTTTGGCAGCAACAAGGTCTACATGGTGAGCATCGCCGCTGCCGACCAGAGCGGCAACACCGTGACGGTACAGCGCAATATCATGGCCATAGCCACGGAAAGCGACCCGCTCACCATCGTCGACGCCCTGCAGTCATTGCAGGCGACAGTGGGGTTGAACAGCCTGACTGGCAGTCAGATCTCCCGTCTCGACGTGGCGCCCATGGTCAACGGTGCCTCGGTCGGCGACGGCGTTATCGACATCGAAGACGTCATTATTATCCTGCGTAAGGCCGTGGGACTGCTCTGACACTACCTATTCCTTGGAGGATGCAGCTATGAAGACAACCCTGAAACTGACTCTGCTGGCCCTGGCATACATGACCCTGTTCGGCTGCGGCGGCGGGGGAGACAGCGGCGGCGCAGTGGACGACAGCTACCTCTTCCCGGCCGGCACGGCGACCTTTACCTTCTCCGCCATGAGCACGGCCACGCTCCCTACCTCCATCAGCGGCATCGTCTTCAGCGTAAAACTGCCGCAGGGGATGAACGTCGCCACCACCAGCGGCGGTTCCGGCCAGATCGTAACCACCTCGGTCACTGCCGGTTCGGCTCTCACCGGGACCAACCTGGCCTATGGCAACTACTCGTCCTCAACGCGCACGGCCTACCTCACCATGGCCACCACCAGCAGCACCTACCGTGCGGGGGAGTTCCTACGCCTCTCCTGTAGTGTAGATACGGGCAGCACTATCACCCTTGCCGACGTGAAGACGCTCAATTCGCCGGTCGACATCATCGAGGCATCCGGATTCGACCCGGTCACCACCGGCACGGTGAGCCTGACCGACAAGATTGCAGTGACGCTGGGGGCGGTCAGGTAGTACTCGGCTTCATAAGACATTCTTGCGCTGAGCGACATCCAGGAGAGCCTCACCGGATCGGTCAAGGAAAGGATCGACGGCTGGCTCTTCCAATGCCATTTCTCATTGATACCCCTGATTTGACTACGTTTGTCATGTTTTTTGAAAATTCCCCTAAGGGAGATAGAATATGGACAGCCCTTTGAAATGGTCTAAGCTACACAGAAGGACTTGTTAACGAATTCAGACAATTCATGAAGCGAGCATTGGGCCATTCACCTTTGAAAGGCACCGAGTGATGCTACGTTTTTTCCTCGACAGGTTCATACAAGCAATTCGGGTCGACGCAATCCCATCGCCCGTTGAGTCGGGAATTCCCTCGCCGTATGCCGGCATTGCACGGTTTTTGCCGTACATTGTCCTTTTCCTCTCCCTCTCGCTGACCCTTTGTTTCTGGTTCCTTTACGATTCAAGCCTCAAAGCACGGGAATATGCATTCTACAAAGACAAGACGCAGGAGATTTCTTCTCATATTCTCCGGAGGATGCGTCGGGATGAGCAGGTGCTGCGGGGAGGTGTCGGCCTCTTCAATGCAAGTATCGATGTGACGCGTGACGAATGGCGGCGGTATGTGTCATCCCTGAAACTGAGCGAAAACTACCCCGGCATTCAGGGTGTCGGATTCTCCGCATGGCTGCTCCCGTCGGAAGTAGAGCAGAATGTTCGGCAAATCCGGGCCAAAGGATTCCCCGAATATACCATCCATCCGGCGGGAAACCGCCCGGCCTATACCTCCATCATCTACCTGGAGCCTTTTGACTGGCGTAACCAGCGTGCATTCGGATACGACATGTTTTCCGAGCCGGTGCGTCGGGCAGCCATGGAGATGGCAAAGGATAGCGGCGATGCAATCCTGTCAGGGAAGGTGCAACTGATCCAGGAAACGGGCAAAGATATTCAGTATGGAATATTGATGTACCTTCCGGTCTACCGCCATGGAATCCCAACGGATACGATCGAAAATCGTCGAAAAGCCATCCGGGGCTTTGTCTATTGCCCTATTCGGATACGAGACTTCATGTACGCGACCCTGGGCAAAATGCCCCACGATATCGCGTTCGAACTCTATGCCTCTGAGACTCCAAACCCGGATTCACTGCTGTTCAGTAGTGTCCAGGCAGAAAAGCTGGTTGTCCCGGAACCGTTCAAGCCGGATTACCAGAGCGTCGAATCATTTGACGCATACGGAAGAAGATGGGTCTGTGTCTTCAAAGCGCTTCCTCCATTCAGTGCCAATCTGAATTGGGTCTCATCCGTTGCCGTGCTGATCGGGGGAATCCTCGTAAGCCTTCTCTTGACCCTGATCTCCTTCATGCTCCTCACTTCCCGCAACAGGGCGTTCGATGCAGCCATAACGATCAGGGAGAGCGAGAATCGCTATCATGCCCTCTTCGATCATTCTCCGGACGGGATCGTGATTGTCGACCCGGAGACAACACGGTTTATCGACTTCAACGATCAGGCCTGCCGGCAACTCGGCTATTCCCGCGAAGAATTCGGCTCGCTCCATCTGGTCGAGATAGAATGCTCCGAGTCGGTGGACGCTGTCAGTGCACACATACAAAGAATCATTCGCGACGGTTCCGACGAATTCGACACAAAACTGGTGACTCGGCAGGGAGATGCCCGGATCACCCATGTGAAGGCGCAATTTACCAACATCAGGGGGAAATACGTCTATCACTGCATCTGGAGGGACATCACCAAGGAAAAGAAGGAAGAACAGCTCCTGCAAGCCCGACTGCATCTGATCGAATTCGGGTACACGAGCAGACTGGACGAACTCCTTACCGAGACTCTCGACAAGGTCGAAGAGCTTACCGGCAGCCAGATCGGGTTTTACCATTTCCTGCAGGACGATCAGCGGACGCTTACGCTGCATGCCTGGTCCACGCGGACCAGTAAAGATTTCTGCAGGGCTGAAGGAGGTGGAAGTCATTACGACATCGATAAAGCAGGTGTGTGGGTAGATTGCATACATCAGCGCAAACCCGTCGTGCACAACGATTATGCTGCGCTGCCCCATCGCAAGGGGATGCCGCCGGGGCATGCCGGTGTGATCCGCGAACTGGTGGTGCCGATCTTCCGCTCCGACAGGATCGTCGGCATACTTGGCATCGGAAACAAGGCAAGCGATTATACTGAAGAGGATACCGAAATCGTCTCCCGCTTTGCCGATCTCTCGTGGGACATTGCCGAACGGAAACAGGTTCAGGAATCTCTGCTCGAAAGCGACAACCGGTTCTCGGCAGCCTTCAACAAGGCGCCGATCATGATTGCCATATACCGGCTCGAAGACGGCACCTGTCTGGACGCAAACCAGCGATTCTTCGATGTCACGGAATTCAGCAGGGATGAGGTCGTCGGTACGTCCCCCGCTGGATTGGGGGTGATGAGCGGGACAGACTGGGAGCAGATAAAGGGGCAGATTCTCCGGGACGGGGAGATAACCGAATTAGAACTGAGCCTGCAGACAAAGTCGGACCGGAAACTCCTCTGCAAATTCTGGGGCGAGATGCTGACGGTCTCCGCACAGGCCTGCCTGCTTGCCATTGCAATGGACATAACCGAACACCGAAAAATGGAGCAGCAATATCTGCAGGCGCAGAAGATGGAATCGGTCGGCCGGCTTGCCGGTGGCGTTGCCCATGACTTCAACAACATGCTGGCGGTCATTCTCGGGCTTACCGAGCTGTCGATGCAGAAACTGCCGAAAGACGATCAGGTCCGGGAGCACCTGGAGATGATCTCCAAAGCGGCATCCCGTTCGATCGACATAACCAGGCAACTCCTTGCCTTTTCCCGCAAAGGGCTGATCTCTCCCCGGCCGCTCAAACTAAACAATCTCATTGCAGAAGCGGAAAAAACGCTGTTCCGGCTTATCGGAGAAGATATCAAGCTGGCGTTCAAGCCTGCCCCCGATCTCTGGACGGTCCATCTCGACCCGTCCCAGGTGGATCAGATCCTCATCAATCTGGCGGTGAATGCCCGCGATGCCATGCCCAATGGCGGCGACCTGATCATAATGACGAGGAATGCCCATATCGATGCAACCTACTGCCAGTACGTGCTCGATGCCAGGCCGGGAGACTTCGTCCAGGTCTCAGTGAGCGACAACGGCATGGGTATGGAGAAAGAGACCCTCGATCATATCTTCGAGCCGTTCTTTACCACAAAAGAAGTCGGCAAAGGGACGGGGCTCGGGCTTTCGACGGTCTATGGCATCGTCACCCAGAATGGCGGGTTCATCAAGGTCTATAGCGAACTGCGGCAAGGGACGACCTTTAATCTGTATTTCCCCCGAATGCCGGAAGAGGCGGCTCCCGAGACCGTGCCGCCACGTACGCTCCCCTCAGGTTCGGGAAGGGTTCTGGTTGTCGAGGACGACTATCTGATGAGCTGCACGACTTCGCTGATCCTGCAGCAGATGGGCTATCAGGTTCTCATTGCCGAATCGCCCCAAAAAGCGATCTCGCTGTGCGAAAACAAGGACACCCTTATCGATATCATTTTGACCGATGTCATCATGCCCGAGATGAATGGCAAGGAGATGATGGAGCGGATTTCTTCCATCAGGCCCGGCATCAAGGTGTTGTTCATGTCCGGCTACACTGCGGATGTCGTGGCACAGCGAGGCGTGGTAGCGGAGGGCATGCACTTCATCCAGAAGCCGTTCGACATGAATACCCTCTACAACAAGCTCACTATCGCCCTCGGAGAATCCGGCGAAACCTGACGGAATCTGCCGGCCGGCTATCTCACATCTCGTCATTTCCCGCTTCCGATATGCTCATGAATAACGGTATGACAGTAAACGTGTGTGCCGTTTTGTATCATTTCGCGGAAGGTGACTGACACAACCGGACATGATGACAGGCACTTTTACGGGGTGTATGGGAATTTTTCTGTGTAAATAACCTGTGCTCAGGGATTTTTCGGTTGCCAATCGGCGGGAGGTGGTGTAGTACCGCCGTATTACAGCTCAGAAAGTCGCGTTTCAATGTCCATACGCCCGTGCAAAACGGACGATCTCAATCGTATCAGCACGAGTCTGGCGGTAAAAGGAGGTAATTATGAATCTATTTGCTCGTCTTCGCTCGGAAACGCTTCGAGCTGTGGAAGAAAACGAGTTGCCGGATCATCTTGCCGTGCGGTTGCTTGCTCTGGCCGATTTACCTGACTGTTCCCATGATGCCGACGATGAAATTTTGCGGCTTATAGAGATGCTTCCGTTGTACGACACCTATGCCCAATGCGGATATGTCGGGATGGGTGTGAGCAATTGCATTATCGAGGCGGCAATCCGGCGGCTTGAGGAGAAGCATGGGGGCCGGGCGGGGGCTGCGAGCTGATTTCCCCTGCCTGCTTGCAGATCCGCTAAAATAGACCACACTTGTCATGGAGCAGGTATTCCGCTTTGCACAAGGAGGTTTCCCATGAAACGCACACTCTGCCTCGCTGCAGCAATATTCCTCGCTCTGCTCTCCCCCTGCCAGGCCGGGTTCCTGAGCGATTTTGCCGACAGGATCTTTTCGCCGGCCCAGCCGCAGGTGTCACTCGATAACACAACCATCGTCAAGGGGCTCAAGGAGGCCCTGGCCACCGGCACCGAACGGGCAGTGGCCGAGGTCGCCAGGCCTGACGGCTATTTCGGTAACGAGATGATCAAGATCCTTCTTCCGGACAAGGTACAAAAGGCGGCAGATCTCCTCGGAACGCTCGGCTACCGGCAGCAGGTCGACACGGTGGTGCTGACCATGAACCGGGCCGCGGAGAAGGCGGCGCCGCAGGCAGCCCGCTTCTTCGGCGATGCCATTCGACAGATGTCGGTCGAGGATGCCAAGGGGATACTCAGCGGAGGGGATACGGCGGCAACCGACTACTTCGACAGGAAGACCCGCGCGCAGCTCTTTGCTGCCTTCAAGCCGACGGTTGTCAAGAGCATGGACCAGGTCGGGACGGCCCGCGCCTACAAGGAGATGCTCGGCACGTACGATGTGACGCCCTTTGCCGCCCTGGCGGGCGTGCCTTCCCTCGACCTGGACGATTACGTGACCAACAAGGCGTTGGACGGCCTGTTCAAGATGGTTGCCGCAGAGGAAAAGAAGATCCGGACCAACCCGGCTGCCCGTACCACCGATCTCCTGCGCACGGTTTTCGGGGGGAAGTGAGCCGAAAGCCTTATCCCCGGGGCTCGCGCAGCGACCGGCATGATCTCCCCGGTCATTTCGATTTCGAACCGTTCGTCCCGGTCACCATGGCCGTGACCACGGCCTGGATCTCTCCGGGCTCGATCTTGGCCCGCTGCAGGAGCGCCCCCCAACTCGTCTTTCCCCCCTTGACCTCACGATAGAGCTGGATTGCCGGCTGCCGGGTCTTTGCGGCAATAACTGCGGCAATGACCAACTCCTGGTTGCCGGCGCCGGCCTTGCGCAGTGCTGCCAGTTCCGCCTCGTTGTGGAAGCGGAAGCGGAGCAGCAGTTCGTCGACCACCGCCATGGCCAGGCGTTCATCGGTCGTGGTGGTCTTCAGCGCCGCTGCAACCCTGTCTTTGCGCGACGTGGAGATGGGCAGAGGGAGCGCCACCTGACGCCACGAGCCCTTGGATTTGCGCTCCTGCAGCAGGGCATCCGGATCTGCCCCGGACCTGGTCGCCAGCCAGTAGGCGACCCAGAGGTCATCGCCGGAGACCCCTTTCTGCTTTTCGACCACGATGGCCCGTTTCTCGACGCCAAACGCGGCGGCGAAAAAGGAGTTCTGGGTCGTGGCCAGGAAATAGGGGTCGGCCACCGTGGGGTGGGCCGGGTCGAAGGAGCGGTCGGTGAAGCAGTGGCAGGTAATGGCGGGTATGGCCAGTGCCGGGAGCGGGAGCATGAGGAGCATGGTACAGGCGATCCGGCAACTTCTGCAGGCGATGCGACGCATAATGGTCCTTTCTTCGGGTTACAGCCAGTGTTTGGGGTAGGAGCGGTGATATACCACATTGTTCGTGAAGATCGCCATGGCCAACAGAACCAGGGTCCCTGCCAGTACCGGCAGCAGGATGAATGCCGGACCAACCGCTCCCTGCACCCCGATCAGGGCGGTGGCGCCACCAGGGGGGTGGGTGGTGTGGGAGAGGTTCATGGCAAAGATGGCCAACCCTACGCCAATAGCCATGGAGAGCGGCGTGGAGCCGAGGAGGGCGACCACTGCCACTGCCACCGCGGCAGAGACGAGATGCCCCCCCACCAGGTTGCGCGGTTGGGCCAGCGGCGAGTCGGTGGCACCGAAAAGGAGTACCGCCGACGCGCCGAAGGAGCCGATCAGCAGGGGATGGCCGACCAGAACCGTTATCTCGCCGATGGCCAGGATACCCAGCGTGGCGCTGAGGAAGCTCCAGACGGCATAACGCAGCGTCATGGCCGGCCGTGCCCCCCGGATCGGGGCCTTGCAGCCCCGGTGCAACCGGGCCAGCCTTCTTTTGATCGCTATGTTTCTCTGCCAGAGTATGGAGAGGCGTCTTTTCATGTCATTTCCGGCTCCGGTCCGGCTCAATGGCTCAGGTATGGCATGAGCGGCAAGAGCCGCTGGTAATCGGCATAACCCAAGGAGCTGTGCCAGTGTCCGCCGATCATCCCGGCACCGATCACCGCTATGAAGATGGCCACGGCCACTGCCGGATAGACCCAGACCGGGAGCGGCCGCGCCAGGAATGCAGGCCGCATGGCGAGCACGTCCCTTTCCGGGCAGTTTGCCACACAGGTGAGGCATCCCGTGCACTCCGGCGAAGTAACCGTGGGGCGGGAATGTATCGCGAGCCCAGATGGGCAGGCAGCGGTGCAGCGCTGGCACCGGGTGCAGCCGGTCGCGTCACGCCGGATCCTGAACGGGCTCAAGACGCTTGCCAGCCCCAGCAGAGCGCCATAGGGGCAGAGATAGCGGCACCAGAAATTTCTGACCAGGAGCGACATGACGGTCAGGACTGTTAGGACCGCCATCGTGGTCACGGACATGCGGGTGAAGAAGTGGAGCATCTTGACGTCGCTGACCGCCCAGTAGGGCGCATCCAGGAAGCCACCCAGCGCTTCTGCCGGCATGTCCAGCAGGATGAATTTGATGAATAGCAGAAGCAGCAGGTACTTGATGCTTCTCAGAAACAGGTCGGGCCAGCGCCAGACGCGGAAGTTCCGCCCGAACAGGCGATTGCCCAGCCTGTGCGCAGCATCGGAAAGGGTGCCGACCGGGCAGAGCCAGGAACAGAACGATTTCCCGGCAAGCAGGCTCATGAGCAGGATTGCCAGGAAGATGACCAGCGCCGCGGGATGGACCGGGTGGATTTCTCCGGAAACCAGCCAGTATTTGAAGCTGGTCAGGGCTCCGATGGGGAGGAACCCCTCCACGCCCGGTGGCCGGGAGACCGGTGGAGCGGCTGCGCCGCTTTCGGCGGCATGGACGAACAGGGCGAAACGGATGCCGATGCCGACCACCCAGGCCAAAAAGCACCACTGCACCAGGGTGCGTATGGTGATTATCGATTTTCTCGAAAGCTCGCCCATGTGATAGGCTCCTGCGTGTTGTTGCGGGGCAGGTTGGCCCTGCCCCTGGATAGAGGCCTACTTCCCGGCAAAGGGGTCTTTGATCTCATGCTGCGGCTTGAACATGAGCTTTTTCACCCCCCGGTTGTTCACGTATTTGGCCAGTTCAAGGTCGATCTTGACCGGGACCGTTACCCCGGCCTTGGTCAGGGCCTGGCGCAGCAAGCCTTCGGCCTTGCCCGCCTGGTTGCCGGCATCGCCCAGGATGCGGAGTGCTTCGCTGGGGTTATGGAACCCGGTGGAGTTCTCGGCACCGATGAACACTACCCGGTAGAACGCCTCTTCGTAGTGGTCCCGTGCCTGGGCATAGAGACCCTGGTCGATCTGCCTGCCTGCCGCCTGGGCCTTGTTGGCCATCTCGAACAGCTTGGCTACGGTCGCCGTGGCGTAGCCGGAGCGGATGAACTGGGACATGGTCCGGTCCTGGATGGCGAAGATCTGGTTGCGCAGCCATTCCGGCGATTCGGTGTGGCACTGCTGGCAGGCCTTCAGGTCGTTTTTCAGCGGGCTCATGATCCGGTGGTCGGATACCTTCCTGCTCCCCACCTTGGTGTAGGGCATGTGGCAATCGGAGCAGGCGACGCCCGCCTGCCAATGCACGCTGTTATTGGAGAAGAGTTCGAATTCCGGGTGGCGGATGAAGGCCAGCTTGAAACCGGTGACGCTCTGGGTCCATTCGCCGCTGGGCGGGTTGTTGCGGAGCTTTTTGATGATGTCCTCGATGGTGATGTGCCCCCACGTGCTCCCCTCCCACGGGAAGAAGACATCAGTTGAGTGCATGGCGGCATCCTTGGGAATGCTGTAGGTGACGTGGCACTGGGCGCAGACCAGGCTCCGCTTATCCTGCTGGGTCATTTTCGCCTCATTGACGCCGAGCATCTGCAGAGCTTTGCCAAGGGTGAACCCGCGGGAGATTTTCAGGGACATGTCCTGGTTGTTGTGACAATCGATGCAGGCCACGCCGAGCGTCTGGTGCTCTTTCGGAATCTTGGCCAGCACCTCCTTGTAGGGCGCGGAGAAATATTCCTTCCCCATCTGCCTCTGCAGGATCGGGGCATAGGGTGTCTTGCAGGTCAGACAGGAGCCGCCTGCCTTGATCCGCCCAGGATCTACCTCCAACTGGTCCTCGATCATATGGAGATGTCCCCGCGGCTCCCTGTATTCTATGCCAAAGCCCCAACCATTGTAGAGCAGCGCCAGGAACGGATACTCGTCAAGCTTGTCGGGACGCTCTTCCCCTTGGTCGTAACCGCGTTTGTATTTGCTTTTTCCCGCCGGGGTCGGCTCCCCCGTCTTTTTCCAGAGTTCATACTCCACCGGGTAGACCTTTCCCCATTGCGCCGGATCGATCGTCCCGTCAGGGATCTCCCCGGCCCGCACCGGCTCCGTTCGTTTCGGGGCGCAACCTGCACCGGCCGTCATCACCGCCATCAGCGCCAGCAGGGCGCAACCTCTTGAGATATTCATACCTTTCTCCTCTCCTTGTCAGCTATCTGTTTCCGTCCGGAAAGGGTTCTTTTCCGCCCTGGCGGCGTCAATCCGCGGGATTCCTTGTGCGGCGTAGCGCTGCTACGCCTCCGCGTAATCCCTTGATTTCCTTGCCAAGACGAAAAATCCCTCCTTTCCGATCCGGAAACCGAAAGTTTTTCATTCGGAGTTTCCGGATGGAAACTATCTGGCCGCGACGACGCCGGTAAGCCGGTGGCGCAGCTGCCGATGACATCCCCAGCACTGCCGGGTGGTATCCATCTGTGAAACCGCTTCCGTGTGACAGCGGATGCAATTGCGCTGCACGACCTTTGCGCCGTGGCTGGACAGGGTGATCCGCTCCGGGACCATCCCCGAGTGAAACGACACCACATCCTTCAGACCGTCGATCGATTTCCAGGCATAGTGCAGCAGGTGATTGCCATTGGGGAGGTGACAGTCTACGCAGCGGATGCGCCGGTGGGCGCCGGCATGGCTCCAGGCGGTGTGCTGCTCTTCCATGACGTGGCAGCTGGCGCAAAAAGCCGGGGATTCCGATCTGGCCAGGAGTTGGGGCGGGCCGACCAGCAGGAAGGCCAGGATGCCAAGACCGGCAATGCCAGAGGAGAAAAGGGCTATTCTGCTCTTCGGGGATGTGGGGAACCGCATCTGTCCTCCCTCGTGACCGGGCCTGTTGGTTGCCGGCAGTCAGTTTGCCTGTGCGTTGGCAATGACTTCAGACTAGCATCGATCGCGAAATTGCCTTTGACCCAGATCAAGGAACCGGCAATAGGGGGAGAAAAGGCGCAGGGAAAAGGGGGCAAAGGGATTGACAGCCGGTCGCCGATGCACTAGCATGAAACCGCTTATTCTCAGGGCGGGGTGCAAGTCCCCACCGGCGGTATCCCAGGTTTCCTGGGGAGCCCGCGAGCGCTTCCTCCGATGCGGAGGGAGGTCAGCAGATCTGGTGCGATGCCAGAGCCGACGGTTACAGTCCGGATGAGAGAGGATGGCAGTCACAACCCTGCCGTTGGTCATTCCTTTGGCATGCCTGTCTCCGCGTGTCGGCATTCCCTTCTCTTTCGCCCTGATTCCGGTAAGCCATCCCATCCTTTGGAGGTAGCACCATGAATCAGATCCCCGCACACAACACCCACAGTCCTACGGAACGCATGACCCTGGCGCTGGCAGCCCTGCGTAGCGGCAGAGGCGTGCTGGTGGTGGACGACGAGGAGCGCGAAAACGAGGGGGACCTCATCTTTGCCGCCGAATCGTTGACCCCTGAGCAGATGGCCATGCTGATCCGCGAATGCAGCGGCATCGTCTGCCTCTGCCTGCCCGACGAGAAGGTCCGGGCCCTGGAGCTGCCGATGATGGTGGTGAGCAACACCAGCCGCTACCAGACCGCCTTTACCGTCTCCATCGAGGCGGCACAGGGGGTTACCACCGGCGTGTCGGCTGCCGACCGGGTTGCCACGGTGAAGGCCGCCATTGCCGACGATGCGCAGCCCGGCGACCTCAACCGCCCCGGCCACATCTTTCCGCTCCGCGCCCGGCCGGGTGGGGTGCTGGAACGCCAGGGGCATACCGAGGCGACCGTCGACCTGATGCGGCTTGCGGGCCTGCGCCCCTATGGGGTGCTCTGCGAGCTGACCAACCCGGACGGCACCATGTCGCGCCTGGCCGAGATCGTCCGCTTCGGCGAGCAGCACGGCATCCCGCTGGTGACGGTGGCGGATATCGTTGCCCATCGCCTGCAGGGAACAGTTGCCACGGCGGCCGGTGCCGATCATGCTGCGGCATTCTTCCCGGCTGCGGGTTGATGGTGGCAATCCGGCCGGTTCTTTGTACACTTGTGACGAGGGAATTCAGACTGAAGAGAGGGAGGTTCATCTATGCAAAGCTATCTCTGCACCATCTGCGGCTACACCTATGACCCGGCAGCAGGAGACCCCGACAACGGGATCGCCCCCGGCACACCGTTTGCCGATCTGCCGGCTGACTGGGTCTGCCCGGTTTGCGGCGTCGGTAAGGAGCTGTTCGAACCGATCGAGGGATGATATGCGACACAAGGCCGTTCATCTCTGAGCGGCCTTGTGCATCGGTATCTGCTCCGGCTTGCCGTAGCTGCCGTCCCGGTCAGGCGTGACGGTGATGGTGCGGCCAGTGCCGGTCGCTTCCCCGCTGGAGATGGAGCGGCCGTTCGTCGGGGTGGTGGGGGCGCACCCCATAGCCCCAGCTGAGGGCGATGATGACAATCAATGAAACGATCAGGTACGTCATGGCGCATCACTTCCTCTCATCTTCATTGTAGCATGGATGCTACGGCCGGCGCCAGGCCGGGCCGATGACGGCAGTTGCCATGACCGCGTCTGCACGGAGAACGGTGCTGCCGCAGACTGATGACAGGTAAGACCTGTCTGCGCCAACGGGAAGGGAGGGAGATGCCATGCGCGTAGCAACCTTCAATCTTGAAAACCTGTTCAGCCGGCCGGTTTCGATGAACTACCCTGACAATGCCACGGGGTTGCCAGTGCTCAACGATTTTCACCGGCTCAACACCCTGCTGCGCCAGACCGTCTACACCGACAAGATCAAGCGGGAGATCGAGGCGCTTGACGATACATACGCGCTTACCGACCACGCTGCCGACCATGAGCAGATCATCCTGCGCGAGATCCGCGGGCAGCTCTGGCGCCGAAGCGAGAGCGGAACGCGGACCTGGCTCGCCAAAGGGGCGGGCGATTTCCTCGGCTGGGGCGAACTGGTGCGGGAAACCATAGACGACCGGGCCATCGACAATACCGCCCTGGTGCTTGCCGAGGTTGCGGCGGACATCCAGGTGTTGGTGGAGGTTGAGGACCGGGTGACGCTGCAGCGTTTTAACGACGACCTGCTGGTCCCGAAGCTGCAGGAGCGGGGCAGGGAGCCGTTCCGCCATGTGCTGCTGATGGACGGCAACGACAGCCGGGGGATCGATGTGGGGCTTTTGTCGCGGCTCCCGGTCGAGTCGATGAAGACCCACGTGGAGCTGCGCAATGCCGCGGGCAACCCGCTCTTCTCGCGGGACTGCGCCCAGTTCGTCTGCACGCTGCCCGGCCGGGCGCCGCTGGTCATCCTGGCGAATCATTTCACCAGCCAGGGCTCGGACCGCTATGGCAAACGGCGAAAGGAACAGGCGGCAGAGGTGGCAAGGCTCGTGGATGCTGCCCTGACAATCACTCCTCACGTGATTGTCGCCGGGGACCTGAACGAAGCGCCGGAAAAGGGGAACCTCGCCGCCTTGCTCGGCCATCCGCAGCTGAAGGACGCCATGGCGCTGGATGCCTACCCGGAAAAGAGCAGATTCCCTGGCACGTACCAGTCCGGGGCCAAAGCGAAGAAGCTCGACTATCTGCTGCTGTCGAAGGTGCTGCAGGGGAAGGTCCGGGCCGTGGGGGTCGAGCGGCGCGGCTACCGGTCATCCAAATGGAAGCCGTTTGCGACCGTGACCAATGCGCGGGAGCAGGCGTCCGACCATCACTGCGTCTGGGTTGATCTCGACCTGTAGCGGTCGGCAGGTGAGTCCGGATTGTAGCGGCGGGGCATGTATCGGTGCCGTGCGGCAGGGGGGCTCTGTTGGCCTGTCGGTTCGTTACGGGTCTATCCGGAGCACCACGTAGTCGTTGAATTTTTCCGTGGTGACGTGGAAATGGATGTCTGTGGGCGTGCAGTTGGTCTGCTGCTTCAGGGTGGCGGGTCTCCTGATGACCCCCTCGCCGGTGGCATGGGTCTCCATGACGGTGCGGCGGATGGTGCAGCCGGAGCAGTGAACGGTGTTGCCGCACCCTTCGGGGAGTCGTGAATAGGCGCATTCGAAGACGTCTCCCCCCAGGCGGCCTTCGATCTCGGCCAGTTGCTTGTGGAGCATGATCTTGGCATTCCGGTTGGCGACGGTAACGATCCCCTGCCCATCGACAATGATGATCGGCGCCTCGATCTCGTCGAGAAAATCACGCAGCTTCAGGGGGATCTTCATCATTTCGCTGTTTGCACAGGCTGAGCAGATGCCATGGGACAGCATGTTGCGGGGGCTCTGTTCATCAAAGGGGTTTAGCTTAACGCCACACCATGCACAGATCTGGTTCATCGTAGGTCCTTGCCTTTGAGTGGATATGGCGCGCGGCATGACGGGGCGCCAGTCGATACCGCGCTATTGGTGCACCTTGAGCTTGGCCATTTCCGCCTGCAGCAGCTCGATTTGCCGGGAGAGGATCTCTACCCCCTCCTCCATGATTCTGACCACCGCCAGGTCGGCATTGGTGGCGCTGTCCATCTCATGTACCGCCTTGCTTATCCGCGCGCTCCGTTGTGCCTGATCGTTGCGCAACAACTCGATCCGCTTGATGATATCGCTCATGTTCCTGGTGGAGTCCGCGATCTCTACCCCGAGGGAGCGCTGTTCCTGGCTGGATGACCTGACGCTGTCGGTCAGGTCTTTCATCTTGTCGACGGCGGATATGATCAGCTCGCTGGTTGCGCCCTGTTCGCGGGTTGACTTGGCGATCTGCGCCACCATGTCCGACATGAGTTCCATGGCCTTGCGGATCTGCTGGCTTCCCTTGGCCTGCTCCACGGTGGTCCGGGCAATGTCGTGCACCTGCTGGAGGGCCACCTCCATGCCGCCGACGATCTTCTGCAGGGCTTCGCCCGATTTCTGGGAGAGGAGCACCCCGTCTTCCACCCGTTTTTCCGTGATTTTGATAGCGTTGACCGCCTGCTCATTCTCTTTCTGGATACCGGTGATCAGGTCGGAAATCTCCTGGGTGGAGTTGCGGGTACGCGTGGCCAGCCCCTTGATCTGGTCGGCGACCACGGCGAATCCTTTGCCGTGCTCCCCTGCCTGGGCGGCAATGATGGCCGAGTTGAGGGCCAGCAGGTTGGTCTGCTCGGCCAGTTCGTCGATGACCAGGAGGATGTTGCCGATTGCCTTGACGCGGCGGGAGAGACTGCCGATGGCATCGAAGGTGAGCTGGGTGGAGTTCCGGATCTCGCCGATCCCCAGGATGGTGGCGGCAACGGTCTGCTGCCCGACCAGGGCATCGCCGCGCACCGCTTCGGTGATGCCGGTGGCACCCTGGGCATTCTTTTCTACCTGTTTGATCGAGGCATCCATTTCAGCCACGGACGTCGCGGTGGCGGTGGCCGCACCCATGAGGCTGTTGACGCTGCTGGCGATCTGCTTTACCGCTGCGGCGACCTGGACGATGGAGGTGCTGACCTCGTCGATGGCCCTTGCCTGGACATCGACGTTCTTTCCCACGGCGTCGATGCTCATGGACATGGTGCTGATGGCGCCGGCATTCTGAACGGCGGACTGGGCAAGGGTGTCGATCTCGTGGGAGAGGCTCTCGATGGATGCACTGATCCCGGTGATGGCTGTGCCGGTCTCCTTGACGGCTGCCGACTGGGTTTCTGCGGCGCTCACCAGCTGGTTGGCTGCTCCGGTGGTATTGAGGGAGATGTTGCGGAGCTCGGTGAGCGAGGCATTGACCCGCACGGCAAATTCCCCCAGCTTGCTGAGCATGGTGTTGAGGTTGCTCCCCAACTGTCCGATCTCGTCCGCCTCAGTCGGGACGCGGGGGGTGAGGTCGCCATCCGCACCCCGCTCCAGGGCATCGGCAATGCTGGTAACCCGGGTCAGGAGCTTGCGTTTGGTGTAGAGCCAGAGGGCGATCAGGGTGAACACGATATTGAGCGCGAAGATGGCGCGGATGGCGGCAACCAGCGGGTGGGTATCGGGGATTGCGAAAGTGCCGGCCATGCGGCCGGTCCCGACGAAACCGCAGAGGCTCAAGACAATACTGGTACTCAACAGGGTTTTGATAACCCGTGAGCCGAAACTAAGGGTCATATCCGGTGTCCTTTGGATGCGAGGTTTTGCAGAGCAGAAGGGCACGTTAAGCAATGTACCATTTTAACGGGTAATAGGTGATTTGCAACGATGAACTCCCGAACACCCTCTTTTACCGCCGGTTTGACCTTCCAAGTTAGCGGTTGAGCCTTTCTCCCCGCGGTTGCAGCGGCAGTCGACGATATTGACAACAATTTTCATTTTGCTATAATGAAATCGTAAAAAAAGCAGTAAAAAGGAGGTGTTGAGCTATGAGACGACAGGGAGGCCATGTGGAAGTGAAATCCTCTCCTGGTCGGGGAGTGGAAAAACACGAGGTGAAAACCGATACGCCAACGAGAGAAGGGACGCTGCCAGCCCGGCATCCACGTAGCTTGATGTCGACGTTTGATGACATGGAGCGGTGGATGGAGGAGTCGCTGCATCGACCGTTCCTGTTCGACTTCGGGATGCGGCCGTTCAGCCGACTGTTTCATGACCTGAATATGGTGGGCGAGGTGTTGCCATCGGTGGATATCTTCGAAGAGGGGCACGAAGTGGTGGTGAAGGCGGAAATGCCCGGCATGAGACGTGAGGATATCGATGTCAGGCTGGAAGAGAATCGGCTGATCATCACCGGAGAGAAAAAGAACGAGGAGATGGTCGAGCGGAAAGACTATTATCGACTCGAACGGTCGTACGGATCGTTCAATCGGACGCTCCTTCTGCCGGAAGGGATCAGGAGCGAGAACGCTACTGCCACTTTCAGGGATGGCATCCTGGAAATCAGGATTCCGCGCGAGGAAGGGCATACCAGGAAGATAACGGTCGAATAGCCCTGGAAACGGCATGACGGGCAGCAAACGAGAGGGAGGCGACAGCTTCCCTCTCGTTTGTTGCATCAGCGCCGGGAGGGAGTATCATTGAGCTGATACCGAAGGGCACAGAGGGGGTGCGATCATGATCATGGGGAAATTGCCGTTTCGCGGGGATCTGCTCCGGGAACTGAACAGGTGTGCCGCCGCACAGGATATCCAGGCCGGTACGGTGCAGGTGATCGGTTCTCTTTCCCGGGCGCGGTTGTCGTTCTTCGACCAGAAGATCCGGGCCTACCAAGAGCTGGATTTCGATGCTCCCCACGAGATTGTCTCCGGCTGCGGCACCATTTCTCTGCGCGACGACAAGCCGACAGTGCATCTGCATCTGGCGGTGGCGGGGAGCGACGGCCGGGTCATGGGGGGGCACTGCCTGGAAGGATGCACCGTCTTCGCCGTCGAGTTTGTGATGGTTCCGTTCCGTGGCGAGGCACCGCGTCGGGGCATCGATGCCGGAGATACCGGCCTGCTCTTATGGGAGAAGGCGCTCTATACGGACTGATACGGGCGTTTCGGTCTACTGGGCGAGTGGGGTGAAGACCGGGAGGGCATAGTTACCGTTGTGTTTCTGCGACAGATTATGTACCATGATGCGGATTCCGAGCCCGCTGCTGCTGGCCGCTATCCGTCATTACCTTCTGGCAGGGGGATTCCTGCATGGCACGTAATCCGTTTCAACTGATCAGCAACATCGGCAACACCCCGCTCATCGAGCTGACTTCGATCAACTGCAACCCCCGGGTCAGGATCCTGGCCAAGCTGGAGGGGAACAACCCCGGTGGCTCCATCAAGGACCGCCCGGCGCTCTACATGCTGACAAAGGCTGAGGAGAGCGGCGAACTGGTACCGGGCAAGACCATCCTCGAACCGACTTCCGGGAATACCGGCATTGCCTTGGCCATGCTCGGTGCTGCCAAGGGATACCGGGTGAAGCTGGTCATGCCGGCATGTGTCAGCCTGGAGCGCCGTAGCGTCCTGGAGGCCTTTGGCGCCGAAGTGGTTCTCTCTCCCCACGACGAAGCGACTGACGGCGCCATCCGGATGGCACATCGCATTCTGGAGAACGATCCCGAGCGCTACTACATGCCCAACCAGTATGCCAACCGCAACAACGTCCTGGCCCATTACGAGACCACCGGTCCCGAGATCCTCCGGCAGGCAAATGGGGAGGTCGATGTCTTCGTGGCCGGAATGGGGACGGGCGGGACCCTGATGGGGGTGGGCGCCTACCTCCACGAGCAGAAACCGGGCGTCAGGATCGTCGGAGTCGAGCCAACCCTCGGTCACAAGGTCCAAGGGCTCAAGAACATGAAAGAGGCGATCGTTCCCGCGATTTATCACGAGGAGGCGCTGGATCGGAAGATCACTGTTCTCGACGAGGAGGCGTTTGCCTTTGCCCGCGAACTGGCTACTCACGAAGGGCTTTTTGTCGGGATGTCCAGCGGTGCGGCCGTGGCGGGAGCCCTGTCCATGGCCCAGG
Organism: Geobacter sp.; assembly: GCA_009684525.1. Taxonomy (NCBI): domain Bacteria; kingdom Pseudomonadati; phylum Thermodesulfobacteriota; class Desulfuromonadia; order Geobacterales; family Geobacteraceae; genus Geobacter; species Geobacter sp. The sequence continues at coordinate 716,638 of WKKR01000002.1, forward strand.
AGATGGAGAGCGGCACCATCGTCACGATTCTCCCCGACCGGGGGGACCGTTATCTCAGTACCTCGCTCTTCAGGTCGATGTGCGCTTCCTGCCCCCCGTAACCGGCCGACCGGTGTCCGGTGACAAGAATGAAAAAAAGGCCGCATCGATTCCGATGCGGCCTTTTTCATCCCCTGGAGGGAAAGGATTACTTTGCAGCAGGAGCTTCCGGAGCAGCAGCCGGTGCTACTTCTTTTTTCATTTCTTTCTTGGCCTTCTTGACTTTCTTGGCCTTTTTCACTTTCTTGGCAACAGCCTTTTCTTCCTTCATGATCGGCGGGTGTCCCGGCGGGAGAGCAGCCGGAGCTGCAGCGGGCTCAGAGGCGCTTACGATACCGGCGAAGGAAACAGCTACCAGGGCGGCAACTACGGTGGTGATCATCTTTTTCATGGAGACTCCTTACTGAATGAGATTTTCCAACTACAACGCATAACGTATGCCAAATTGCCGTGAAGTTGTCAAGTCTGGTGGCGCAAGGGGTTACGGCCTGGGGGGTGTCGGAGGTCGATGATGCGAAAGCCTCATGTGCGGCAGTGAATACCCCATGTGCGGCAAAGCCCGTTGAGAGGTTGCCGAATCGGCAATACCTGTTATTAATTATTGATAATGAGCTGTCTACCGCTCAAGAGGTCGGGTTGGATATCCGATACGATTAATCAGAGAGGCTCTCCCATGCAGAACATTCCAATCTTGCTTGCTGCTCCCGAAATGGTGCTGGCGCGTGATGTGCGCCGTCCCGACAGTCAGTCGGGGCCGCCGGTCTGCGGCAAGGGGGTAGTATTGAACGAATCCCTCATTGAGCGGCTGAAGTCGATGGGGGTTCAGAAGGTGACCGTGGAAGGGCATCCGGTCTGGCTGGAAGGGGACAAGACCCTTCCGGAGCTACTGGAACTACTGGAAAAGCGATTCAGGAAAGTCGATCACGAGCCGTTGATGAACCGTCTGAAGGAAATCTACAAAGCGCAGTTGATCCGCTCGATGGATGGTGCTGACTGATGGGAGACAAGCGCCAGGAAATCCTCAGCATCATCAAGGACACCAGATCCCTGCCGATCCTGCCCGGCATAATCACCAAGCTCAATGCCCTGGCACAGAACAGCAAATCGTCCATTCAGGAGATGGCCCGGCTGGTCTCTTCCGACCAGGTGCTGTCCGCCCGGGTCCTCAGGCTGGTCAACTCCCCTTCATACGGTTTCTACCGGGTCTCCACCATTTCCAATGCCATGATCCTGCTCGGTATCGACGTGGTAAAGTGTCTCGCCCTCAGCACCTCCATCTTCGAGATCATGGAACAGAACATCATGGGGCTCTGGGAGCACTCCCTGGGGACCGGCGTGGCGGCCAATGTCATTGCCTGCCGACTGAAGCTGGCCGAGACCGAGGAGATCTCCACTGCAGGGCTGCTCCACGATATCGGCAAGGTGATCATCAAGCTCAAATTTCAGGATGACTACGACCAGCTTCTCAAGCTTGTGGAGGAGCGGGATATCTACTACAACAAGGCTGAACTGGAACTTCTGGGCATCGACCATTCGGATGTGGGGGGGTGGCTTGCCAACTCGTGGTATCTGCCCGAGAAACTGGTCGAACCGATCATGTACCATCACGATGTGAGCAAGGCAAAGAATCATCAGGTGAAGACTGCCGTGGTCCATCTCGCCGATGTCCTGGTCAAGGCGAGCGGCTTCGGCTTCAGCGGTGATGACCTGGTTCCCCAGATTCAGCCTTTGGCCTGGCAGCGTCTCAATCTGAACGAACAGTTCCTGGCGGAGCTCGTCGAGGAGATCGAGGACCGGCTGATCGACGCGAAAAACTTCAGCATGGAGCTACAGGAAGGCAATGAAACCCGGACTTAGGATCTACCTGATCGCCGGTACGCCGTCGCTGGCATCGCAGATGGAGATCCGCCTGCAGAGCAAAGGGCACCAGGTATTCACCCTTGAAGGATTCTGCAATCTCATCGGGTTTGCCTATAACGACCCTCCTGACCTTTTCATCCTGGATATTTCAGCGGGTGACGAGGTTACCTTTTCCATAATCCGGGAGCTTAAGAGGGACAGCTACTTCAGTGTCGTCCCGATCATCGGTCTCATGAGCGAGTCCATGGCCCGCAGTTTCGACTGGACAGAGACGCCTCTCGACGATTTTATCTTCCTGCCGGTGAGTTATCCCGAACTCTTCACCCGCATTGATCTGTCCGTGCAGCGGATTCGACGTGTGTTCGACAACAATGCGCTGACCCGCCTGCCGGGCAACACCTCCATCCAGCATGCCGTCGAACGGGTTATCGGCAAGCCGATGGCCATCTGCCACGTGGATATCAATCACTTCAAACCTTATAACGATGTCTATGGTTTTTCCCACGGCGACGAGGTTTTGCGCATGCTGGCCAGGATCATATTCAATTCGGTCAAGGAGTCGGGGGGGGGATTCACGGGGCATATCGGCGGCGACGATTTTGTTTTCATCGTTCCGATCGAGCGGGCAGAGCAGGTGAGTCAGGAGATCATCCGCAATTTTACCGCCATCATTGCCGACCTCTTCGGCGAACAGGAAAAGACCTGCGGCTACTATATCGGTTACAACCGGCGGGGGCAGAAGGAACAGATCCCGCTGCTCGGGCTTGCCATTGGCATTGTCCATGGCAATAACCCCAATATCCGTCATTACGGCAAGGTTGCCGAGGTTGCCGCCGAACTCAAGGCCTTTGCCAAGAAGTCCGAGAGCAGCTGCTATGTGGTCGATAAGCGAACCAGCCCGGCACGGACTGCAAAGGTAGAAGAATAAACTGTTTGGCTTGCTAAGGTTGTGGCTGATCTGCTATAAGGAGAGGCAGCCGGAGCGGCTCGCGCATGTCGTCGGCTGTTTTTCCGGATGACCGGATTAATTTCCTCAAGATATTCCCCACGACGACGATAGAAAGCTATAAATCGAACCTGGGAAAGGAGGAGACACGCCCTTGGACAACAGGAAGTTCAGAAGAATGTCGTTTAACGCACAGGTTCTGGTCAGTCACGGCGATGTGTCCTTTGTCGGGACGGTGGAAAACCTCAGCCTCAAAGGGCTGTTCGTCAAGACGGATCAGAAGATTCCCCTGAACGAGACGGTGAATATCTCCCTCTCATTCAAGGGAAATAAGGGAAATCTCTCCCTGGGGCTGGATGGACGGGTCGTGCGGGTGACCGAAGAGGGGATAGGGCTCAAGTTTGGCAAGATCTCCATCGACTCCCTGGAAAGCACCCTGAACGGCGGCGAAAGCAGTGCCAGCAGCGACTGCCAGGTGCCGCACGGACTCTGCCAGGCTGCCGTCTAGCCCAGCCGGTCAGATTTCCCCATTGATAAACCGCTAAAATCAAAAGCCGGGCATCTGTCCCGGCTTTTTTCATTCCCGCCCTTCTATCTTTCCGCCAGCTCTCTCAGCCGCTTCAGGTCGTAAATGATCACCCTGCTCCCCTCTACCTCGATGATTCCCTCTTCCCTCAGCTTGCGGAGCGTACGCGAGAGGGTTTCGCTGACCGTTCCCAGCCGTGAGGCCAGTTCCCCCTTTTTCATCTCCAGTTCCAGGTAGGTCTTCCCCTGGAAGGTCGTAGATTTGCGCTCGATCAGCTCGCAGAGGTAGGCGGCCAGGCGGGCCGGGACCTCGGCAAAGGAGAGCTCCTCGATCTGGCGCGCAAACCGGCGCAGGAGCAGCGACAGGGAGACGATGAGGTTCAGCGAGAACTGCGGATTGCGCTCTAAAAGCCCCATGAATGCCTCGCGGGGGAAGAAGAGCGCCTCTCCCTTGTCGATGGCGCGTGCCTCGGCCGGATACCGCCCGTCGCCGAAGAATGCAGCTTCGGCAAAGGTTTCGCCGGGGTGCACGAAATGGAGTACTTTCTCCCTGCCGTCCGGGGATATTTTGCAGAGCTTCATCCCTCCCGATGCCAGGAGATAAAAGCCATTGGCCGGCTCACCCTCGCTGAAGAGGGTCTCTCCCTTGGCAATGCTGCGCCTGGTGGCGATTTCCGCCACCTCTCCCAGGTTTCCATCGTTCAGGCCGGAGAAGAGCAGCGATTTTTTGAGAATGTCAGCGGTTTCCACAGAGTACCTCACAGATGTAAAAAGATACGAATCCTGGCAGCGACCTGCTGCGGGGTAAAGCCGAACTGCTGCGCGATCGCCTCTTCCGGGGCCGATGCGCCGAAGGTCTCGATGCCGATGAACAGGTCGTCGTGAGAAAGAGCCTGGTGCCAGAGGGCGCCGCGACCCGCCTCGATGGCTATGCGCGGGATGCCGGGCGGGATCAGCCGCTCGCGGTCCTCAGACGGCAGCGCCAGCAGCTGTTCCAGGCAGGGGACGGAGATGACGCGGGTCTGCACACCGTCTGCCTGCAGCAACTGCGCTGCGCCGATTGCCAGATGGACCTCGGAGCCGCTGGCCAGAAGGATCGCCCTGAGGCTGTTGCCGGGAGGGTCGAACACGACCGAACCGGCCAGGGGTTGCAGATCGGTGCAGGAACCTGCATTACGCTGGATGCGGGGGAGTTTCTGCCGTGAAAGGATCAGGGCCGTGGGGCCATGCCGGCGCATCAGTGCGGCGACCCAGGCCAGTGCGGTTTCGACGCCGTCGGCCGGGCGGATCACCTGCAGGTTGGGGATCATCCGGAGCGCTGACAGGTGTTCCACCGGCTGGTGGGTCGGGCCATCCTCCCCTACGAAGATCGAATCGTGGGTGAAGAGATAGATCGTCTGCAGTTTCATCAGGGCCGCCAGCCTTACTGCAGGCCGGCAGTAGTCGGAAAAGACGAGAAAGGTGGCGCCGAAGGGGATGAAGCAGCCGTACAGGGCCATGCCGTTCTGGATGGCGGCCATGGCATGCTCGCGGATGCCGAAATGGAGGTTGCGGCCGAGGAACGAACCGGCAGCGATGGCGTCGCTCTCCTTGATCCAGCTGTTGGTCGACGGGGCAAGGTCTGCCGATCCCCCCGCCAAGGAGGGAATCGCCGCCGCTGCCGCCTGCAGGACAGCACCGGAGAGGGAGCGGGTGGCGCCGTCGTTCGTCCCTGCCGCCTCCAGCAGGGTGGGGATGAGCCCCTCGGGAAGCTCCTTCTGCCACATCCGGTCCCAGAGACGGGCTCGGTCGGGGTTACGCTCCTGCCAGCGGGCGAATGATTCCCGCCATGATGCGGATTGGGCAGTCAGCTCCTCGACCCGCGTGCGGCAGAGTGCACGGACCTCTGCCGGGACATGAAAGGGCTCTTCGGGCCAGTCGAGCGCCCGGCGGGTCGCTGCCGCCTCGGCGGATCCCAGCGGGCTGCCATGGGCAGCGGCGGACCCTTCCTTGCCTGGACTCCCCTTGGCGATGCGGGTCCGGGCCATGATCAGGGAGGGGCGTTGCGTCTCTTTCCGGGCACTTGTAAGCGCTGCCGCCACCTCGTCCGGTGCGTGGCCGTCGACCCGCTGCACCTGCCAGCCGCAGGCGACGAACCGCTTTTCCACATCCTCGGAAAAGGCCAGGTCGGTTGCACCCTCGATGGTGATGCAGTTGTCGTCGTAGAGATAGATGAGGTTCCCCAGACGGAGATGGCCAGCCAGCGAGGCGGCCTCATAGCTGACCCCTTCCATCAGGTCGCCGTCGCTGACAATGGCATAGACCCGGTGGCTGATGGGGGAGAACTGGTCGTCCGCAAAGCGGGCCGCTGCCATCCTGGATGCCAGCGCCATGCCGACACCGGCAGCAAAGCCCTGGCCGAGCGGCCCGGTCGTCATCTCCACCCCTGGGGTGTGGCCGTACTCCGGATGCCCCGGCGTCCTGCTCCCCCACTGGCGGAAACGCTGCAGCTCAGAGAGCGGCAGGTCGAAGCCGAACAGGTGCAGCAGGCCATAGAGAAGCATGGAGCCGTGCCCGGCAGAGAGGATGAACCGGTCGCGATCGGCCCAGGAGGGGTCTGCCGGATCGAACCGCAGAAAGTGGTGCCAGAGGAGGAAGGCGTAATCGGCGGCTCCCATAGGAAGGCCGGGGTGGCCCGATGCCGCCTGCTCGACGGCATCGACCGCCAGCATCCGGAGGGTGTTTGCGCCAAGAAGGAGTTCCTCGGCCGGGGTAAGGGTTTTCGGCATCTGCAGTGGCCTTTCGGATGGTGAGTGTGAAAGCCCGGTCAGTCCCCGCTGTCGCCGTAACGGGCTGTCTCCATGGCAATCAGGCGGTTCTTCAGGTCCTGCTCCCGTTTCCAGCGATCGGAAACGTCGCGCAGGACAGCCGCGCAGCCGACCGGGGTCCCTGCGTCGTCACGGACCATCAGGATGGAAAATTCCGTGGAGATGCGGACCCCGTCGCCGCGCAGGGCGGGAACGGACAGCAGCCCGGTCTGATAGCGGGTGACCCCGCTCTCCATCACCTGGCGATAGCCATCCCAGTGCCGTTTGCGCAGGTTCTCGGGGATGATCAGGTCCAGCGGCTTCCCCAGCGCCTCGTCGGAGGGGATGCGGAAGATTCGTTCTGCCCCCTCGTTCCAGAGGCGGATGATCCCCTCCCGGTCCGTATAGAGAATCGCATCGGGGCAGTGCCGGATGATGGTTGCATGGAGCCACTGGTCGTGAGCGTCTCTGGTCATGGCCGTCTCCTGCCGTGGAATCGTCGAATCAGCTTTGGGTAGGGTGATATTTTCTCACAGCCTGAAGGGAAGTCCAGTCGAAAAATGAGGGGAACCGGCTGGCGGTCAGCCCATGCTCCCCATGCTGGCAAGGGCGTAGATGGTTTCCGGGTGAAACGGTGGGAGTGTGCCGCGGCACATGAGGAGGGTGCTGCCGATGGTTGAAAAACCGGACCGGCCGAGCAGGTCGGTTGCGTGGCGGTTCCCTTCCGGCAGATCGAGCACCACCGGCGATGCAGAAGGGTCGGGGCTGTACGAGGCATCAAGGAGCCGTGTTGCGGTATCGGCTGTCAGGGCGCTCCAGGGGCCGATCTGGATGCCATCGGGAGCAGGCCGGGTCACGATGAAACCGTTGTCAAGGGAGCGGCAGTCGCCTGCCACCAGGGAATCGCAGAGAATGCTGGCGCGCCGGTCTCCCCAGCCGTGGCGGTCGATGCTCACCATCTTGCGGTAGGAAGACTGGGAAAGCTTGTCAGCCGGTGCCGGTGCAACTGCTCCCATGCCCTGCCAGCGGCGGATCGTGTCGACCGTGGCAAAGCCGAGCCTGGCATAGAGCGGTGCACCCTGCTGCGAGGCCGTCAACCAGACGGATTTGGTTCCTGCCTGCTGCAGCGCCGCCAGCGCGGCCTCCATCAGCTGTCTGCCGACCCCCTGCCCCCGCAGGCCGTGGTCGACGATCAGGTTGCCGATCCAGCCGCTCGTGCCGTAGCGGATGGAGGTGATGAACGCCAGGGGGATGCCGTCCCGGCGGACAGTGCAGCAGCCCGCAGGGAACGTCCTGAGGAGGAAGGAGAACTCTTCCGGTGCGCAGATCCACCCCTCCCGGTCTGCCATGGCAAGGAAAGGGGGGATATCCGCGGCAACGAACGGTTCGACCCGCATCATGGTATGGCGCATCCGGCCGTTGTCTGGGAGAGGTCCTGGCCGATCAGCCCGACTGCGTCGGCCCGGCACTGGCGGCAGTGCTTGAACTGGCCGATGATCTGCTCGTTGGCCGTACGGACCTTTTCCAACTCCTCCGGAGTCGGTGGCACGACGCCGGCGAAGTCGGCCTGGGGGATGAGCGGCATGACGTTCATGACAAAGGCGCCCAGTTCCCTGATCTTCCGGGCAACGAGCGGCACCTGCTGTTCGTTGACGCCGGGGATGTAGACCGTGTTGATCTTGACGGTCATGCCGTAGCGGACAGCCTTTTCGATGCCCGAAAGCTGGTTGGCGATCAGGACGCGGCCCGCTTCCTCGCCGGTCAGGCGCTTGCCGCGATAGCTGACGTAATTGTAGATGCGGGCCGCGACGGCCGGATCGAGGGCATTCACGGTCACGGTCAGGCTGTGCAGCCCCAGGTCGTTCAGGCGGTCGATGCTTTCCGGCAGCAGCAGCCCGTTGGTGCTCATGCAGAGGATCAGGTGGGGGAATTCCTCCCCGATCAGGCGGAAGGTTTCGAAGGTCTCCTCGTTTGCCAGGGGGTCGCCCGGTCCGGCAATGCCGATCACCTTGATCATCGGCCCCAACAGTTCGCTGGCCATGACCTCGCGCACCTTGGTCAGCGCTTCGGCAGGGGTGAGGATGCGGCTGGTGACGCCGGGGCGCGATTCATTGGCACAGTCGTGCCGCCGCGTGCAGTAGCCGCACTTGATGTTGCAGCGCGGTGCCACGGCGAGGTGCATCCTGCCGTTTTTGTGGTGATTGCCGCCGAAGCAGGGATGCCCCTGGATATTTTTCCGTTCCGTGCATGTTGTTGCCATGATCGACTCCTTTCCTCTGCAGCCCTTTTCAGGGACAAAAAAGGGCGCCTGACCGTCTGGTCCGCGCCCTTGCCACATCCTCCGAAGCCGGGGAATCTCTCCTCCCCGCCATGCATCATCTTGATACAACGCTGTATCGTCCCTTTTCACGGGAGATAGCATTTGCCGTGCCATTACTTCATTAAAGCGTAAATCCTTTGTATTTCGGTTGGATACGAGAACGATGGTGTGCCGGAAGGCTGGTTGCTGCCTTGAACGAGGCAGCACTGGTTATTGCCTATGCACCAGGCCCGACAAAAATGGGGGCGAATCGGATGGAGCCTTGCCCATGGCCGTTGTACAGGATGGCATGGTCCATGTATCAAGGTGTGGCAGAGAGTTGCAACTGGAGGAGGTGTCCCATGACGCGGACAATAGATGGCATTGAGCATGTAACGGTGCAGGAGGCGGCTGCGGAGCTGTCAACGACCCATCTGCGGGTGATGATGCTGCTTAAGGAAAAGGCATTGCTCGGGATCGAGGCAGAGGGGGAATGGCTGGTGACCCGTGATTCGCTGGAATGCTGCAAGACTCACGGCGCGGATATGAAGGTTGCCAGGGGGTGCACAACCTACTGCTCTTCAGGCGGTTGCGGCTGCAAGTGACCCGGCGGGAAATCAGCCGTTGGTGATGACCAGGAAGCGATCATCGAAAAACGGTTCCAGGAGCGGGCGCACCAGATCCCAGGCAAGCCCGCCGCCACCGCAGCCGGGGCGGGGGACGACGACCAGCTCCCATCCCTCGCGATCGGCGAGCTCGCGCAGCTCATTGGCAGAACGGCTGATGAGGCGAAGATCCGGCAGCGACCAGGGGGTTTCCTCCACCGGGAAGCTGGCCATGTCCGTTCCGAGCCGGTGGACATGGTTTCCACCGTGCATCAGCAGGCGCCCCAGTTCGGCAGGGAGACCCGGGAAGCGCTGCCGTGCCTGGCGGGCACAGCCGTTGCCGAGCACGGCGTCTCCATTGGGAGAGACATGGCCGTTGGTGGTGATGACGATGACCGCCTGACCGAGATAATCCCAGATGTTTCCTGTTGTTTCGCGCATGCGCCACCTCTTGCGGGGAGTATGCCAAGCAGGGAGAGAAGGAGCCAGCAATGGGCATCCAGATCAAACCGTCCGACCTGTATTATAAGTATCCCAGGGACACCGTCAACCGGGACCGGCCGAAGTTTTCCGGCCTGCCCGATCCGCGGCCGTTCAACCGGGATGACCTCTACGAGGTGATTCCAATGTACGGTGCTGTCATGGATGCGCTTGGCCGGGACGACAGCCGGACCCTGCATCTCATCGAGGAGCTGATGATCCGCGACATGCCGTGCTTTCTCGTCTCCCGCGAAGAGGTGTACGATTTCCTGGTCGGGAGCATGACCGAAATCCTTGCGCAGCAATGAGAGCCTCGCTGCCGATCCATCCCGGAGAAGTGGCTGCCCGCGCCAGGTCTGCCCTGCTGGGTGTGGCCCTGGGCGATGCCCTGGGCGCGCCGGTGGAATTCATGACCTCCGGCGAGATCAGGGCAAAGTATGGCGTGCTGCGCGAGCTGGTGGGCGGGGGGTGGCTCCGCCTCAAGCCGGGCCAGGTCACTGATGATACCGAGATGTCCCTCTGCGTCGGCCGGGCCATTGCTGCTGCCGGTGGCTGGGACCTGGCGGGGGTTGCCGGGCAGTTTGCCGCCTGGCTGAAGACCAGGCCGGTGGATGTGGGGGACACCTGCCGTCGTGGCATCCGCAACTTCATGCTCAAGGGGGATCTGGAAACCCCGTTCAACCAGTGGGACGCGGGCAATGGCGCGCTGATGCGCATGGCCCCGGTGGCCCTCTTCACCGTCGGCAGCGACGAACTCCTCCAGAGCTGCACTATCCAGCAGGCGCACCTGACCCACAACCACCCGCTCTCCGATGCTGCCTGCGTCTGTTACGGCAGGCTCCTGCACCTGGCCCTCCTGGGCGCCTCCAAGTCGAGGCTCCGCCGCGAGGTGGACCGGATGCTGGAGGAGTTTGCCACCTTCCGCTTCGATCCCTACAAGGGGCTTGCCACCGGCTACGTGGTGGACACCTTCCAGACCGTCTGCCATTTTTTCTTCCGTGGCCGCGACTTCGAGGAATGCCTGGTGGGGGCGGTCAACCAGGGAGGGGACGCTGACACCACCGGAGCCATCATCGGCGGTCTGGCCGGGGCCTACTACGGCCTGGAGAGCATTCCCCAGCGCTGGCTGAAACGGCTGGACAAACGGGTCGCCGCAGAACTTGTCGACCTGGCCCAGCTGCTTTTGCGACTCTCCCCGCTTTCCTCGCAGTGATATCCCGTTTTCCCTGAAGAAGCATCGGCTCAGGTGGTGCACATGATCCGCCGCACCAGGTACTCGCCGCCGATGACCAGATATTCCCCTTCTCCCTTGAGGATGCTGTTGGGGATCAGCTTGTTGTAAAAGAATACCTTGGCGAGCGGCGCCATGATCTCCCAGACCGTGTCGCCGAATTCCCAGGCCCGTTCCTCGTCCGAGGTGAAGGAGACCAGGTTGTTCAGCCGGACGATCTGCTCCCGCCTGCCCAGGGTCTGGATGACCTCGTGGTCGTTGGCGTCGTTGGTGCCGCGGAACAGCCTGATGCAGGGGATCGCCTGGGGGAAGGCCCGTCCCAGCTCGTACTGGCAATACTCGAACAGGAGATCAAGCTGGGAATTGATGGCACTGGTCCGCTCGCTCCCCCTGGTGCGGTCCACGGCATAGACCATGTACTCTTCGGCATGGATGCCCGGAATGCGGATCTTGTGAAAGGTCGGCGGGATGCCGATCCTGCTCTCCACCCATCCTTTGAGCACCGCCCCTTCGATAGAGTTGGAATCCATCATCCAGCCGCGCAGAAAGCGGAGATAGCTGTTTTTCAGGCTCTTGCGGGCCGTGTCCGAGGCCTGGTCCTGCCAGTGGTGGAGCTGGAATTTGACCGACATGTAGTCGTTGAAGACGACGCCCCGCTCCTCGGCAGATGCGATGGTGTCGAGCTTTGTGAATAGGAAGCGGTTTGCCTGACGGACCCCTTGAATCACAAGGGGCTGGGGGTTTTCGTTGAAATGGCGGGAGGCGATCACCCAGGGGGGAAGGTTGCACAGGTTGTAGGAGCCGCTACGCATGGCGATACCTCGTTGTATGCCGATGTTCCGGGAGATCGGCAGGGGGGGACACGAAGACCGGGTGAAAGGAGGAAAACCGCCGGTTCTCGTGCCGCACCCCCTGTCAGGAGGTCGGACCTCTCTCCGTACATCAGAGCAGCTTGGCCAGTTCCACCACAGTCGGCTCCACTGGCCCGCTGGTCACATAGGTTTCGATGCCGAGGTCCCGCATGGCGTTCTGCGGTGCCTCGCCAATCTGGGAACAGAGCACTGCCCGACAACCGGTCAGTGCTTCTGCGATTGCCTGCAGAAGGTGATTGCGCAGCGGATGATCGGGATCGTATGAGCAGTAGCGCTCCACTTTCTTCTCATCCACCAGCCGTGCCTTGCCATTGTCCACATCATAGATCAGAAACCGTTCGGCATGGCCGAAATGCTGGTTGACCACCTTTCCGTCCTTGGATGCGACAGCGATGAGCATAATCTCCCTCCTTGCCGACGTGCGGCCTTGGGCACATGCCCCCTTGTTCTGCTCGTAACGAGTGTCCATCGAAAACTCCGGATGAGACACTGCTGGTTTGCAAATCAGAAAGGAGAAATTTTTCGTCCTGGCAAGGAAACCAAGGGATTGCGCGGAGGCTTGAGCCACGCTACGCTGCACAAGGAATCCCGCGGATTGACACCGCCAGGGCGGAAAAGAGCCCTTTCCGGACTAGAGTACGACCGGTTCGAACGTAAAGCACTTCTTGGAGCAGGTCCTGCCGCAGGCCTGGCAGCCGATGCAGTTGCCGGGATTTGCCACTTTCATGAACATCTTGGCCGAATCGTCCTCATCCAGCTCTTCGTATGCCAGCACGTCATGGACGCAGACCTTGAAGCAGCGGCCGCAGCCGATGCAGGTCTCGTCGTCGATGGACTTGATGAACTCCGGGGTCCATTCGGTCTTGTCTCTGCGCAATCCGGTGATGTATGCCATTGGTACTACCTCCTGTAGGTGGTGCGGGGTCGGGATGGCTAAGCCAGTCCCTCTTCCGGGTCTCAATCGTCGAGAAACGATCTCCGTTCGTCCTTGTGCATCGCCTTTTTGAGCCAGGGCGGCGGGTTTCCCTGGAGCACTTCCTGGAGCTTGCTCACGATGTCGGCCACCGGCACCTCTGCATTGGTTTTCATCGGGTGGATCTTCCGGGCAACCAGCTTGGCTGCCGCCGGTCCGCCGATCTGCATGGTATAGACGATGGCGCAGCCGGCAATGGCAGCGGCCCTGGCAGCGATCCGGTCCTCCTCGTCCTCGGCCGAGGTGATGGCGCTTATGGATGGCAGCTGCACGGCCTCGTCCGGGCCGATCTCCCAGACGTGAAAACTGGTGCACTGGCCAAAGTGCTGGTCGATCATTTCGCCGTTGGTACTGGTAAATGCCACTTTCATGGGAACCCCTTTCTGCAACACAAAAGGCGCCGGCATCCTGATGGATGCGCGGCGCCTTTGCCGAACCGGAAACGAATGCCGATGTAAAAGCACGGCGTGTGCCAAAATGCAACTGCCTGAAATTGCGTCACAACAGGAGGCGTGTCCGTAGCTGATGAGGCATGTTTGGTCACTTTTGCCGAATTTATGGGCAGCTTTGATACCAGCTGAATAATGCGGCAGAATCTCGTAGTGTCTCATCCGGAGTCCCGGAAGGGCACTAATGAGGAGCTGTCAAATAATGGTTGCAAGACACGTTTGTTTGAGTCTGCACAATCGGCTCTGTCATAGGCTGGGAATATGACTGAGACCAGCTGTAGCGTTGACAGATATGGAGTTGTAATACGATGAGTTATGCCATAAAACCTGTTGCTAATTAACCGGAAATGGTGTAGTGCTTCTCGGTAAGTTGGGGGACGACCTGTGGGGATGGGGCAAACATCGGCAGGTTTGGCTGGTACCATATGGGTGCATTGCGAGTACGAAACTGGGAAAGCTTATAGTATTAGAAACGCACCTGATGAACCCGCCAAGTACTATATCATTAAAGGGTTTATTCTAATAGAAACCTGTTTGGTTGATATAGTTATAACATTGCTTCTGTATGTATAAGCTTGTTTATAAATGTATAAACATTGCGCTAACTGCTCAATAATGAGTTGGCAAGCATACTAAGAATTGACGATTTAGTGATATGAGGTATTAATTGTGAGCTCCATACCTGATTTTAAGACTGATGTAGATCGTGATGCAACAGCCAGTATTCGTGGATATGTCTATCAGATTTATCAAAGCGTCTATGCATGGATGAAACTTAAGGATAGTGAACTTTTGGTGCTTGAAGGAGCAGAGGATTTCGATGTTCATTACAGGCAATCAGTTGTTACTACACAAATAAAGGATGTCGCTAGTAATATAACGTTAAGATCAGCGGCAGTAATTGACACTCTCAACAATTACTGGACAAATAAGGAAAGAAACCCCGATTATGATATAGTTCTACGTTTTTTAACGACCTCTGAAGCCGGGCAAGAACAAGGCTCTCCATTTGGAGCAGGCTTAAAAGGCTTAATTTACTGGCAGTCTGCAGAGTCAAATCACGTTGATATCGAGCCACTCCGTTCATTCCTACTCACGCTGGAACTTTCTCAAAATATTCATTCGTTCATTACTAATGCGACTCAGGATGAACTTCGAGACCACTTAATCCGGCGCATTAAGTGGGATATGGGAAATAAGCCGAGAGAAGCCCTTCAGTATGCAATTGAGGAAAAACTCAAAATTCACGGATTTAAACTTAGTATTAATACTCATTTGTCGTGCCAGGTATTACCGCACCTTCTCAAGAAAACTGCTGACCTATTGTCTACTAGTGGGCCAAAAGAACTTAGATTTTCAGATTTCCTTGACATTTTTGATGAAGCTACCACAGTAACTATTCCCCGTGGTAAACTAGAATCAATGGTTAGCACCAGTAGCTTGCAACAAGTTGCAACGATGATTGATTCTCAAGAAATGTTGCGACTACTTAATATGTCCACAGTAATTGGGAGTCCTATCCCTGTTGTGGATGGCGGCATCTCAAGAACAACTGTTGTCTCAAATCTTGTTAAATTACTTATTGAACACCGCATAGTTTTCTTATCTGGAAGTAGTGGGATTGGTAAGACTAATCTTGCCTTGCTTATTTCACAGCAGGTTGGGGAGAATTGGGGTTGGGCAGGTTTCCGTGGCAAAGAGCCAGAGCAAATAAAGGACATCCTTAAACGTGCAGTTTTTGAAATAAATTCAACCCGCTTATTGCCATTCCTCGTTCTAGATGATCTTGATCTCAGCCAAGTAACCCAATTTGAACGAGAGTTCATTACGCTTATCTTCGCCGCCACCAACTCAAATGGGCTGGTAATTGTCACAGGACCATCAAGGCCTCCGCTTCATCTATTACCTAAACTTTGGAAAAGTGAAGCATGCGAAGCTTCCGTTCCCTATTTCAATGAAACGGAAGTAGCTGAAATGGTTTATGCAAATGGTCTTAGTGATAAAAAACGTGCATCAGAATGGGCTCGGGCTATTTGGCTTACGACAAGTGGACACCCCCAACTGGTTCACGCAAGGGTGAGAAATATTAGTGCACGCAGTTGGCCGACAATTGGTTTTTCTGACTTGACCGCGCCCGAAGATGTCGAAAGAGTTAGATCTGAAGCACGACTCAGGCTGGTAACAGAATTCCCAACTGAGAATACCCGCGTTTTGGCATATCGATTAAGCCTTATAAATTCCACATTTACTCGTGAAACTGCCATAGCAGTTGCAGAGACTCCACCCCCGGTATCTTTGCCTGGAGAAGCTTTTGATGCACTAATTGGCCCGTGGATTGAACGAGAAGGAGAAAATCGTTACCGCATATCCCCATTGCTCACTGGTGCAGCTAAAGATGTTTTGACTGACACAAATATAAAAGATGTCCATTGCGCAATCGCTGTCAGCATAGTCAGTCGCAAGAGCATTGATCAGTTTGAAGTAAGTTCGGCTTTTTTTCATGCATTTCTTGGAAAACATACGTTTGTATTGTTTAAGTTAGCTAACACTATAGCTACTACTGATACAAAAAACACGTTTCATCTCTATGACGCGATGAGCTGGTTTACTTTGGTGGGGTTGGAGAAAGGCCAAAAAATATTCCCTGATAATCCAACAATTGATTTCATGCTTCGTTTGGCACAATACAAGCTAATTTCTAATGCGCCTAAATTAGATAATGCAATAGCAGTAATTGAGCGAATTGAAGAATTACTTAGTGAAGTTGAGCCACCAGAACTCAAGCAGCTTTCTGAGGGGCTTGCATATGGCATGATACTCAATACTCTTGAAGTTAAAATTCCGGCAGCTATGGTAATCCGGATGCTCTCACGCTTTATCGATCTTCAGGAGGAGAATCTTAATTTAAAAGAAATATCCAATTCATTCGAAAATGCCCATGAGGAATTCCCTCACGTGGGAGAAAATAAGCCCGCACAGCTTCTTTTCTCATATCAAGCTGTGCGGATAAGTGACCTCGATGACCTATGCGAACTTGTCACATCATTGGATGCACTTCCCGCACAGAAACGAGACCACCTTTTGATGGCCTGCAATTCAGATATGGATTTTGCTTCTCTATTAATCAGTCGAGCTTGGTGGAAAGAAGTTGAAAACGGCAATCTTGACGTAAACAAGGCAATTCGAGTCTTCGGCCTCACTTTAGAAAAATCACGGGAGTGGCAAAAAACAGAACTTACAAAAGCATGCCTCGTAGCGATGTCAGTTATCCATGATGAATATGGCAACTCAATCGAAAGAGCATTGGATGTTTTAGATGCAGCAGACATCGAATTCCCTGATGATGTTAAGTTGTTAAATCAGCGTGCAAAAGTGCTCTTCCACGCAAATCGAGACAAGGAAGCTTTGCCAGTAGCATACAAAGCACTTGACTTGCCTGGCCTTTCAAATGTCGAGTATGCTTTTTGCTGCCGCGTTGCTGGCATATCTGTTGCGAAATCAGGTGCTTGGGATGAAGCTGAACGTTTATTTCTGTTGGGGGCTGATAAAGTAAAATTACTAAGTGCTGGAAGTAGCATGGGAATTGGATTGCTAGCAGATGCGGCCTTTGCGTTATGGAAACAAATGAAATATGAGAAAAGTCTTTTGCTCTTTGCCGATACACTTGATTCGCTAGGCACAATTCCACTCTCGGATGATATCCGTATTCGTCACCTTCACGCGACTGTTCGCCATAGTATTTCCTGGGTACATTTTGATGCACTTGGGAAGCGCCCAACTGACTTTACAGAACCGATTCCAGGAATGTGCAGCAATCAAGACCCACACGAAGGGATTAAAGAACATCGGATTATCGACATAAGTGCAGCTTGGGAATTACTTGCCTCATCTGAGAAGATTCTTGGGTTTGATATAGGCATCAAGGCTCGCTCCACCCTTGTGAATAGTGGCAAAAGACCTCAATTAATTGAGGGGTATAGCCGTACTGTTGCGTTTGAATTGGTTTTCAAAGACAAGGATTTTGATAATCTTGTCACCGCGCTTATTGGGATTCACGAAGCTTTGTTACATTCGAAATCTCTCAACGATGAAAATAATGACGAATGGGCAATCGGTGATATCCCAAAACTCCCTATTGAATATTGGGAGAAACAGGAGTCTCGGGATTGGATTTACCATTATTTACTTGTAGCAAGCGTTATTTGCACCGCAGATGCCACTGCATTACCAATTGAGAGGTGGCGCAGTGACCTTTCGAAATCTGGTGCTTTGGTTCATGAAGTTAATCAGTTTTTGGATGTGCTAAATGGAGAACAACCAGATGAGTCACTTTACCAGCAAGCCGCTGGCGCAATTTCAGAATTGAGGAAAGGGGCTCTTGCTCCACAAGAGTTATGGAAAGCTTCCTTTCGGCTGCTCAATGCACTTATGAGTGAAAAACGTTGGGCAGAAAAGGCGTTAGAAGAATTACTCATCTCACGTTGGCTTTTTGCGATAAACAATCAAAGGTTTGCATTTTCAACGCCTTCATTGGCATTCACGGAAATAGAGAAATCTTGTCAAAATGGCTCTAATAGTGGGCTTGCAAAAATTTCTTCTGTTCTTGAAGCTGCCGAACCATTTCTTAGTGTTAGCTTGTCGACTGAAGCAAAACGAATGCTGAGGAAGCTTATTGAACAAGCATAGGGGGAATACATGGGGACAGGGAATACATGAAGGGTAATGGTGGGTAATGGGGTCAAGCCAGCAGGTAATGGGGTCACAGGTAATGGGGTCAAGCCTGCAGGTAATGGGGTCAAGCCTGCAAAGCTGCAAAAATGTGACATAAAAATCTGATATCACGTAAGCAGAGGTTGAATAATGATGACCCGAGTCCTACTGGCGATTATTATCAGTATGGTAATTGTTGTAGATATCGCATACGCCGCTAATTACTTCGACAAAATGAATGAAGCTATTGATAAAAATGACATTCGTACAGTGAAGGTACTCTTAGCAAAAAAATACACGAACCCAAATAGAAGAAGAGATACACGAGCTTCTCCAACATTCCTCACTCAAGCCGCACGTCTTGGTCGTGTAGAAATGGTTTCATTATTACTCGCAGCAGGGGCAGGAGTTAACGTTGGTGACGGAGATGACATAACTCCACTTATGCATGCCGCATGGAACGGACATAAACGAGTTGTCGGATTACTTCTCGACGCTGGTGCAGATATTAATGAGGTGAATAAATGGGGAGAAACCGCGCTTCAACTGGCAAAACAGGGCAAACATCGAGATGTCATTGACATTCTGGAGAAGGCGGAATCTAAGAAACAGCCAGCCGCTAACCATCGGTGAGGCCCGTACAGCCTCAGCCCCGTTGCCAGCAGGGGAAGGCTAAACCGGGGGAAGACATGGGGACGTCATTTAGATATTTATATTTTGGTGCTTGGAAGTTCGACATGGGTCGAATGTAAATATGTAAAGGGCATCCCCCAAGGCGTGGACGGAATTCCTGTCCGGAACCGCGAGAAAGGCGAACACCAAGAAAAAACTAAAGAAAGCGGCGATAATCACAGCTCAAAGCAGTTGCCAGTTTCTTTGCGGTTTCCTTGCCTATGGGCCGTTTGCCGTGTTCCATGGCACTAATGTTTGACCGAGAAATGCCAGTCAATTCAGCCAGTGCATCCTGAGTGAGGCCTTCACGCAAACGGATACCACGAAGGTAAACCCCGGCAGGGTTGGTGTCCAACTCCGGTGAAATATCGGGAGCAGGAATACTATCGGAAGACTCAATAATACCGGCACCGACCTTGAGTGCATATTTACGCAACCGGCTTATAACTTCAGGAGATCCTATAATACGAATACTTTCAGTAGGGTGCTTTTTCGTGGGTGCCAACATAAATAATCTCCACAATATGTACTTCGTTGTCTTCAACACGCCAAACAGCTACATAAGTTGGTTGGCCTTTTTTCAGGTGGCAGTGGTGTAATCCTCCGGAAAGTTTGGAATAATTTGGCCAGTCTCCACGTACTGGACCTGTGGCGCGAATGTCGATAATGAGAGCATTAAGCACCGCCTTTATCCGCTCCGGGATTTTTTCACGGAGCTTTACCGCCTTTCGGCTGTAAACAACATTCCATGCCATAAGCCATAATGTATCGGTAGCTGATACGTTGTCAAGCTGATATGTGAGAAGATCAAAGGAATAGGGGGAGAGGATGAAGGGCCAAATCCTCATTCTCCATTTGAGAGGTGAGACGGGAAAAGGAGCGGGTTACCGCCCGCCCGTTGCCAGCAGGAAAAGCTAAACCGTCCAATCAATGACTTTGAGAGAAGGTACCTGGAGAAATTCACGGGTGTTATTGGTAACCAGGGGGATTCCCAGCGATACGGCGTGGGCGGCAATCAACATATCCATGGAGCCGATTGGCGTGCCGGCTTTTTCTAGGATTGCTCGAATATCTCCATAGGCATGAGCCGCTGCTTCATCATATGAAACCAATTCCAGAGGGATGATGAATTCGTCGAGGGCTTTGGCGTTTTTCTCTCTATGGGCGCTCTTGGCAACTCCGTAGCGCAATTCCGAGAGCGTTACGGATGAAATGCCAATGTCCCCGATCTGGTACTCCAGGAAACGCTTAAGCACGGCGACCGGCTGCTGTTTTATGATGTAAATGCAGATATTGGTGTCGAGCAGCAGTTTCATCAGAAGCTCTCCCGCTTGTCCGGTTCAGGTTGTATGCGCTCGGACATGAAATCGCGGGAGAATTTCTTGAGGCTGTCGAAGAGGGAATCCCACGAATCGCTCCGGGGGATCAATTGAACGACGTTGCCGCTTTTCTTAATGAATACTTCGCTGTCTTCGAAGCGAAATTCTTTGGGCAGCCTTACTGCCTGGCTTTGTCCATTTTGAAAAATCTTTGCGGTTTTCATCCCGGACCTCCACGATAATATATATTTTAAATATATATTTCAGGTCTTGAGTTGGCAAGTAAAATTTCGCTCACCCCACCACCGGCCCCTGTGCTCCCCCGAATTCCATGCCGAAATCGTTCCATATGAATTTTTTATTAAAGTCGTCAGAAGTATAAGGCGATATGCAAAGAAAACTAATGATTCCCAAAGAAGGGGGTCGACCGCCGCGCGGCGTGTCGATCCCCTTTTTTGCGTCGGTTCACATGGTTATGGGTAATTGCCATTTTTCATGGGTCAGGGAGGCACTATGCACGGAACGATCAAGACGAGGCTCTACGCAATGGTCGGGTTGATCATTGTCTGCTTTTCACTCTTCATCGGCCTGGGGATGTTCATCACCGCCAAGGTCAAGGTGAACGGCCCGGCCTATCAGGAGATCGTCCGGGGCAAGGACCTGATTGCCGATATCCTGCCGCCCCCCGAATACATCATCGAGTCGTATCTGGTGACCCTGCAGGCTCTGGGGGCAAAGGATGCGGACCAGATCAAGGGGCTGCAGGAGCGGCTTTCCCAGCTCCGCAAGGATTACGACAGCCGCCACGAATTCTGGCTTAGGGACCTGCCCGAAGGGAACATCAAAAAGCTGCTGCTCGATGATTCCTATACGCCGGCCGTTGCCTTCTATGACCTGGCGCAGAAGGAGTTCTTCCCCCTGCTTGCAGCAGGCAACCGCGAACAGGCCCACAAGGTGTCGGAAGAGAGGCTGCAGCCGCTCTACGATGCGCACCGCAAGGCTATCGACGAAATCGTCACGCTGACCAATGCACAGAACAGCCAGGTCGAAAAGCAGACGGCGCAGGCGCTCTCCCGCTATCAGGGAGGGCTGCTGCTGGCCGGCTTCCTGCTGCTCGGCGGCATCCTCATGGCCTTCATGCGGGTCATTCGCACCATTCTGGCCTCGCTCGACATGAGCATCCGGACCTCGTCACGGTTTGCCGAAGGTGACCTGTCGGTTGACGTTGCCGGAACCGGTGCCGGCTGCGACCGGTCGCTGGTCGACAGTCTCGCGCTGTTGCAGACCGGTCTTTCCGACATCGTCACCACGGTCAAGAAGACGGCGCTGCTGGTGAAAGACGGCTCGAACACCCAGTTCAGGGACGTGGAAACCATCTCCGGCCACCTCGAGGACGTTGCCGGCCGCACCCTCTCCATCTCGGCAGCAGCTGAGGAATTTTCCGCCACTTCGGCGACGATCGCGGGCAATTGTGACCAGGCCGCGCACAACTCCGGAAATGCGTCGACGGCGGCGGCCGCCGGGGTCGGGATCGTCCAGGAGGCGGTGACCAGCATCCGCAAGATCAGCGACCGGATCAACGATACCGCCACGGTTATAGGAAAGCTGGGGGCCAAATCGGACCAGATCGGCAACATCATTGCCACCATCGAGGATATTGCCGATCAGACCAACCTTTTGGCGCTCAATGCGGCAATTGAAGCGGCCAGGGCAGGGGAGCAGGGGCGGGGGTTTGCCGTGGTTGCCGACGAGGTGCGGGCGCTGGCCGAACGGACCACCAAGGCCACCCGAGAGATCGGCGAGATGATCCGGGCGATCCAGCAGGAGACGGCGCTGGCGGTTTCTTCCATGGAGGAGGGGGTGTACGAGGTAGTGCAGGGGAGTGAAGCAGTGGAGCGCTCGGGCGCCTCGCTGGCGGAGATCCTTCGGAGTGTGGAGCAGGTGGCTGCCCAGATCGCGGAGATTGCCACTGCTGCCGGTCAGGAGAGTGCCACTGCCGGCGAGATTTCCGCCAGCCTGCAGCAGATAGCCACGGTGGTGGCGCATGCACAAACCATGGGCCGGGAGACCGCCGATATCTCCGCCCAGGTCAATACCCTTGCCTCAGAGCTTGAACAGCAGGTCTCCCGGTTCAGGCTGTACCAGGGAGAGAGGTAGGGGCTCGCGGGACCTCAGTTGTGCGCCAGTTTCTGGGCTTCCTTGGCGTTGGCCTGGAAGAGGTTCGCCACCTCGAAGACCAGGTTCATGGTGCCGCGGTAGCCGACCCACATCTTCTGGTGGGCGCCGAGACGGTCGAACACCGGCAATCCGGCCCGCAGATGGGCGCCGATCTTCAGCTTCCCGGCTGCCTGGCGGCCGTTGCTGTTCGCCACCAGCAGGTCGACGCCTTTGGCCGCCTCTTCCAGGTCTTCCAGGTCGCCGACAGAGACATTGGCGCAGGGGAGGTCATCCAGCCCCCTGGTGCGGGTGGCGGAGAGCGCTGCCTGGATCTCGCACCCCATGCCGGCGAGGAACCGGGTCAGGGTCTTGAGGTTGTCGGATTCCAGGGCAATGGCGACTTTTTTTGCGCCGAACTGGTAGTGGCTGTCCACCATGGCGTCCATGAGTCGGCTCCGCCAGCGGCGATGCCTTTCCGGGATCGGTTGCCCGCTGAGGTCGGCAAGGGTGGCCATCAGCCGGTCTATCTCGGCCAGGCCGGTGGCGGACGAGAAACCATAGGCCGGTATCCCGAATTTTTCCCGCAGCACGATGCCGGCCTTTGCCAGTGAGTCGCCGATATAGAGCGTGGCTTGGCTCCGTCCGGCACGGCGGATCTCCTCGACGGGAATCCCGCCGGTGGAGAGCGGCGACACCTCGACGTCGATATGGCCGTCCAGGGCATTGGCGATGTCGGGGATGGTCAGGCAGGTCAGACCGAAGGATTCGACGATCTCCTTCAGCTCCTCCACGTCCGCCGGGGTGAGATGGGCGCCGGGCAGCAGGTTCACCTGGCCGGGGATCGTCTCCCCCCCCTCGGGCAGCGTGGCGACGATCGCTTCCACTGCCGCGGCATATCCCTCCTGCAGCGAGCCGCAGTAATCCGGGGTGGAGGCCCAGACCACCGGCACTGACGCCGATTCGGGGTGTTCCTCGCGGAACTGGTGGATGGCGCTCCGCACGTCGTCCCCCATGGTCTCGGTCAGGCCGGAGGTCATGACGCCGACGATGGCGGGCTGAAACTTCTCGATGACCCGGCCGATCCCCTTTTTCAGGTTATCCCATCCCCCGAAGATGGCGGTGTCTTCGCTCATGGCAGTGGCATTGAGGGCGATGGACTCCTTGAAGTGACGCGACAGCTGCAGGCGGATGAAGGTGGAGCAGCCCTGGGCGCCGTGCAGGAGTCCGAGCATCCCGTCGATGCCGAGATAGGCAAGGGTCGCCCCCAGCGCCGGCGAGTTTTTCTGCGGGTTGACCGTGGCCTGCTTGGTCGACACCTTGACCCGCGAGGCAGAGATATCCTCGCCGAGAAAGGTTTCGCCGTGGGTCGCCGCCAGCGCGACGTCCGCTGCCAGTTCCCCTGCGCTCTTCTCCCAGGGGGCAGGGGCGTTCAGTGCCGGCCAGATCGGGTTGTTGACGGTCAGGTCGAGCTGGCGGGCAAAGGTGACCATCCCCTCGTACCCGGCATAGGGATGGGCCCGGCCGTGGTTGATATCGAGAAACGGCGTCCTGGTCTTCAGCGCCAGGAACTTGGTCTTCCCCCCGGCCACGATCAGGTCCGGCATCTTCTCCCGCATGACCCCCAAAAGGCCGGCGGTGGAGGTGTCCTCGATGATCGTGGCATCCTTGTGCATCAGCCCCTTCATCCGGTAGAAATCTTCCAGGGTCGAATTCTGGGTCCCGGCGGCCAGGATCTCCACCCCCAGCTCCCGCAGGGCATTGACCATGGACCAGGTCTTCACCCCGCCGGTGAAAAGGACTGCCCGCTTCCCCTCCAGGCGAGCCCGAAAGGGTGCTATCCGGATGCGGCAGAGCGCCTCTTCCTCTGCCAGCAGCTGTTCCACCCGATCCTGCATGACCCGCTTCTCCAGGCCGTTTACCGCATTGTCCAGTTCCCTGGCAATCTCCCTGAGCGCCTTGGCCGTGTCGGTCATGCCGTAGAACGACTCCTCCAGGTAGGGCATGCCGTAGGTCTTTTGCATCTTCTTGGCCAGGTTGGTGAGCGATTTGGAGCAGATGATGATGTTCAGCTTTGCCCGGTGGGCGTAGCGGAGTTCCTCGAACCGGGCATCGCCGGAAAAGCAGGAGAGGATCTGGATGCCGAGCCGGTCGAAGAGCGGCTGCATCCCCCAGAGGTCGCCGGCGATGTTGTACTCGCCGATCAGGTTGATGGGGTATTCCCCCACCTCCGGCGGCTCGGCCGTGCCGATCACGTGCTTGAAGAGGATTTCCCCTGCCAGCCGGTTGCCGATGTTCTTGTCGCCGATGAAGCCGGGGGTGTTGACCGGGATCACCGGAATCCTCAACGGCGCCTTTTTGCCCAGGCCGGCGTTGGCTGCGTCGGAATCTCCTCGACGTACTTCCGTGTACGCCTGCGTCGCTTCCTCCTTGCCGCCTTGGCCTGAACAAAAATTCTTGTTGAGGGCATCTTGAGCTGCCTTGCAGACCGCCTCCACGTCGTCGCCGGTCATGGCGGTGACGCAGGTGGCATAGACGAAGATGGCCTTGGCTTCGGGGTAGCGGCCCGCCAGGTCGAGGATCGCCTTGTAGAGCTTTTTCTCGCCGCCGAAGATGACGTCGTTTTCCAGCATCTCGGTGGTGAAGCCCCGGCGGTAGAGCTGGGAGCCGGACGAGCGTGCTCCCCGGTTGTCCCACGAGTTGCCGGCGCAGGCGATTGGGCCATGCACCAGGTGGATGACGTCGGTGATCGGCATCAGTACCACGCGGGCGCCGTCGTAGGCGCAACTCCGCTCGGTACCTTCTCCGGGCTCCGACTTCTTGCAGAATTTGGGGGCGCCCTTTTCCTGGGTGTCGCATTCGGGGGCGTCGTAGTAATCGGGTCTGGCCATGGTTTCCACCTTTCCGGACGGTGCGGTGCTGCAGCACGCATAAAAAAACGCCAACCCGTTCATGGAATGGTTGGCGTCGTTGCCAAGGGGGTTCAGCGGATGTTTCTCGTAAAGCATGCTGTGTGCCAAGCCATATTATACTGATATGTAAGTCTTTATTGCTATTGTACGATTGTGCGGGTGCCCTTTGCCGGTCATCTGCCGTTTTTTTGTGCAGTTTCGCTGCGGGATATCCCTGGCTGAAGGAGCTGTGAGGCGGGAAGTTTCCCTCCGTCGCGCCTTGTCAAACGGGCAACTATTGATAAAATCGAGACACACGACAGTTTTCGCACTATTTCCATATAACGAATGACCGTTACCGGCCATGAATCAGGGAGTCATGATGGACCTGCCGGTGCCAGACATTGCCAGACTGGGGAGCGATACTCTCCGCACTATCGTCGAGAACATGCCGATCGCCGCGGTATTCATCGATGGGGAGCGTGTCTATCTGAACAGGGCCGCAGAGGAGCTTACCGGTTACGAGCGGCAGGAGATCGGTCTCCAGGACGAATGGTACCACCGGATCTTTCCCGATGGGCACGAAGCGGCCCGCGCCCTTTTCGAAGACGACCGTGCCGCCGGTTTCCCGGTTCTCCGCGAACTGGTGATCCGCCGGAAGGACGGCAGCACGAGGACTGTCGAGTTTGCGGCAACCGGTTCCGGACTGACCATCTGCATCATGCACGATATCACCGAACGAAAACAGATGGAGAGGTCACTGCGGGAGAGCGAGGAACGTTACCGGCTCTTCTCCGCCCTGACCTCGGATTATGTCTATTCCTGCAGCCGCCGTGGCAACGATCCCTACCGTGTTGTGTGGCTGGGGGGGGCCATCGAGACGATTACCGGCTATACCCCGGAGGAGATTGCCGCCAAAGGGTGCTGGCTGCAGATCGTCTATCCCGACGATGTGGCACGGATCAGCGAGGGATTGATGCGACTTGCCCCCTGCGATACCCATGCGGCCGAATTCAGGATAGTCAGGAAGGACGGCACGGTCCGCTGGGTCCACGAGGTCTGCCGGTGCCTGGAAGGGGGGAGGCCGGACGAACTGATCCTGTTCGGGACGTCGCAGGATATAACCTTGCGCAGGCAGCAGGATCGCGATATCAAGATCCTTAACGAAAACCTCGAACACCTGGTGACAGAGCGCACCCTCGAACTGGGAAGGATCAACGAGGAACTGGCCAGTTTTTCCTATGCAGTGACGCACGAACTGCGAGCACCGATCGCACGCCTGATCGGATTCAGCAAAGCCTTGACCGATGAGACTCTTTCTGCCGGCGAGGCCCGTTTCCTGGCCGAACGGATCAGTGTGGCCAGCGGGCAGTTGCAGGGGGTGGTCGATGCAATACTGATGCTGAGCAGGTTGTCCAAGGTCGAACTGTCGCTGCAGCCGGTGGACCTGAGCGGGATAGTGCGGCAGAAGATTGCCTGCAAACTGGCTGAGCATCCGGACCGGCAGGTTGCACTGGCTATAGCTCCCGATGTCGTTGCGGTTGCCGATCCTGCATTGATCGAGGTCTGTATCGAAAACCTGGTCGGCAATGCCCTCAAGTATACCGGCCAGACGACCGGGACGCGGATCGAGTTCGGTGTTACCGAACAGCATGGCCAACGGGTCTTTTTCGTCCGGGACAATGGGGCGGGGTTCGACATGGACTTTGCAGAGAAGCTCTTTGTCCCTTTCCAGCGGCTGCACCGGGAGGACGAATTCCCCGGCATGGGGATCGGCCTCGCCACGGTGGAGAGGATTATCGACCGTCATCATGGCAGGATCTGGGCAAAGGCCTCTGTTGGCGGGGGCGCTACGTTTTATTTTACCCTGGGAGATTCCTGATGACCCGGACTGACCGGAGATGACGTGATGATGCAGCAGAGTTTCGTAATCCAGATGTTCCGGTACCTGGAACGGCAGAAGAAGGGGACCATCCTCGCCATTGCCGTTGTCCTGACGCTGGTGATGTCAATTGTAGATGTGCGGGTTGGCACCGACTACTCTCTGGCCCTGTTCTATCTCATTCCCATCAGCATTATGGCCTGGTTTTTCGAGACCCTGTACGCGCTCATGTTCTCGATCATCTGTGCCTTTGCCTGGTTCTATGCCAACGACATCTATACACGGGATCACGTGTTGTGGGTGATGTTGACCAACATCGGCTATTACCTGTCGTTTTCGGTCATCGTCTCCAGGATCAGGGTGCTGTACGACCACCAGCTCTTCAGCGCCAAAAGGGACCAACTGACCGGCATTCTCAACGTGACCACCTTTAATGAATACGTGACGAACGACATCGCTCTCATGAACCGGGGCAAGGAGTGGTTCTCCCTGGTCTACCTGGGGCTGGAAGGGTTCAAGGAGGTCAACAGGTCCAAAGGGTACGTGGCCGGCGATACCCTGCTTGCGGCAATGGTATCGGCCATCTCCGCTCAACTGCGAAAGACCGACAAGTTCGCTCGGCTCGGCGGGGCGGAATTCGTCCTGTTTCTCCCCTCGACGAACATCAGCGCGGCCAACGATGCCGTCAGCAAGATTAAGAATGCGATCGCCTCGGTGAACAGAGGGGAAGAGCATGCCATTTCGTACAATATCGGCGTGGTTTCGTGTCTGATGCCGAACATGACGCTGGAAAAGCTTGTGGCTCGGGCGAAGAAGCTCTATACCGAAGCCAGGGGCAAGGGCAAGGGGGGGGTCGCCTGTGGGATCGTCCAGTAACGCGGTGTCTGCGGTGCGCCGTTCCTGCCCGTTCTACCGCGATGACGGGAAGATGCTCAGCCGCTTGCCAAAGCAGCCCACCATGCCATAACCACAATCGCGGCACTTGCAGCCGCCAGCAGCGCATCCAAGCCGCGGCCGGGTCGACCGAATCGGCCGAGCAGGAGTTCGGTCACGAGACCGAGACCGGTGCCGGAGAGCAGGCCGAACAGGTGTGCCCCCAGGTCGGTCCGCTCCCCCTGCGTTCCCAGCAGCGCCAGCAGGGCTAGGGCGGCTGCGACGGGAAGGGGCCAGCGCCTCTGCAGCTGGTGCCGGTTGCGGACCAGGGTGAGCGCCGCCAGGATACCGACGGCGCCGAAAACCACCGTGGAGGCTCCCACCGAACTATGACTGGGGGGGTGAATCCAGGCATTGGCAAGGTTGCCGAGGGCGCCGGAACCAAGGAGAAGGCTCCAGGCAAGGCCCGAGCCGAGTTCGCGGCAGAGCTGGACGGTGAAGATGCCGCCGATTGCCAGGTTGCTGAGCAGGTGCAGCCAGTCGGCGTGGAGGGTAAGGGCTGTTACCAGTCGCCACCACTCACCCGCCCGGATTTTTGCGGCATCGGCACTCCCGAGTGCCAGCCAGTCGATGTGCTGTCTGATGGGGAGCGAGATGTCGAGGAGGGTGATGTTGTGGAAAGCGGCGAGCAGGAGCAGGACCGACAGGGTGGCGAGGGTATTCTCCACCAAGGGGCGGGACGGTGGTGATGGGGGAGGCCAGTTGCTGTTCTCGGCCCAGTAGAGGTGGAGCTCCTCGCGGGCTGCGGCGCTGACGACCGTCGGCACAAGGAGATGCCAGCCCCTGTCGTCTTGTTCGAGCTGGCAGGGGATCGACCGCGACAAAAGGACCAGGGCCAGGCTGTTGGCCTGCGCTTCGCTCAATGCTCCATGGCCGGCTTCCGGTCGGCCCGGGGCGACTTCCTGCCAGACTGTATCGGGTGCGCTGCCTTCGCTGTGCCACTCCATGGGGTAACTATAATCATCATTGTCGCGGTTTGCCAGGGGCTGACGAAATTTGCGGCATAAGCTCCTGGCTGATACAATGTAACATAGTGCAGTAATTCAGGAAACCGGCAGCTGCCATGGGACAGGGAACGATGGAAAACTTTAGGGCGTTGCGCAAATATGTGGTTCCGGAAATCATCTACGGGGTGGATGCCCATCGCCTGACCGGCCAATATGCCGGACGACTCGGTCTCAGCACGGTTCTCGTCGTAAGCGATCCGGGCGTCGAGTCGGTCGGCTGGCTGGGCCGGGTTCTGGACAGTTTGCACGCGGCAGGTATCGTAGGCGTGCCGTTTGTCGCTGTCACGTCCAATCCCAAAGATTACGAGATCATGGCTGGTGTCGAGCAGTACCGCGGTGCGGGGTGCGACGGCATCGTAGCAGTCGGTGGCGGGAGCCCCATGGATTGTGCCAAGGGTATCGGCATCGTCTGCTCTAACGGGGGGCATATCCTCGATTACGAAGGGGTCGATCAGGTTCCCCAGCCGATGCCGCCTCTTATCTGCATCCCTTCTACTGCCGGTTCCGCAGCCGACGTCTCCCAGTTCGCCATCATCACCGATACCGAGGGGCAGAGGAAGATCGCCATTGTCAGCAAATCGGTGGTCCCCGATCTGGCTCTCATCGACCCGATGCTCACGACTACCATGGATCGCGATTTGACCGCCTGCACCGGCATGGATGCCCTGACCCATGCGATAGAGGCGTATGTATCCAATGCCAGTTCGCCCTTTACCGATATTCACGCTCTCCAGGCGGTGCGTTCCGTTGCCTTCCATCTGCTTGCCGCCATTGACGATCCGAAATCCATAACCGCCCGTAACGGGATGATGTTTGCCAGCACCCAGGCCGGCCTTGCCTTCTCCAATGCAAGCCTCGGCGCCGTGCATGCCATGGCTCACAGCC
Source organism: Geobacter sp. (assembly GCA_009684525.1). Classification (NCBI taxonomy): domain Bacteria; kingdom Pseudomonadati; phylum Thermodesulfobacteriota; class Desulfuromonadia; order Geobacterales; family Geobacteraceae; genus Geobacter; species Geobacter sp. Next base: position 746,156 of record WKKR01000002.1, read on the forward strand.
TGGGGGGGCTGCTCGACTCTCCCCACGGGGACTGCAACGCCTTCCTGCTTGAGCATGTCGTTGCCTACAACTACGTCTCTTCTCCCGTGCGCTACCGCGAGATTGGCCAGGCACTGGGGTTCGATCTTCACGGATGCACCGATGGCGTCGTCTGCGAGGCCCTGGTCGAAGGTATCGGCAGGTTCAGGAATGCGGTGGGCATCAAGGGATCGCTGGCATCCCAAGGGGTGAAACCGGAGCAGTTATCGCTCCTGGCACAGAAAGCGCTGCTCGATGCCTGTATGGTAACCAATCCGCGCCGCCCGACGGTCAAGGAGATTGAGGCTATTTATGCGGCAGCGCTCTGATCAGCCGCCGGACTGGAATGATCTGCGGGACCGGATCATCGGGCTGGGGGAACATTCGGCGCATAAGAGCTACTATCCCGAGCTTAAGGCTCGGCTCAAGGAGCTGGAAGACGCCAAGAAATCTCTCACCGCGCTTAACGCCTATCTTCAGGCGGTCATGGACTCTGCCACGCAGGTCGCCATCATTGCGACCTCCTGTGACGGTATCATTACCCTTTTCAATCGTGGTGCCGAAAACATGCTGGGGTATGGCGCCGATGAGCTGGTCGGCCAGGCAACCCCCCTCGTCTTCCATCTCCATGAGGAGCTAGAGGCCCACGCCAGGGAAGTGGGCGAGCGATATGGTGTCGACGTTTCCGGTTTTCAGATGTTCATGGAGAGTGTCGTCCACGAGGGGGCGGAAAAACGGGAATGGACCTATTGCTGCAAGGATGGGAGCTGTCTTCTGGTTGAGCTGGTGATCACTGCCATCCGCGGCGAGGACGAGGCCATCACCGGTTTTCTCGGCATTGCCCAGGACATCACTGCCCGGAAGCGGGCCGAAGAGGAAATCAGAACGCTGAATGCCGAGCTGGAGCAGCGCGTTGCCGAGCGTACCGCCCAGCTTGAGGCCGTCAACAAAGAGCTGGAGTCATTCAGCTATTCGGTTTCCCACGACCTGCGGGCGCCTCTCAGGAACATGATCGGCTTCACCCGGCTGCTGCTCGACGATTGCCCCGACGATGCTGCCGGGGGGGCCAGGGGCTATGCGGAACGGATCGAACGGGCCTGCGGCAAGATGGAGAGCCTGATCGATGCATTGCTGCAGCTTGCCCACCTCAGTTCCGTCGAACTGAATCGCCAGACCGTCGACCTGTCCGCCCTTGCCAGGGAGATCTGCTGTGAACTCTGCGAGGGGGATTCCGGACGTAACGTCCGCTGTAACATCGACGAGGGGATTGTGGCGGACGCCGATCCCATGATGATGCGGTCGGTCCTGCAGAACCTGCTGGGCAATGCGTGGAAATATACCCGTGATGTCGATCCGGCGGTCATCAACTTTTCCGTGGCGCCGTCATGGGAAGGGATGGCCTTCTGCGTAAGCGACAACGGTGCCGGATTCGATACCTCACGTGCCGATAAACTGTTCAGTGCCTTTCAACGGTTTCACGCTTCGGACAGGTTCGAGGGGACCGGCATCGGCCTGGCAACCGTACAGCGGATCATCCATCGCCATGGCGGGGTCATCTGGGCTGAGAGCGATGTGGGGAAGGGGGCGTCGTTCTGGTTCACCCTCGCGTGAGCGTGGCAGCTGTCAAGGGCGTTATCGCGTCTCTCCGTTAATCAGATTCCGGGCCCTGTCCATTCCACCTCCCCGCTTCGTCAATCTCCCTGCTTCCGCAGCACCCTGGCCAGTTCGGCAGCCATTCTCTGCATGGTATAGGGTTTAATGACGGCGCCCGAAAAGCCGTGATCCTGGTAGTCCGCAATCACCGTATCGCTTGAATAGCCGCTGGAAACGACCATGGCGACCTTTGGGTCCCGGGCATGGATCAGTTGTGCCGCCTCCTTGCCACCCATGCCGCCCGGAACGGTGAGGTCAAGCAGGATGGCGTCAAAGGGGGCTCCCCTTTCAAGGGCAGCGGCATGGCGTGCCACGGCCTCCCGGCCGTCGGCGCAGGATTCGGCCTGATATCCCAGCGTCTTGAGCATGGATACGGCAAGGGTCCGTATCATCTCTTCGTCGTCCATTACCAGAATCTTGCCATGCCCCGTCGGTGAGGGAATTACCGGTTCGTTATCCGGTATTTCCTTTGTCTGGGCCTTTACGGCAGGTATCAGCAGGGTAAATGCGCTTCCTTCGCCTATCTTGGAGGAGGCCGTCACCATGCCGCCGTGCCGTTTCAGGATCGAATAGACCGAAGCCAGGCCAAGGCCGCTCCCCTGGGATTTGGTGGTAAAATAGGGGTCGAATATCCGCGGCAGAAGCTCCGCAGGGATGCCGGCTCCCCGGTCAATGATGGTAACCCTGATATACCTCCCCGCCTGGACCGGTAACGGATCACTTTCGTGGACAACCACATTCTCGGTCTTTACCGTGACTGTGCCCCCTTCGGGCATGGCCTGCTTGGCGTTGATCAGCAGATTGTTGATCACCTGGCTCATCTGGCCTGCATCGACATCGCTCCACCACGTGTCCGGGAGGAAGTCCACCTCGCCTTTCACGTTTGCACCGCGCAGGACAAAGGAGAGGCACTCGGTAATGAGCTGTTGGGTGTCGACCGCCTTCCTGACCGGCTCTCCGCCCCGGGAAAAGGTCAAGAGCTGTCGGGTCAGTTCGCTTGCCCGCTGGGCCGCCTTCTCGCAATCGGCCAGACGCAGGAATGCTGCGTGGTCTTCGCCGATCAGCATCCGGGCAAAGGAGACATTCCCCAGAATGCCGGTAAGAATGTTGTTGAAGTCGTGGGCGATACCGCCGGCAAGGACGCCGAGCGATTCCAGCCGCTGGCTCTTGTCCCGTTCCTCCTGGAGATTGATGCGGGCCGTCACGTCGATGTCCACCCCATTCAGGCCGCTGAATCGACCGCTGGCGTCGAAGACCGGTCCGCCGCTTGATTCCATGTAGCGCCAGCTTCCGTCCCGGTGGCGCCAGCGCAGGAGCATTCCGTGCCAGCTGTTGCCGTTGCGCTTGGCGCGGGCTATAACCTTCCTGACCGAATCGTGGTCGTCCGGATGGATCAGGTCGAACAGGTTCATGGCCAGGAATTCCTCGACCTGGTATCCCAGCAATCCCTCAACATAGCGGTTCGAATAGGTGTGTCTGATCTGGTCGTCCGTCGACCAGATCCAGGCAGCGGCCTGCTGTATCAGCGAGCGGTAGCGGTTTTCGCTCTCCAGGAGGGCCTCCCTGGTCTTTCTCCGCTCGGTGGTGTCTCTGAACGTCCCGGCAATGCACGACTGCCCTCCCATGATCAGATGGGCGGCATTGATATCGGCATAGAATGCCGATCCGTCTTTTCTCTGCACCAGCACATCCTCGGCAGACGTAACTTCCTTACGCACGATGCGGTCGAAAAGGTCCAAGGTTTCCTGGAGATGCTCCGGCGGATGCATCTGCTCGATGTTAAGCCCCAGCAGTTCGTCATGTTCATAGCCGAGCATCAGGCAGGCGGTCCTGTTGGCCTCGATAATCTTCCTCTGTTCAATATCCGCAATCAGGATACCATCGATGGCATGGTCGAAGATGGAGCGGAATTTGTCTTCCGATTCCCGCAAAAGCGTTTCCGCCTGCTTGCGTTCGGTTATGTCGGCAATGACCCCCACCAGGGAGATGAAAGTGCCGTCCCGATCGACATGGCGCCTGCCGCTCAGGTAGCCCCAGAAGTCGGATCCGTCCTTGCGGACGAAGCGCCGCTCGGTGTTGACATTGTCGATCTCTCCGGAAATGAGCATCTGCATCCGGCTGTCCCCGGTGTCGCGCTCGGCCGGATGTACGTGGTCGGGGTAGTGTGAGCCGATCAGCTCGGTCAGGGGGTAGCCAAACATGACGGCCATACGCTCGTTGGCAAGGGTAATCACTCCCTTGGGGTCGACGAGCAGGATTCCGGCCTGGGAGGTGTCGAAGATCACCCGTAATTCTTCCTCGCGCAGGGCCAGTTCCCGTTCGATGGCCTTTTTTTCGGTCACGTCGACGACATTGTTCAGCATGCACTCCTGGCCTTCATAGATGAACGGGACTGCCGAGGTATAGGTCTGCATCAGGGTTCCATCTTTGCAACGCAGGGCAAGCTCGATGTTGCGGGCGGCCCCCTGCTCCCGGACCGGGGCCACGAGCCGTTCCCGGTCATCGGGCGAGTAAATGTCGAGGCTGAGGGAGGTGTTGCCGATGAGTTCGCTGTTCGAATAGCCGAACAGCTTTTCAAAGGTGGCGTTGACCGAGAGAAAGGTGCCGTCGCCGAGCCGCGTGATGGCGATGGCCGCAGGTGAGCTGTCGAGGATGGTGGAGAGCAGCTTTTGTCGGTCGGCCAGTTCCGCTGTCCGGCTGGTAACGGCTCGCCGGAGGGCGCGGTTCCAGAATGCGAGGACGACGATGATGACCATTGCCACGACGCCGAGCAGAAGGAGGTACTTCAGGGGTGTGGTTTCGAGAATTGCGTGCCCATTCCATTTCCGTTCAATGGCCTGGTACTCTGCCGGTGTGATGGTGGCAAAGCCGTCCTTCACTACCTGCAGCAGTTCCCGGTTTCCCTTGGCCACAGCCCGGTGAAGTTCTCCGCTGTACATGGGCGCGGTCTCGCGGAAACGGTCCTGGATGCCCAGTTTGTTGAGATAATAGAGGGCGGGCGGCCGGTCTACGGTAAAGACCTTGATCTTGCCGGCACGGGCCGCCTCGATGATCTTTTCGTAGCTGGGATATTCGACAATGTTGGTGATGCCGTTTTTCCTGAGGATGCTGAGGACATTACCCCCTGCCTTGGCGGCAACAGTGAAGCCCTGGAGGTCGGTAACGCCGCGAATGCCCGTGATGTCTGCATGGAAAAAGAGCGGCACGGGAATGATTGCGTATGGAGGGGTGAAATCGTAAATCTTCTCGCGATTTTCATTGCGGAAGATCGTGTCGATGACATCAAATTCCCCTTCCATCATGCGCTGTTGGGCCTCGGCCCAGTTCATGGCATGCAGCTCGACCTGGATGCCGGTTTTCTCTTCCCAGAGCCGCCATTGATCGACAAGTATCCCCTGGATCTCACCTTTGGCGCCATGGAACACGTACGGAGGATAGTTGTCGTCCATCACCACCCTGACGGAATGGGGTTGCGCAAAGTGAGCGCAGCAAGGCGTTGCTCCGGCAACGATGACGAGTAGGAATGCGAGCAGGGATACAAGGTGAAGGAGAAAGGACACTATCATGTGCCGCTCCAATAGCCTGAGAGTCGGAGAGGTTTCTCCTGTGGGGCAGCAGCTGAAAAAAATGCTGTGGGAATAGATTAGTTGCTTACAACATAATGTCAACTAACTTTGCATGGAAGCAGTTGATTCATGACGGCTCGGTTATGCCATCAAGCCTCAGCGCGAAGGTCAGGTCGAGCCCTGCAAGGGGATGGTTCCCATCGAGTGTGACCTGATTCTCGTCGACTTCGGTCACCAGCATGACCCGTTCCTGACCGCCGGCGAACTGGATGCCGAGTTTTTGCCCAACCCTGATCTCTTTTTCAGCGGGGAGGCGGGAGCGTTCGACCCTGATGATGTTCTCCTGCAGGCGGGGACCAAAGGCATCTGCGGCAGCGACAACGATATTGCGCACTTCGCCGGCTGCCATGCCGTCCACTGCCTGCTCCAGAGCGGGAAAGACCTGATTGGCACCAATGGTGAACGTGAGCGGCTCTTCGTCGGTGGTGCTGTCGAAGATCCTGCCGTTGGCGAGGGTGCCGACATACTGGACGGTTACAGTGCTGCCGATCCGGGCGCGCTGCATCTGTTCCTCCTGATTACGGGATGCGGGATATCCTGCACTGGAAACCCTGCAAAAAGCCGGCCCAGAACAGCGTCACCGATTGGCGTCATGTCCCTGCAGATTGTCGTGCTTTGATGTGAGGGGTCTGAGAAAGCTTCCGGAGCCTGACTTCGGGGTCTGTATGGTGTTCAGTTATTGCCTAAGTGGAAGAAGAACGAAGCTCCGGCATCGATGCGACCTTCAGCCCGGATTTCTCCGCCATGCCGCTCGATGATCCGTTTCACGGTGGCAAGGCCGATGCCGGTTCCGTCGTATTCCTGGCCGTGCAGCCTCTGGAATGGCTGGAAAAGCTTTTCAGCATATTTCATGTCAAAACCTGTCCCATTGTCCCGGACAAGGAACCATGATCTCCCGTCGATCTGGGTCCGGTCGAATGCTATCAGCGCGTCTTCCCTCTTGACCGTGTACTTCCACGCGTTGCCGAGCAGGTTCTGGAGAACGATTTCGAGGAGCCGCCTGTCGCCACGGGCACGCAGCCCTTCGGCAATCCGAATCGATACGGATCTCTCCGGATCGGACTCGGAAAGCATGGACAGGGCAGTCTGGGCAAGCCCGGAGAGATCGACCTCCTCAGCCACGATCTGTGCCCGGGCTACTCGGGAAAATTGGAGCAATGCATCGATGAGCCCTTCCATGCGGTGTGTGGCGCGGCAGATTCTCTGCACGTACGCCTGCCCTTCCTCGCTGAGGCTGGCAAAATTGTCCACAAGCAGGTTGCTGTAGCTGTTTATGTGTCGCAAGGGGGCGCGCAGGTCATGGGATACCGAGTAGCTGAAGGCTTCGAGTTCCTGGTTGGCGCGCTCCAGGGCGTTCCTCTGCGCCTGGAGATTCTCGTTCAAGACGGTCAGCTCATAGGTTGCCTCTTCGAGCGATGCCGTGCGCTCGGCCACCTTGGCCTCCAGGGTCTGGTTTAGAGCGACTATTTCCTGCTGGGCGCGAATGATGTCGCTGATGTCGCTGTAGCTGCCGCGGGTGCCGAGGTACTCCCCTTGCTCGTTGACAACCGGCCGGCATACGTGCTTGATCCAGCGGATTTCTCCGTTTTTGGCAACGATCCGGGCGTGGATCTCCTTGAAGTCGCCATGCTCGTTGTGGTGTTTCCGGTGTTCCTGCCAGATCCCGGCGTCTTCCGGATGCATGATCGTATCGAACAGACCTGGGTTTGCGGCGAATTCCGAGGCGTCATAGCCGGTGACCCGCTGCGCGGAGGGAGAGACATAGCGGAGGGTTTTGTCCGGCGTCATGAGGAAGGTAAAATCGCTGGCGAAATCGGTGACGGTCCGGTAGCGCTCCTCGCTTGCAGCCAGGAGTCGCATGGCAGTGCGCAAGCGCTCTTGCCAGATCCCTATCAGAAGACCGCTGCTCCCGCCGAAGAAGATCGGGACGACCAGTGCCCGCGGGGTAAAGGTTATCTCAACCCCCATGATCTTCTTCTGCAGCATGGAGAACAGGATCAGGGAAACCGCCCCAGCAACTGCCAGAGCACCTGTTCGAAGAATCTTGGCGTTTCCTTCGCGCATATCGCTCCCGATTGCAGCGTTTTGCTCACAATATCGGCAGGATGGGAGGAGAGATACCTGCATGAATGATACCCCTGGATGAACGGGTGTCAATGAGGATGCTGGGAGATATCTCCTACAGCATCCCGATATGGCAGCGGCCCGCCGGCGCAACCTGGAACTCCAACCGCGACAACAAAAGGGCGCCTCCCTGTGACGAGAAGCGCCCTTTCCTTTTCAGCCGTTGCCGTTCCCGGCTGTTGCGCTTACCGCATCATCTCGAAATGCCGGTCGTCGCAGGTGTTGTCGGTGATGTCGATGAACTTGTTGCAGATCTCGGTGACCATGTTGATCACCCCTTGGTAGCCGATGAGGGGTGAGCGGTGCAGGTTGACCCGGTCGAAGATCGGGAAGCCGAAACGGAAGAGCGGGATCCCGGCGTCACGAGAGATGAACTTGGCATGGGTGTCGCCGATGATGGCGTCCACCGGCTCGGTCATGACCAGGCTGCGCAAGTGCCAGAGGTCTTTCCCCATGTAGATCTTGCCCAGCTTGCCATACATGGATGCATCCAGGAGGGTCTGGATCTCCTTCTGCACCTTTTTGCTCCCTTTGCTGCAGAGGATGTGGCAGGGCATGGCCCCCATCTCCAGAAGGAAGGAGACATAGCCGATGAGCTGGTCAGGATCGCCGTAGAGGGCGAATTTCTTGCCGTGAATATACTGATGGGAGTCGGTCATGGCATCCACCGCCCGGCCACGTTCGCTCTTCAGGCTCTCGGGGACCGGCTTGCCGGAAAGCTCGGCGATCTTCATCAGGAAGGCATCGGTCTTGGCTATTCCCAGGGGCATGGGCAGGGCCACATGCTTGCCGGAGTAGTTGTCCTTTAGCCAGGAGAAGGTCTTGGCAGCGGAGAAGGGGCCGACACTGATGGTCGCCTTGCCGTTGATGGAGTCCGCAGCATCTTCCAGCTTGGTGCCGCCGGGATACATGCGGTAGGTGCCGTCCAGGGGCGAATCGAAGACGTCGGAGATGTCGCCGAGAATGGTGTAGGGGATGCCGAACTCGTCGAAGATCCGCTTGTACTCGCGGAAATTGCCGGTGTTGGCATCGAAGCCGGGGACGAGGTTGATCTTCCCGGTACAGCGCCCCTCCAGCTTCTTCCCTTCCGTCAGGGTCTGCAGGATGGAGAGCAGCATGGAATCGTAGCCGTGGACGTGGGAGCCGTTGAAGCTCGGGGTGTTGGCATAGGGGACCGGCATCCCTTCCGGGACGATCCCTTTGCCGCGGGCGTTCTTGATGAAGGCGGTGAGGTCGTCGCCAATGATCTCCGGCATGCAGGAGGTGAAGACCGGGATCATCTTCGGCTTGTAGAGGGCGATGGCGTTCTCCAGCCCCTCGTGCAGGTTGTTCTGGCCGCCGAACACGGCGCCGTCTTCGGTCATGGAGTCGGATACTGCCGGTGCCGGCTCGCGGAAGTGGCGGTTCAGGGTTGAGCGGTAGTAGGAGGCGCATCCCTGCGAGCCGTGTACGAACGGAAGTGACCCCTCGAAGGCATGGGCCACAAGCTCGGCGCCCAGCGGCTGGCAGGCGTGGGGAGGTGCTACTACCAGTGCCTCCCGTTTGAAATTCAGTTCTTTGTACTCTTCCGTGTTGATCCAGGCCGCGACCCGGTCCAGTTCTTCCTGGGTGGTCTCGGTGACCGGCTTGACTGCTAATCCTAAATTGTTAGCCATGGTGTATCTCCTCTCCGGGACTCATCCGTCCACGGTAGATTAATATGATTTGTTCACCACAGAGACACGGAGGCACGGAGAGAATCTAGAACCACAAAACATTTTGGGTTAAACAAAAACACCGTGTTGCCGTTCTCTGCTTTACTCCGTGTCTCCGTGGTGATTAGAACGGGCTTTTCACCAGATCCCACGTTGGGCTGTTGATCGCCATGTCGATGTCTCTGGCAAAGATCGGGAACCCTTTGTAGCCGTGGTAGGGGCCGGAGTAGTCCCAACTGTGCATCTGGCGGAAGGGGATTCCCATCTTCTGGAACAGGTACTTCTCCTTGATGCCGGAACCGACCAGGTCGGGCTTCAGCACGTGAGCGAACTGTTCCATCTCGAACTCGGAGGCGTCGTCATAGACCACGGTGGCATCGGGCATCTCCGATGCGGTTCGGTCATAGTCGTCCGTATGGGCGAACTCGTAACCGGAGCCGACGCAGATCATGCCCAGGTCCTCGTAGGCGCCGATGGTGTGGCGGGGGCGGAGACCACCCACGTAGAGCATGACCTTTTTCCCTTCCAGCCGGGCACGGTATTCTTCGATCACCGTCTGCATCTGCGGATCGTACTTGGCGATGACCGCTTCCACCTTCTCCTTGATGGAGTCGTCGAACAATTCAGCCAGCTTGCGCAGGCTCTGCTTGATCTTGGTGGGGCCGAAGAAGTTCAGTTCGATCCAGGGGATGCCGTACTTCTCTTCCATTACCTTGCACATGTAGTTCATGGAGCGGTAGCAGTGGATGACATTGAGCTTCACCTGGTGGGTGGCTGCGATCTTCTCCAGTTCGCCGTCACCGGTCCAGACCGCCTTGACGTTGAACCCGCACTCTTCCAGGAGCGGCTTGGTCGACCAGGCGTCGCCGCCGATGTTGTATTCGCCGATCAACGCGATGTCGTATGGTCCGATCGGCTCGGCAAACTCGCGTGTCTCGATGATGTAGTCGCGGATGGTGTCGTTACTGATGTGGTGCCCCAGGGACTGGGAAACCCCGCGGAACCCTTCGCAGTTGCAGGGGATAATCGGGAGGTCCAGTTCCTTGGCGCTCTGCTTGGCTACCGAGTTGATGTCGTCGCCGATGAGACCAACCGGGCATTCGGAAAGGATCGAGATTCCCTTGGCAAGGGGAAAAAGCTCCTTGGCCTCTCCCAAAAGCTGCTTCAGCTTCTTGTCGCCGCCGTAGACGATGTCCTTTTCCTGGAAGTCGGAGGTGAACTGCATGGCGAACTGGTCGACCCCCAGCCTGCCGGTGACCAGGTTGCGCCGGGTCCCCCAGGAGTACCAGCCGCACCCTACCGGGCCATGGGAGACGTGGACCATGTCGCGGATGGGGCCCCAGACGACCCCTTTGGCGCCGGCATAGGCGCAGCCGCGGGCGGACATGACGCCGGGCACCGTCTTCTTGTTGGATTTGACGCAGGCCGAGCCTGATGCCTGGTCGTTAGGGGCAAGGTGAGGGGTCCGTTTCTTCTTCCCTTTCTCGGGATAGGCATCCAGGACCTTGTCGATCATCTCCTGGGTCGACTCTTTGGTGATACCTTCTACAGTCGTTATTGACATATCTCTCTCCTGAGGAGCGTGGCTTTTCCGCCCTGGCTGCGTAAGTCTTCGGAGCCAGTTGTGCGGCGTAGCGCTGCTACGCCTCCGCCCGGCCCCTCGACAGCCTTGCCAGGACGAAAAATCCGCACTCCTATATGTTTTTAAAAACCCACTGGCGAACGATTTTGCGGTCAGGTCTGGGTCGGGTGAGGATTTCGGCGGAGGCGTAGCAGCGCTACGCCGCACAACGAAAATCCGATAGCCGGCACAGAGATGGCCCCAAAGCGTTCGTCACTCTAAGCTACCCCCTCGGCTTTGCCGACGATGGTCTCATCCTCCACCTCCATGATGCCGAACTCCATGAGGAGTTCTTCCAGCTCTTCCATTTCCAGAGGGGTCGGCACCACCAGCATCTTGTTCTCGGAGATCTTCTTTGCCAGGGTCCGGTACTCTTCGGCCTGCTTGTGGTCCGGCGAGTACTCGATGACCGTCATGCGGCGAAGTTCGGCCCGCTGCACCTGGTTGTCGCGGGGAACAAAGTGGATCATCTGGGTGCCGAGCCGCTTGGCCAGCGCCTCGATCAGTTCGTCTTCACGGTCCGTGTTGCGGGAGTTGCAGATGAGGCCGCCGAGGCGGACCTTGCCGGAGGAGGCGTACTTGAGGATACCCTTGGCTATGTTGTTGGCGGCATACATGGCCATCATCTCGCCGGAGCAGACGATGTAGATCTCTTCTGCTTTCCCTTCGCGGATCGGCATGGCAAAGCCACCGCAGACGACGTCGCCGAGGACGTCGTAAAAGACGAAATCAAGGTCCGGGGTGTAGGCGCCGTTCTCTTCGAGGAAGTTGATGGCGGTGATGACGCCCCGGCCGGCGCAGCCGACACCCGGCTCCGGGCCGCCGGACTCGACGCACTTGACGTTGCCGTAGCCGACCTTCATGACATCATCCAATTCCAGATCTTCGACTGTCCCCAGTTCCCGCACCAGGTCCATGACCGTGTTCTGTGCCTTGGCGTGAAGGATCAGGCGGGTGGAGTCCGCCTTGGGATCGCAGCCGACGATCATGACCTTTTTGCCGATTGATGCAAGTCCTGCCACCGTATTCTGGGTCGTGGTCGATTTGCCGATGCCGCCTTTACCGTAGATAGCGATCTGTCTCATTGTGAATCTCCTTTCGTGACCACTCATCCGTGGACCACCGATGTTTTTGTCCGGGGCATGAAAAAAGGCGCCCCAAGTTTGGCCTTGAGGCGCCTTTGCCGATGAACTGACTCTTCCCTGTACTTCAGTGTAGAGTGGAAAAGTAAAATGAAATTGTCAGAGCTGCTGCGGGGTACTGTCTCGTCGTTTGATTCTAATGAAGCATTGTCTGTGCCAAATTGCCAATGTGTTGATTTGTAACGGATTAGGTGGTGCGGAGGCAATCGGTTCTGCTGTTTATGCCTCTTTTCTGTGCAGCTACTCGGTGAGCAGGATCGCCTCGGCGATCTGTCGCAAGGACTTGCGCTTGTCCATTGCCAGTTTTTGCATCTTGCGGAAGGCTTCGGGTTCGGACAGACCATGATTCTTCATCAGTGCCCCTTTGGCCTTCTCGATGACCTTGCGGCTTTCCAGGGTCTCCTTCAGGTCTGCAACCTCGTCTTTCAGCTGTTCTACGGCATCGTTGTGGGCGTAGGCCATCTCGATGGCGGGCCAGAGATCCTGTTCGCGCAGCGGCTTGGTAAGGAATGCGGCGATGCCTACTTTTTTGGCACGCTCGACGGTTTCTGGGTCGTAGCACGCGGTCAGGAAGATGATGGGAATCTTCAGTCGCTTCCTGATCTCGGTGGCGGCCGTGATGCCGTCCTTCTTCGGCATGGAGACATCGAGGATGGCAATCTCCGGAATCTTGTCAATGGCCGTTGCAACGGCGGCTTCGCCGTCGCTGCACTCGAAGATTGCATCGAACCCCAGGCTCGTAAGCAGGGCTTTCAGGCTCTGTCTGATGATCGGTTCATCGTCGCAGATCAGTATCCGTTTCAAGGGGGATCTCCTTTTCCTTCCATGGCAGTATGAACCATCGAACAAGCATAAATCATTCCCGTCGGTGCGGGATGGAGGTCATGCCGCGGCAGGTTGCAGGCGCTGCAGGTCGTAAAGCCTCTGCAGGTCCGAATCCGTGAGCGCCCGCTTGAGTCGCTGCGCAAGTGGCCGTGCCTTGTCCAGCAGCAGTACCGCTTCTTCTTTGCAAACCGGTATCCCCAGCATGTGATATCGCTCCATGATGCCACTGCTGCCGGAGTGCTTTCCTACGACCAACTGGCGGGAAAGGCCGACTTCGCCGGGATCGAACCCTTCATAGTTGTGGGGATTTTTGATGACTCCGTCGGCATGGATGCCTGATTCGTGGGCAAAGGCCCGTTCGCCGACCACTGCCTTCCAGGCCGGCACAGGGCGATGCGATGCCCGGCCGACAAACCGGGAAATCTCGCAGAAGCGGTGGGTGTCGATGCCCGTTTCGATGCCGCAGGAGACCTTCAGGGCCATGATCACCTCTTCCAGTGCCGCGTTGCCGGCCCGTTCCCCCAGGCCGTTGACCGTGGTGTTGACGAAGTGGGCGCCGGCCTTGATGCCGGCGATGGCGTTGGCAGTGGCCATGCCCAAGTCGTTGTGGGTGTGCACCTCGATCGGCAGGTCCGGGACGGCAAACCTGAGAGCCCTGACCTTTTCGAACATGGTGAAGGGGTCGAGAATGCCGAGGGTGTCGCAGAAGCGGAACCGGTCGGCGCCGAGTTCCAGAGCGGACTGCATCAGTTCGGCCAGGAAGTTGAGATCGGCGCGGCTGGCGTCTTCGCCGCCGACCGAGACATAGAGCCCTTTCTCCTTGGCAAAGCCGAGCGCCTGCTTCAGCTGTTCCTTGACCCACTGCCGGTTCTTGCCCAGTTTGTGGCGGATCATGATATCGGAGACTGAGAGAGAGATGTCGACGGCCTGGACGCCGCAGGAGATGCTTGCCTCGATATCGCCGACCACTGCCCGGTTCCAGGTGATGAGTCTGGCCGAGAGCCCGAGATCGACCAGTGCGCGTATTGAGGCGCGTTCCTCTTCCCCCATGGCGGGGATGCCGCATTCCAGTTCGTGGATGCCTATGGCGTCCAGCATCCTGGCGATGGCGATCTTTTCCTTCCTGCTGAAGGCGACGCCGGCGGTCTGTTCCCCGTCGCGCAGCGTGGTATCGTCGATAATGATGGTATTGGTGGTTTTCCGGTTCATGACTACCTCCTGAAAAGCAAACGCCCCGGGAAATTATCCGAGGCGTCGTTGCCGGCTGGTTTCCGTCTAGCACGAGGCGTGCCGTAACGGAATTGCCGGATGTTTCAGGAGGTTATCAGTTGATGCGGTAGCTTCTGTCTGTTTGCGCGGCAGCAGAGCGCGTAATTGCTGTGCATGCCGAGTTTAGCAAGTTGTTGAAAAACTCAGGCTGTTCAAAAGCAGTCAGATCGTCGCACCCGCAGAAAGCCCCGCGGAGGCGTAGTACCCACAGGGCATAAACAGCGCTACGCCGCACAAGGTGGCTTTTCGAGGACGGCGGCGAGATGGCTGTTTTTAGCTGCGCTGAAACTTCGTTTTCAACAGCCTACTAGATTCTGAACCGTCCCACCAGCCGCTGGAGCTCTTCGGCAAGGCTCGCCAGCTTGTTGGCCGCTGTTGCGGAGTCGTGGGCGCCATTGGCCGTTCCTTGCGCCACTTCGGTGATCTGCAGGATGTTGCTGCTGATCTCGCTGGTGGTTGCGGTCTGCTGTTCTGCAGCGGTGGCGATCTGGTTCACCTGCATGGTGACGGCGTTGATCTGGTCGAGGATCTGCTGCAGGGCGCCTTCGGATTTGGCCGCCTCTATGGTGCCCGCCTCCACCTGTGCGACCCCCTGTTCCATGGCAGCCACAGCACCTTTGGTGTCAACCTGGATCGCCCGGATCATCTCGCCGATTTCGCGCGTAGCCCTGGTTGTTCGCTCTGCCAGGGCCCGGACCTCGTCGGCCACCACGGCGAAGCCACGACCCTGCTCGCCGGCGCGCGCGGCCTCGATGGCAGCGTTCAGCGCCAAGAGGTTGGTCTGTTCGGCAATGTCCTGAATGGTGACGACAATGGCGCCGATCTGGTCGGAGCGCTTCCCCAACGATTCGACGGCTGCAGAGCTCTCCTTTGAACGTGCCGCGATCTGGTTCATCATGGCCAGGGTATTCTGCACGACAGTGGCGCCATTGAGGGCTGCCCGGTTGGCCTGTTGCGCGCCTTCAGCAGCCATCTGGCTGTTCATGGCGATCTCGCCCGAGGTAGCCGCCATCTCTTCGCTGGCGGTTGCCACCGTTCCGGCCTGGACGGCAGCCTGTTCCGCACCGGTTGCCATCTGCTCGGCGGTTTCATTCAGCGTGTTGGCGCTGGATGCGACCTGGACGGCAGAAGAGGAGACTTTGCCCAGGAGATCGACGAAGGCGTCCCGCATCATGTTAAATGAGCGGGCTGCCGTGCCGATCTCGTCGGAACTGTCGATCCGGAGCAGGGTGGAGAGGTCCCCCTCTGCCATTCTGCCGGCAGCTGCCGAGAGTTCGGACGTCCCCTTGGTGATGGAACGGATGACCGCCAGATTGATCAGGGTGCCGAGCGCCATTGCCAGGAGGATGACGGTCAGGATCAGGATTTTCGCCCTGGACATGGTTTTCTGGGTAAGTTCGTAGCTTGCCTTGGCAAGCGCATACTCGTTGGCATAGATCTCGTTTGCCGCCTTAAAGGCTGCAGTTGCCAGCGGGGTCACTGTCTGTTCGGTGAGAATCATTCCTTTGTCGAAGTCCCCTTCGAGCAGGGCTGCCCCTGTGGGCTTGAGCCCGTCATTGACGAATTTTGCCCGTGCCTCGGCATAGACGTCTGCCAGCTTGGTCTGCTCCGCATTTTTGTTGGGAATGGCTTTGTAGGCTTCCCAGATACTGGTGATCTCTTCGATGTTTTTGGCCACCTGGTCGGTATGGACGCTGAGCTGGTGATCGTGCAGCTTGCTGGAAGGATTGCGGGGATCATGCTGCGCAGCCAGCAGGAGCTGGATGCGGTTGTCGCGCATCAATTCATTGATCCTGCCGATCTTTTCCGTGCCGAGGAGATGTCCCTTGTAGAGCTGCTCCAGTTGGGCATCTGTCGTGCCCATACTGAAAAACGAGACCAGTCCGAGCAGGATCAGGAAGCCTCCGGTCATCCCCCCCATGAGTAACAATTTCAGCTTGATCGTCAGGTTCGGCACGGTCGTCTCCTCCCTCCGGCAACGGTGTAGCGTAAGTGCGACTTAAATATAATAGTCGTCGGCAATTGCCGACTTCTTTAGGAGAGATTCAACCTGCGTCATCTGAAAGGGAAGAGCAGCCCGTTGCCCGGGCTGACCCTTGTCGATTGAAATGGGTAAAGATTTGTAAAGCGATGTCGATATAAGTGCAGAAGGAATCTGATTCCCACGGAAACAAGTTTCCTGCCTTGACAAACGAGGAGCGTGCAATGGGACGAGCAAAAGTCATTTATATGGAGGAATACCTGAAGGAGCGGAACGTCAGGCAGCGTGAACTCCTTGCCAAGATTGAAGGCCATCTGGCAGAGGCTGGTCTGCTGGACAAAAATCTCTCCATTTCAGTAAAAAGGCAGATAGAGGAATCGCTGATCTCCGATGAGTGCTGGCAGCCCTGGAGCGTTGCGGGAATGGATGATAAGGAACGGGAGTCATGAAAAATCCTGGACGATGCCGGGAGTTGGCTGCATACTGTTTTAGAGACGATGATTAACATTTTTTCCGCGAAGCGCCCCACATGAGCAATGGAGACATAGCAGCCGGCAGTCTGGACCGCGATCTGGCCCAGCGTCTGAACGAGGCGCTGACGGCCGGTCACGACGAGTTGTTTCGCGTCATGCAGGACCAGTCGCCGGATGTCCTGCGGGCAACCCTCAAGAATCCTCACCTTGGAGAACCCCACCTCCTTTCACTGCTGAAACGCCGCGACCTGGGCGGCGAACTGCTCAAACAGATCTGTGCCATGCCGTCGACACGGGAAAGCCATTCAATAAGGGTCGCTCTGGCCCACCATCCGGCCACCCAGGCGCCACAACTCATGGAGATACTCCCCCATCTCACCCTGTTTGAGCTCGCGACCATCTGCGCCATACCCGGCGGCACCCCGGACCAGAAGATCGCTGCTGAGCGGGCCATAATTCAGCGGTTGCCGACCACCCCCCTGGGGAGCAAGATCACCCTTGCCCACCGGGGGACCGGTACCGTGGTTGAGCACCTTCTGAAAGAAGGGGACCCCCGCTTGATGGCAGCCTGCCTCGATAACCCGCGACTCATGGAGCGAGCGGTCTTTCAATTTCTCCGCAACACCACCGTCACCCCCGAGGCCATTTCCATGGTAGCCCGCCACCAGCGCTGGCAGAGTCGTACCAATGTGAAACTGGCCATTCTCAGCAATCCGCGGACACCGCTGATCTGGTTTACCCATTGGCTGCCCGCGCTCCGTACGCTTGAAGTGCGCAATCTCTATGAATCCCAGCGACTGAACCAGCTGCAGCGTCGCGAGGTTGTTGCGGAGCTTGACCGCAGGAACCGTGGCGTTTAATATTTGTTGAGGAGTCTTGCCGGCGACCCTTTCCGGGCCATGACCGCGGGAGACGATATCGTCGCGCGTTTGGCCGAGGATAACTGCATGAATGAGCAGTACGACATAATAATTCTCGGGTCCGGTTCGACCGCCTTTGCCGCGGCACTGCGGGCAGAGGTTCATGGCGCCCGGATACTGATGGTCGAACGGGGGGAGCCAGGAGGGACCTGCGTCAATTGGGGCTGTATCCCCAGCAAGACCCTGATCCATTCGGCCCTGCTGCGGCATGAGGCCCTGCTGGGGCAGGCGGTCGGGGTTGGAACGTCGCTTGACCTGGTGGATTACTCCCGGTTGTTCGAGCACCGCTCGGAGGTTGTTGAGTTTTTGCGCCGGACCCGTTACCAGGATGTGCTGCAGGGGATAAGCGGACTCGATCTGGTGAAGGGGACGGGGCGTTTGCGCGATCGACAGACCGTCGAGGTGGCTGGACAGCAGTTTCGTTCCGAGCGGGTCCTCGTTGCCACGGGAGGTTTTCCCCGCGTCCTCCGTTTCCCCGGGATCGAAGAGGTGGATTATCTCACCAGCATGAGCGCCCTGTTGCTGAAAGAGCTACCCGCTTCGCTGATCATCATCGGCGGCGGGGTCATTGCCATGGAACTGGGGCAGATGTACCACCGCCTCGGCTGCCGGGTCACCATTCTTGAACATGGCGCGCAGATCCTGCCGGCGGTGGAGCCGGAGCTTGCCGATGCCCTGCACCGGGTCCTGACCGACGAAGGGGTGAAGGTCGTCACGGGCGTTTCGATCTGCTCAATGGGAAAGGCGGGTGACCTGTCGCGGGTCTCGGCAGAGGTCGATGGCCGGCGCCACGAATATACCGGTGAACGGATTCTCCTGGCTGTGGGGACTGCGCCTGCCTCTGCGGGTATCGGCCTGGAACTGGCCGGGGTGGAGGTTGACGAAAAGGGTTTTGTCAGGGTCGACCAGCGGATGCGTACCTCTGCCGAGGGGATCTGGGCCGCCGGGGATGTGACCGGCGGGCAGATGATCGCCAGCGTCGGTGCACGGGAAGGGATCGTGGCGGTGGATGACATGTTCACTCCGGACTGCGGCTGCCGGATGGACTACCATGCGGTTCCAATGGCCATCTTCACGGATCCGGAGATCGGCATGGTGGGATACGGCGAGGAGGCTGCCCGGCTGGCGGGCTTTGCGGTAAAGGTCAATGTCCTGCCGGTCTCGGCCATTCCAAAGGCCCACGTGGCCGGGCAGACCAGCGGGGTGATCAAGATGGTGGCCGAACAGGACACCGGCCGGCTTCTGGGGGTACACCTTCTCTGCCACAGGGGTGCGGATCTGATCAACGAGGCGGCCCTTGCCGTCCGTTACCGCCTGACCGTGGCCGACCTGGCCGATTCCCTCCATGTCTATCCTTCCATGGCGGAAGGGTTGCGGCTCTGTGCCCAGGGATTCAGCCGCGACATCAGCCGGCTCTCCTGCTGCGCGGAATGAGCCGCCGGGAGGGATGAGCGTTATTTCTCCGCGCCGGTAGCCTGGCCGTACCAGCGGCGGACGACGAAAACCTGCTGGCCGCTCCCATCCTGTTCCCCGATTGCATCTACCGGGCGTCTCCGTTGCATGATCTCCTCAAGCCTCTTTTTGAGCGGCGTGACAATGACGCCCCCCCGCTGTTTCTTCGTGCATTCCAGACGGCTTTCGATCACCTCTTGCCGGTCGATGACAATCAGGACATGTCCCTGCCAGACGATCAGGTCCAGGGGCCGCAGCTGCCTGGCAATGGTACCGGCATCCCTGCCGGCAACGGGTACTGCCGCACCGTATGAGACCAGGGAGCTGGTATTGCGGGGGGTAACGCCATCGGTAGCTTCGTAGAGGAGGCCGGAGCAGTCGAGTCCGGCAAGCTGCCAGAGCGAGCCGTCATCGCCGGAAAGGGTCGTGTTTGCCGGATAGATCTCCAACAGCGCGGCAATGCCGGCGGTGACGTTGCCACCCCAGACGTAGCGGATCCCCTCGGCCTTTCGCAGCCGGCGCAGGATCTCGTGCCCTGGGGGAAGATGGCGGGAACGTTCTTCCGGGTGGCTGGACCGGGTGCTTACGAACCTGCTGTCGACGAAGTAGCCGCTTCCTGATGGATAGGGGTAGTCGTTGGTGGTCACCCGGTAGAGTCTGTCAGTGCCGCTCATAAGTTCCTGCTCGATCCGGAAGACGGTCCCCGGCAGCGCCACGAACTCCAGCGCCCTGATCTGACCGCAGGTATCCATCCTGAGCGTCGAGCCTTCTTTTCCGCCAAAGATCTCCCTGAAGCCGGGGGTGTTGAGCACCGGGGTGGGGATGGTGGCAACGGCGAATTGGGCGGCAGATGCCGGAAGTGCGAGCAGGATGCCCAGGAGCAGGGAAAGGATAGCGGCCGATTTCATCGGAGCAGCCACTGGTGCAGGGCAGCACCGACCAGCCAGACGCAGAAGCTTGCCGCGAGGGTGAGCGGCAGTGTCATGCCTCGGCGGAAGCAGTAGAGTGCAGCGGCAAAAAAGAGGATGGTCGGCACGATCCCCCAGAGGACGCCGTGCGTATACTCCGTCAGCAGGCACGGGTCATCGGGCTGGTCGGCGTGGAGCCAGAGGAGGACGGCAAGGGTGGTGATCGGCATGGTGGCGATGAGCCCTGCCAGGCTCGGCAGCCGGCGGCCGAGGTAAACGCATCCGACAATGACCAGGTTGGTGATGAGCAGCTTGGCGAAGAAGGGCATGTTGGCCTCCTGTGCGGAGACTATAGCAGAAATGGCCACCGGTAGCCAGTATCCCGGCAGGGGCATGCGGGGTTTGACATCACCCGGTCTTTCCGCTAGTGTGTGCCACATGCAGGAGTCCCTGGTCAACCACGGCTATCCGGCCCTTTTCCTGTTGAGTTTTCTGGCATCGACCCTTATTCCGCTCGGCTCGGAATGGCTTCTGATCGCCCTGCTCCTCAAGGGGTTTGCGCCGCTCCCGGTCGTTGCGGTCGCCACTGCGGGAAATGCCCTGGGGGCCTGTACCAGCTATTTCCTGGGACTCTGCGGCAGCCGCTTCATCGAAGAGAAGGTCCTGCGCATGGGTGCACAGGATCGCCAGCGTGCGGAACTGGTATTTGCCCGCTATGGCAGCTGGTCGCTCCTCTTTAGCTGGCTGCCGGTGGTGGGTGACCCTCTCTGTCTGGTGGCCGGGGTTCTGCGGGTCGGATTCCCCCGTTTCGCACTCCTGGTCGTGGCCGGGAAGGCGGGGCGTTACGCCGTGGTGGCATGGGCAACCCTGCAGGGACAACATATTTTCGACTGAGGCCTGAACCGGAGGATTGATGATTTCTTGCCATACATTGCGACTACCCAACGGTCTGCGCCTGGTGGCGGTGGAGATGCCGCACCTGCACAGTGCCGAGCTTGCCGTCTACCTGAAGGTCGGTGGGCGCAACGACAGTCGCGAAAAAGCAGGCCTGGCCCATTTTCTCGAACACATGCTGTTTCGCGGGACAGCCGATTACGCCACGACCCTGGAACTGGAGACCGCGTTCGAGACCATCGGCGGCAGCGTGAACGCCTCGACCGACGAGGAGACCACCTGCTTTTTCTCCCGCATCCACCCCCGTTTCGTGGCCGAGGGGATCGGCATCTTCTCGTCCATGATCCGCCGTCCCCTGCTGCCCGGCCTGGAGGTCGAGCGGAGGATCATCATCGAGGAGGCGCTGGAGGATATCAACGAACAGGGGGAGGAGATCAACACCCACAATCTTGCCAGCAGGCTTCTCTGGCCCGATCATTCCCTGGGGATGCCGACCATCGGTTTTCTTGACACCATCCAGGGGATCGGCAAGGAAGACCTCAGCCTGCACCTGTCGCGTCATTATGTCCCGTCCAATGCCGTGGTGGTGGTAGCCGGCAGTGTAAGGCCGGATGATTTCTTTGCCGCCTGCAGCGCCCGACTGGGGGACTGGCAGGGTGCGCCACTTCTCCCACCACCGGCGGCACCGACCGATCAGTCAGAGCCGCACGCGCTCTTTGTCGCGGATTCGGACAGCCAGGTGCATCTGCAGCTCGCATTCCGCGGGTTCCCCCGGCTGGACACGAGGATCATGACCACCCGTCTCATCCGCCGCATCCTCTGTGGCGGCGGCAGTTCCCGGCTGCATCTGTCGCTGCGGGAGCGGCTCGGCATTGTCTATTCCGTCGATGCGAGTATAGCGGCCTACGAGGAGACCGGCTCGTTCGCCATCGAACTTTCGACTTCGCCCGACAACCTGGAACGCGCTGTTCAGGAGGTGCTGGCAGAGACCCTCAGCATGGCAGCGGACCTTGTCCCCCCTGATGAGCTCGAACGGGTGAAAAACGGCTATTTCTTCGATCTGGAATACAGTCGCGATTCGACCTACGAGATGCAGGTCCGCTATGGTTGGGGCGAGCTGATGGGGTTGGTGCGGGATATAGAAGAGGATCATGCCGAGGCTGCTGCGAACGATGCCGGAGTGGTCCGCTCCGTTGCAGCTGCCCTGTTTGCGCCGAAAAACCTGAACGTGGTGGTGGTCGGTCCCTGGACCGCGGCCAGCCGCAAGAGAGTGGAGCGCCAGGTGGAAGACTATTGCCGCGAGTGGGACCGCCGCGTGGGGAAGTGACGGTTACCGCGTCTCGATGACGGTCGCTTTCACCCTGCCGATGATGCCGGCCAGTGCAGCCATCTCGTCCGGTTCATCCCCCTCGGCAAGCTTGATATGGGTGACGTCTGCCGGAATCTGGCCGAAGGTCGGGTCGATGGCTGTCCAGCCGTCAAGGTAACTCTCCGCCCAGCTGTGGTAGAGGAACCCTTTGCCGGCAGCATAGACCAGCCCGGCCACCATCCTGCTCGGTATGCCGGCGGCCCGTGCCAGGGAGACATAGAGACGGGCATGGGACTGGCAGTTGCCGGTTTTGTTCTGCAACGCCTCAACGGCGGAATGGCTGTCCTTCACCGTGTCGGCCAAGTGGTCGGCAACCCAGCGGGTCAAAAGCGTTGCCGCCTGCCGTTGATCGGTGCACCCCTCCAGGACCTCCTGCTGGCAGGTTATGATTTCCTGGTTGTCGGCATTGATGCGGGGAGTGGCCGAGAGGTACCTGGTCCGATCTGCCGGGGCAAGGGGGAGAGCTTCCGGCTGGTTCGGCTGCGCCGACATGACCATCCGCACCTTTCCCGGAGCCGTGATGGTTGCGGATTGCCCCGGTCCTTCCGGCAGGCGTATCCCCTCGGGCAGATCCGACAGCTCGATGATCATGCCTTTCAGATCCGACTGATGTTCTATCTCCCGGTCAATCCGCACCAGACTGAAATCGAGAACCAGGTCTTTCTTGCTCACCGCGTCTTCGAGCAGGAAGCGGCGTGCCTCTGTCGCACTTTCCGCCTGAGTCAGGATGAGGCCGTCCCTGACCGATTCCCGGAGCGTATTGCCGGATCGGTCCACCCAGATGTCGTTATCCACTACCGGATAGAGATCGTTGCGCAGATGGATGGCTTTCGTGCCGTTCAGCGTCTCAAAACCGACAACGCTGAAGGTGACGTCCTTTACCTTCACCGCTTCGGTGTCCAGCATCTGCAGCTTATAGGTACGGCCTGTGGACACTCCCTGGAAGAGGGGATACAGGTTTACCACCGGTGGGGGGTATATGGCCCCTTTTATCTTAAGGGTCTTTTCCGATGTCCCCCCCTTGGTTTCCACGAGCACCTTCACGGTCTTGCCGTTCACGGTTCCGCTGACCTTCAGGGGGCTCTTGTCAATGATCTGTTCCACTGTGAACGATTTCAGTGACAGGTTCCTGTCCAGCCGGTACTGTTCACGCGCTGTCGCTTCGCGGGAAAACCCCAGGACCTGCAACTTGGCGCTGCTCTCGCTGGTGATCAGGTAGCTCCCCTCCGTACAGGCGATGGAAAGGTGCACGAACCCGACCCGTTCACCGTTCATGGCTATGCTGAACCAGCGTTCACCCAGGGGTGGGGCCGTGAGAGGCGCGATCTGTCGCGCCGTTGCCGGCGCAGCCCAGAGCATGAGCAGGAGAACGATTCGGGCGCCGAATGTGAAGAAACGGCTGCGAGAGCCCCTCTCCCTATCCCGTGAGGAGGGAGAGGCGGGATGCTGCAGTGACAGAGTTGACAAGGGCTATACCTGTGCCTTTTCCCGTGCGGGATGTTATTCCGTGAATATCGGTTCTTTTGCGGCTTCCGGGCGTTTTTCCGGCTGGCCGGCAAGACGGCATTGGTTGGCAGGCTGGTCTTGAGGGCTCTCCTCCCCTGCCTGGTGTCTCCGTTGCAGTATGGCAAGCTGTTCCATCAGCTCGCGTTGCGCTTGAGTGGGCAGGCGTCGAAAGTCGGCCAGTAACTGTTGCTCCTGAATGGTGAGATCCATAAGAATACCCCTTTGCTTGAATAATCCTTTTATAACACACTGTATAGATTCAGGCAATCACGGGAGGCCGGAGAAAGATTCGGCATTGTAAAGAGCCGCCAGGACGGTTATAATGAAATAAAAGATATAGCAGTTGCGAGAGCCGGTGGCTCTCATTATGCCCTAGTCGACTTGCCCTCCTAGTCACTAGGGTGTTTTTTTGCCCTGCTTTGTGCCACTCCTGGCACTGTGTATACAAAGTGTGCCATTTGTTGCACATTGTATCGAATTGCGCTACAGTGTACAAACTGCACCCTTCGTTCATGCGTGTCCGGACAAGGGGTAAGCTGCCTGAAAAAGGAGATCTGAGCATGCAGCCGATCATAACGCAGACCGACAGATGCCGGAAGTGCTACTCCTGTGTCAGGAGCTGTCCGGTCAAGGCGCTCAAGCTGGAGGAAAGTCATACGGAGATCATCTTCGAGCGGTGCATCGGTTGCGGCAACTGTCTCGGGAACTGCCCGCAGAAGGCAAAGGTGGTCTCGGACAAGATCGGGGTGACCGAGGATTACCTCGCTGACGAAACCCCGGTCGTTGCAGTGCTCGGTAGCTCCTTTCCGACCTTCTACCACGCGATCAGCCCCGGCAAGCTGGTTACCGGCCTCAAGAAGCTCGGTTTTGCCGAGGTGCACGAGGGGGCCTACGGCGCCGAGTTGATCGCCCCAGCCTATGCGCGGGAGCTGGAAACCGCATCTGTCCCGCTCATCTCGTCACACTGCCCGGCAGTGGTCGACCTGATCGAGCGTCACTATCCCCGCCTCATCGACAACCTGGTCGGCGTCGTCTCACCCATGGTGGCGATGGGCCGCTTCTTGAAGAGCGTGCACGGACCTGAGCTGAAAGTCATCTATATCAGTTCATGCATAGCCGCAAAATTCGAGATCCAGTCCGAGGATGCCTGCGGCGCTATTGACGTCGTGCTTACCTATCAGGAGCTGGACGGGATGTTCAAGGGGCGCGGAATCAATCTCTCGGTGCTGACCGAACAGCCGTTCGACGGTATCCAGCCCCACCAGGGGCGGCTTTTCCCCATTACCGCCGGCTCGTTCCGGGCCTTTTCCATCGCTACCGACCCCTTGGATACGGAGGTCATTGCGGTGACCGGCGAGGCAAACGTCATGGGGATCATCAGCGACCTTGCTGCGGCGCGGATCACGCCCCGCATCACCGATGTCCGCTTCTGCTACCATGGCTGTATCGGCAGTGCCTGCGAAAACAAGGAACTCACCGAGTTTTTTAAACGGAAACTGATCATCAACCACTTCAAGAGCGAACTTCCCTATCGTACGGCACCGCACTATCGCGTCGAACGCGAACCGCTCGATATTTCGCGGACCTTTTCCCGCAAGGACGTGAAGCTGCCGATCCCCAAGGGGGCGGATATCAAGAAGATCCTGCAATCGACCAACAAGTTTACCCGCAAGGACGAAATGAATTGCCGGGCCTGTGGCTACAAGACGTGCAGGGAGTATGCGGTGGCCGTCTTTCAGGGGCTTGCCAACCTGGAGATGTGTCTCCCGTTCAACGTGCAGCGTCTGGAGGAGGATCGTGGGCGGCTGATCCAGAAATACGAGCTGGCACGGCGGGAGCTGGACAAGGAATACGGCGACGAATTCATCGTCGGGAGCGACGGCAGGACCCGCGAGGTAGTGGAGCTGATCAAGCAGGTCGGGCCGACGCCGACAACGGTGCTGATCCGCGGGGAGTCGGGAACCGGCAAGGAGTTGGCAGCCCGCGCCATCCACCGCTACAGCAGGCGCAACGACAAGCCACTGGTAACTGTGAACTGTACCACCCTGACCGATTCGCTCCTGGAGAGTGAATTGTTCGGGCACAAAAAAGGTGCGTTTACCGGTTCCGTGGCCGACAAGCAGGGGCTGTTCGAGGCTGCCGATGGCGGCACCATCTTCCTGGATGAGATCGGCGATATCACGCCGAAGCTGCAGGCCGAACTGCTGCGGGTGCTCGATACCGGCGAGGTGCGGCCAGTGGGGGGGACCCAGTCGCGCAAGGTCGATGTGCGCCTGATCGCTGCTACCAACAAGAATCTGGAAGAGGGGATTCGCGAAGGATGGTTCCGCGAGGACCTGTTTTACCGTCTCAATGTCTTTACCATCATCATGCCTCCCCTGCGTGAGCGTTCCGAGTCCATACCGCTTCTTGCCCACCATTTTCTGGAAAAGGCACGGAAAAAACTGAACAAAAACATCGAGGCCATCGAGGAGCGGGCGCTCAAATCGATGATGCAGTACCAGTGGCCCGGCAATATCAGAGAGATGCAGAATATCCTGGAGCGGGCTGCGGTGTTGACCCACGACGAGGTGATCAAGCTCGGAAACCTGCCGCTGGTTTTTGCCGAGAGTTATGCCGAGGGAGCGGCGGACGTGCCGGATCTCCGCTCATTCAAGAATGAGCGCGAACCCCATGTCCTTCGGGTCGAGAAGAAGCTGATTCAGCGTTACCTCGCCGATGCGGGGGGGAATGTCTCCCGTGCCGCGGAGCTCGCCAATATCCCGCGCCGGACTTTTTACCGTCTCCTGGACAAGCACGGGCTGAAGGGGTGGCGCGACGCCGGTGCGGCCCGTTGAGTGGGTGCATTCCTGTGCCGTGTGTCAGGTCTGGCAGGAATGCGTAGTTTTGGCCAGTGCGTGCCAAGTGTGGCACACTTTGTATACATATTCTCAAAGGCTGGCGCAGTAACCCGGAATGCCACTTTAATGAAGTCGGGCAGTTATGGTGGGTTTCTGTGGTTTGCGAATTTGGCATGATTATGGCTAGAGTAGTAGTCATATGACGTTAACTGGCAATAGACCAAAACACGAACACAACATAGGAGGATGACGACAATGGGAAGAATGAGGGAAAACCCGCGTTACAATGTGGTGTCGATGCGGATCAGTGACGAGGAGAGGGCTGTACTCGAAGAGATCATGAGCGTGACGAACAAGAGTGTTTCACAGATCATGCGCGAAGCCATGGAAATGGTAAAAATGCGGATCAATCCGGAGTTCAGCAAGAAAGCTGCCTGATCGCAGCCGGACTCATGCACCACAAAAGGCCGCTTACGCGGCCTTTTGTGCATCTGCAGAGAAAAGCGCCCTGCTACTTGACCTTCCAGGTGGTTCCTTCCGCACCATCCAGCAGCACGATATTCCTGGCCAGCAACAGATCCCTGATTTCGTCGCTTCGCTTGAAGTCCTTGGCCTTGCGCGCCGCGGCTCGCTCGGCAATCAGCTGCTCGATCTCTTCCTGGCCGATCTCAATGCCGGCCATCTTTTGTCCCTTGATCCTGTCCAGAAACGAACCCGGTTCGGAGTGAAAGAGCCCCAGAACCTGACCGGCTTCCCTGATCCGCTGCCGGGCTGCTGCGAGAAGCTCGGCCTGGTCGGAGGAAAGCCCGTTCGCTTCGGCAATAAGGCGGTTGGCGGCCCGGACCAGTTCGAAGATGTTCCCCAGGGCAAGGGCCGTGTTGAAGTCGTCGTCCATGGCTTCGCGGAAGCGGGCCGGGAAATCGGCGACCTTTGCGGCAAGCTCCTGTCCGGCTTCGCTGCTGTTTCCTGCCGGTGCAACGGCATCCGCCTGCAGTGCCGCGTCGATGGAGGCAAGGGCGGAGTAGATGCGCTCCAGGCCGGTTCCTGCCTCGGTCAGGTTCTGGTCGCAGAAGTCAATGGGGGAGCGGTAGTGGGCCGAGAGGAGGAAAAAGCGGAGGACCTCGCTGTCGTAGCGAGCAAGCACTTCCTTAATGGTGAAGAAGTTGCCCAGGGACTTGCTCATCTTTTCGGCATTGATATTGACAAAGCCGTTGTGGAGCCAGTAACGGACGAACTGGCAGCCATTGGCCGCCTCTGACTGGGCGATTTCGTTCTCATGGTGGGGAAAGACCAGGTCCTTGCCGCCGCCGTGGATGTCGAAGGTGGTGCCGAGGAATTTCATGCTCATGGCAGAACATTCGATGTGCCAGCCGGGGCGACCGGGGCCCCAAGGCGATTCCCAGGCCGGCTCGCCCGGCTTGGCCCCCTTCCAGAGGGCGAAATCCATGGGGTTTTCCTTCCGCTCGTCCACTTCGACCCGAGCGCCGGCCTGCATGTCCTCCAGGTTGCGCTTGGAGAGTTTGAGATAGTCGGTAAAGGTAGCGACGCGGAAATAGACATCCCCCTCCACGGCATAGGCATGACCGCGATCGATCAGGCGCTGGACGATTTCGATGATCTCGGCGATATGCTCGGTCGCCTTTGGTTGATGGGTGGGGAGCTCCAGGCCGAGCGCTGCCATATCGCGGTCGAATTCGCCGATGAACCGCTCCGCGACCTCATTCCAGGGGATGCCGTCGCGATTGGCCCGGTTGATGATCTTGTCGTCGATGTCGGTGTAGTTGCGCACATAGGTCACTGCATAACCGGCATAGCGCAGATAGCGGTAGATCATGTCAAAGACCACGTTCGCCCGGGCATGGCCGATGTGGCAATGGTCATAGACCGTGACGCCGCAGACGTACATCTTGACCTTGCCCGGTTCGACGGGGATGAATTCTTCCTTGCTGCCGGTCAGGGTGTTATAGACACGCAATGCCATAGGAGATACCTCGTAGTGGGATTACTCTGGATTCGGCCGCAGAGCGCTGCCGGAATCATGAATCAGCGTTTGGTCCAGGAGTCGCGCAGGGTAACGGTTCTGTTGAAAACCGGCGAAGCGGGCGTGGAGTCCTTCAAGTCGACGCAGAAGTAGCCGCTGCGCTCGAACTGGAAGCGCTGCTCGACCGCGGCTGTCTTCAGGGATGGTTCCAGTTTGCAGTCGGTCAGGATCTCCACCGAGTCCGGGTTGATCTGCTGCTTCCAGTCGTCGCCGCTCGGGTTCGGCTGAGCGAACAGGCGGTCATAGAGCCGGATTTCGGCGTCCAGGGCATGGGACGCCGAGACCCAGTGAATCACCCCCTTGACCTTCCGCTCGGCGCCGGGCAGGCCGCTCTTTGTTTCCGGGTCATAGGTGCAGCGCACCTCCACCACGTTTCCTGCCCCGTCCTTGACGCACTCGGTGCAGCGGATGATGTAGGCTGCCCGAAGCCGGACCTCCTGGCCCGGCGAGAGCCGCTTGAACCCTTTTACCGGCTCTTCCATGAAATCGTCCCGTTCTATCCAGAGTTCGCGGGAAAAGGGGACCGTCCTGGTTCCCATCTCTGCATTCTGGGGGTGGTTGGCCACAATGAACTCTTCATCTTCCCCTGCGGGATAGTTTTCGATGACCAGCTTCAGGGGGCGCAACACCGCCATTGCCCGTGGTGCCCTTTCGTTCAGGTCTTCGCGGACAGATTCCTCCAAGATGCTCATGTCGATCCAGCTGTCGCTCCGGCCGACGCCGATCCGCTCGCAGAAGGTGCGGATCGATTCCGGGGTATAGCCCCGTCGACGCAGACCGACCAGGGTCGGCATGCGCGGGTCGTCCCAACCGCTGACGTCCCTGTCCTGAACCAGCTGCATCAGCTTGCGCTTGCTCATGACCGTATAGGACAGGTTGAGACGGGAGAATTCGTACTGCCGCGGCTGGTGGGGCACTGGCAGGTTATTGAGCAGCCATTCGTAGAGCGGGCGATGGTCCTCGAACTCCAGGGTGCAGATGGAGTGGGTGATTCCCTCGATGGCGTCGGACTGGCCGTGGGCGAAGTCGTACATCGGGTAGATGCACCATGCATCGCCGGTATGGGGGTGGCTGGCATGGAGGATACGGTACAGTACCGGGTCGCGCAGGTTTATGTTGGGGGAGGCCATGTCGATCCTGGCCCTGAGAACCTTGGCACCATCGGCGAACTCACCGGACCGCATCCGACGGAACAGATCCAGGTTCTCTTCTGCCGATCTGTTCCGATAGGGGCTCTCCGTGCCTGGTTCGGTCAGGGTGCCGCGGTGCTGGCGGATCTCTTCGGCAGTCAGATCGTCCACGTAGGCTTTCCCTGCCGTGATCAGGTGCTCGGCCCACTGGTAGAGCTGCTCGAAATAGTTCGACGCATAGTAGAGGTGCTCGCCCCAGTCGAATCCGAGCCAGTGGACACTCTCCTTGATCGACTCGGTGAACTCCACGTCTTCCTTGGCCGGGTTGGTGTCGTCGAAACGGAGGTGACAACGCCCGTTGAAGTCGCGGGCCAGGCCGAAGTTGAGACAGATCGACTTGGCGTGACCGATATGGAGGTAACCGTTTGGCTCGGGAGGAAAGCGGGTGATGATGGTGGTGTGCTTTCCTGAAGCGAGGTCTGCCTCGACGATCTGGCGCAGGAAGTTGGTGGGGGTGACGGTCTCTTTTTCGGGTGCATCTGACATGGTATGCCTCGTTCAGTGGGGTGACGGCATCATCAATGCGACGGCATGAGCGGCGATTCCCTCGCCGCGGCCGCAGAAGCCGAGTTCCTCGGTAGTGGTCGCCTTCACGTTGACCCGGTCCACCCCGGCTGCCAGGACCCTGGCGATATTTTCCCGCATCCGGGGGATATGGGGTGCCATCTTGGGCCGCTGGGCCACAATGGTGGCGTCGAGATTGCCGAGCTGGTACCCCTTTTCACGGGCCAGATTCCCCACGTGCTCAAGGAGTTTCAGGCTGTCGGCCCCCTTGTAGCGGGGGTCGGTGTCGGGGAAATGCTTGCCGATGTCACCTTCGCCAATGGCGCCGAGGATGGCGTCGGCGATGGCGTGGAGCAGGACGTCGGCGTCGGAGTGGCCGAGCAGCCCCTTTTCCCAGGGGATATCCACCCCGCCCATGATCAGCCTGCGTCCTTCGACCAGGCGATGGACATCGTAGCCATGTCCGATCCGCATGCGTTACTCCTCTTTCGTCTCCCTGGCCCGCAAAAAAGCTTCGGCCAGGATCATGTCTTCGGGGGTCGTAATCTTGATGTTCCGGTAGTCGCCCATGACGACCTTGACCTCTTTGCCGAGCCGCTCCACCAGCGAGGTGTCGTCCGTGCCCAGGACCTCCTCGGTTGCGGCTCGCTCGTGGGCGTCGCGGATGATCCCGTAGCGGAAGGCCTGTGGAGTCTGGGCCTGCCAGAGGTTCGCGCGGGGCGGTGTTTCCCGGATCGTCCCGTCGACAACCACCTTGATGGTATCCTTGACCGGCACCGCCACCAGGGCGCCGTCGGCTTGCAGGGCAACGTCGATGGACCGTTCGATGATCTCTGCCGTGACAAAGGGGCGAACGCCGTCGTGAATCAGGACCACATCGTCGTCGGCCGGGGAGACGACGGCGCGCAGACCGTTGAGTACCGAATGCTGGCGCTCAGCGCCGCCGGGCACAATGGCCCTGACTTTGGCAAAGCCGTGCGCCTCCACAACCTCGCTCCGGCAGTAGGGGATCTCATCCAGGGGAGAGATGACGTAGATCTCGTCCACCAGCGGGGATGAGTCGAAGACTGCTATGGTGTGCGCAACGATGGGAATGCCGGCAACAAGGAGGTACTGCTTGTTGATACCGGCGCCCATCCGTTTTCCCATGCCGGCGGCCGGGATCAGGGCTATGACCTTCATGCTCCGTCCTTACGGAAGGGGTTACCGAAAAATCGGCCAATTATAGGGATATTGAGAGAAAAAGGCCAGTCAAAATATGGGAGTTGGCGTTGGACTCTTCTGTCAGGCAGCGTCTGCTGGCCCACGAGGCGGTTTTTGCGGCAGGGGAATGTTGTGCAGGGCTGTAGAGGGGCTCTTCCGGGTCGTGAAAGAGAGTCTGGGCAGAGGCAAGCCGTGGGGCAGGGTGGAGGTGTGTGCGTCTGCTCGTGGTGTCGGGGATCAGAGATCCATGTGCATCATTGCATTTCTTTCCGAAGGCTTCAGGGAAGCGCTCATGTCGCCGGTCTGCGTAAGTACTCTGCCGCCATATTCCGCGGTCTTACGGACCAGTTTTTCCGCCATGGCCGGATTTTTTCTTCTGAACGCCTCGATGATCTTTTCGTGTTCCTGCGCCGAAACCTTCATGCGGCCGGGGAGGCTTAAGGAGGCGAGGCGGAGGCGCTGGAACTTGCTGACCAGGCTGGCGATCATGTCGCAGAGCTTATCGTTGCTGGCAGCTTTGATGAACAGGTCGTGAAAATCGTTATGCACCTTGAAGAACTGTTTCACGTCGGAGTCTTCGGCAAGCTGGAACAGTTTGGCATTGATGGCTTCCAGTTTGTCGATCTCTTTGGCGCTGAGATTCTGGCACGCCTTGCGGGCCGCATATCCCTCCAGGATGCTCTTGATGGCATAGAACTCTTCCACGTCCTTCTGGGAAAAGGAGGTAACCACCGCGCCCTTGCGGGGGATGACGGTAAGGTACCCTTCTGATTCGAGCTGCCGGAATGCCTCCCTGATAGGGGTGCGGCTGATGCCGAATCGTTCGGCAAGTTCCGGTTCGGCAACCTTTTCCCCGGGCTTGAGTGCCCCTTTGACAATGGCGTCGCGGATAGTCTCCAGTATCCGTTCGCGCAACGTAAGGTGCTTTTCGATATTTCTTTTCATTATCTTTTTCTCCTGAGCACAGTTAGGCGAATTGTATACAGTATACATGATTTGTCAAGAAATACGACGAACTCCCTTGAAAACAGCGGTGTCGCAGGCTGTCGTGACGGCAATCGGCTTGCAATTTACCCTATGCGATAGTAAGCTTTGCCGGAAGGAGCGGCCGGTGGATCCTGTACGACACCTGAAGATATCGATTACTGTCCTGGGAGTCTTGGTGACCCTGGGAGTGGTGGGTTTCATGTCCATTGAGGGGTGGCGGTTTCTCGATGCCCTCTACATGACTACCATTACCCTTGGTACGGTCGGTTTCAGGGAGGTGCACGATCTCTCCGACAGCGGCAAGATCTTCACCATGATCCTGATCGTCTTCGGGGTGAGCGTACTCGGTTACATCGTGGGGAGTCTTGCCCAGATCATGTTCGAGGGGCAGCTGCAACGCTTTATCGGGAGGAAGAAAGTGGAAAAGATGATAGAAGCCCTTGCCGATCACTACATCATCTGCGGGTACGGGCGGATGGGATCGCTCATCTGCAGGGAGTTTGCAGCCAAGCCGCTCCCCTTCGTTGTGGTGGAAAAGACCTCCGAGATTGCCGAAAAGCTCAAGGAGGAAGGGTATCTCTATATGCACGGCGACGCCACCGACGACGAGACCCTGCTGCGCGCCGGCATCAAGCGCGCCAAAGGGCTCATATCGGTGGTCACCTCCGACACCGAGAACGTCTACATTACCTTGACCGCCCGAGGTCTCAATCCCGAACTCTACATCCTGGCCCGTTCCGGTGAGGAAGGGTCGGAGATCAAGCTGAAGCGGGCCGGGGCCAACAAGGTGGTTTCACCCTATCTCATCGGTGGGAGCAGGATGGCGCAGGCGATACTCCGCCCCAACGTGGTGGATTTCATCGAGATCGCCACCGGCCGCGAGCATCTCGACCTGCAGATGGAGGAACTGGAAATCCCCCCCAACTCGCGGTTTGTCGGCGAGACCCTGGTCAGCTCGGGATTCCGCAAGGAAACCGGCGTCATCATCATCGGCATCAAGAAAAAGATCGGCAAAATGATATTCAATCCCCACTCCCAGACCAAGCTGGAAGCGCGCGACACCCTCATCATCCTCGGCGAGCCGACGGCCATCGACAAGCTGGAGCAGCTGTTCGGCCGTTCTCCCAGTGACGAGGAAGTGAAAAACAAACAGAAGAAGGAGCACGGACGTTCCCATGACTAACCTGGTATGTGCACATGTCCCCTATCCCTATCTCGCCCAGCACCTCGACTTTATCCTGGAGCAGCGGATCAATCCCGAGGTTTTCCTGAACGGCGATGCCCTGGACAGCCTGGTTGTGGAAGAGCTGGCGAGCATAGCCGACGCCCTGCATGCCAGCGGCCTCAGGACCACCATACATGCGCCGTTCATGGATCTGAATCCCGGTTCTCCCGAGCCGCTCATCCGGCAGGTCACGGCCCGGCGCTTCGAGCAGGTGCTGGATGCGGCGGAGATCCTCAAACCGGTTGTGATGGTCTTCCATCCGGGGTATGACCGCTGGCGTTATGGCGACAGCCAGGATACCTGGCTCGGCAACTGCATCGACTCCTTCCGTCGGGTCCTGGAGCGGGCGGAGGGAATCGGCTGCACCATTGCCGTGGAGAACATCTTCGAGGAAGAACCGTCCACCCTCAGGGGGCTGCTCGATGCCTTCAACCTGCCGAACCTGCGCCACTGTTTCGATGTTGGGCACTGGAACCTGTTTCACAAGGTGGGGATGGAGGAGTGGTTTGCCCAGCTCGGCTCATATATTGCCGAGGTGCATATCCATGACAACCATGGGACGCGCGATGAGCACCTCCCCATCGGCGACGGCGATATCGACTTCGATCTCTTTTTCAGCCTCATGCGCCAGTATGCGCCTGACGCGGTCTACACCATAGAGGCGCACAGCCGGGAAAAGGTGGCGCTTGCCATGAGCCGGCTGCTCAAGCATCTGGGCGGCTGATAGGGGTCGATCAGAGGTAGGGGGAGAAGAGTTTGGCCACGCTGTCGCGGATCTTTTCCGGAAGCGGCCGGCCATCCACGTTTTCCAGGCTCTCCTCGCGGGACATCATGAGCGCAGAGTCGAAATAGCGGCAGAGCTCTTGCGTACCGGCGGGATCATAGACCTCCAGGTTGAGCTCGAAATTGAGCCGCAGGCTGCGGGGGTCCAGATTGGCCGAGCCGATGAGCGACCAGACGTCGTCCACCAGGAAGAGTTTGGTATGGACGAACGGCGGGGGCTGGTAATAGACCTTGATGCCGTGCTGGAGGAGCTCCCACAGGTAGGCCCTGCTCGCCCAGTGGACGAACGGCAGGTTGTTGCGGGCGGGCAGGATCAGCGCAATGTCGACGCCACGCATGGCTGCCGTGATGAGGGCCGAAATGAGCGACCGGTCGGGGATGAAGTAGGGGGTCATGATCCTGACGGTACGCCGTGCACAGGATAGTGCCCCCATGATGATCCAGAGGAGTTTCCGGAACTCCTTGTCCGGGCCGTCGCTCACTGCCCGGACCATTGCCGTCCCAACGGCGGGGATCTCCGGGAAAAAGATTTCGTCGTTCACCAGCTCGCCTGCCACGAAGTGCCAGTCCTCAAGAAAGATCCGCTGTAGATTGGTCACCACCGGTCCCTCCACCCGGAACTGCAGATCCTTCACCGGATCTTCCGTCAGGGGCGGTGTTACCATGTGCCGACTGCCGATGTTCATCCCCCCGGTAAATGCCGTGGTCCCGTCCACAACCAGGATCTTCCGGTGATTACGTAGGTTCAGGTAGCCTCCGTGCCGTAAAGGGAGGAAGCGGCCGATCTTTACTTTTGATCCCTTGAGGAGATTACGGGCCAGCGGCCGGGAGTACTTTTCCCCCAGGCTGTCGATGATGACGCGGACGTCCAGGCCCCGCTTTGCCGCGGCTGTCAGCGCCGCGACGAACCTGCGGCCGATCTCGTCGCTTTCAAAGAGATAGGTGGAGAGATGGACGGAGCGGGTGGCTGCATCGATGGCTGCCAGCATTGCCGGATAAGCGCTGTCGCCGTTTTCCAGCGCGGTGATCCGGTTGCCGCTCGACAGATGGGCGGAGACCACCCGGTCGGAAAGGGTGCGCAATTCCTGGAGATGTTCGCAGCCGGGGGGGAGTCCCAGTTCGGCGGCCCGGTCGAAGCAGACGGGGAACTGGTCCCACCCTGCAACCCTGCGGCCGCTCTCCAGCCACTGGCGGGCCTTCCGGTGGATACGGTTTACTCCCATCACCCAGTAGAGGAACGGCCCGAGAAACGGCGCCGTGATGCAGACCACTATCCAGCCGAGGGCAGAGCGGGGATCGCGCTTGAGCAGGAGGGCATGGCCCGCGGCACCCAGGGAAAGTGCCGCCAGTCCTGCAATCAGGATGCCCCACATGAGATGATCCACCGTAACTCCTTGCTGTTCATTGCGCTGCCCGCATGCTCGCCGGCGGCGCTGCTGTTTTTGCCGTATGCAGAGTGTAGCGGCCGGTTGAGAAGAGCATAATCGACCGCGATTCCCTGTCAAGATGCGCAGAAGGCTTATTTCAGATGGCTGTTCCCGGTCCTGCCCCAGTCTGACCGCCCCTTGATGTTTTGCATCGCAGTGTTTATACTACTCTCAGAGATAGGAAATAGCCTATATCTTTACATGATTTTGAGGTGATACATGAACACTCTCCGTACCACATTCCTCATGGCGCTGTTGACGGTCGTGCTGGTCCTGGCCGGCGGAGCCATTGGCGGACGCAACGGCATGGGTTTTGCGCTGATCATGGCTGCGGTGATGAACCTGGGGTCATACTGGTTTTCCGACAAGATCGTGTTGGCGATGTACGGTGCCAAGGAGGTGACCGAGGGGGAACAGCCGGACCTTGTTGGGTTGGTGCGCCAGTTGACGATGCAGGCAGGAATGCCGATGCCCAGGGTCTATCTGATCGATGCGCCGACTCCCAATGCCTTTGCCACTGGCCGCAATCCCGAACATGCTGCAGTTGCTGCCACCACCGGGATCATGCGGATTCTCACTCGCGAAGAGCTGATGGGTGTCATGGCCCACGAACTCTCCCATGTGAGGCATCGCGATATCCTGATTTCCTCCATTGCCGCAACCATGGCCGGAGCCATCACCTACCTGGCCAACATGGCGCAGTGGGCGGCCATTTTCGGCGGTGGTCGGGATCGGGACGATGACGGAGGAGGCGCATTCGGCCTGCTGGCCATGGCCATCGTTGCGCCGCTTGCCGCCATGCTGATCCAGATGGCGATCTCCCGTTCCCGGGAATACGAGGCCGACCGGGGTGGTGCCGAGCTCTCCCGCAATCCCCTCTACCTTGCCGGCGCCCTGAAAAAACTCCAGCTCGCCAACCAGCAGATTCCGATGCAGGCCAATCCGGCGTCAGCCCACATGTTCATCGTCAATCCACTCACCGGCGGCGGCCTGATGTCGCTTTTCTCCACCCATCCCCCGCTTGAGGAGCGGGTGCGCCGGCTGGAGGCGATGGCCCATGGCCGGCGGGAGTGACCGTCTCGAATCTGCGGCGCGGTGAGCGGGATAGATACTTTTTCTCGCAAAATCCGCGTATTTTGCTATACTGACTCTCTTTCGCCTGCGGTTGTCCCGAGCCGATGTAGGCAGCGGTTGCGGGAACCGCGCCGTAGCGGGATGAGATGTAATTAATTGTGTGTCAGGAGTGACTTTTTGCCCGCCAACCCCCGCCAGTCTGCCTTTTCCATCCTTGCCCGCATTGACAAAGAGCATTCGTTTGCCGATATCCTCCTTGATCGGGAGCTTTCACGGGGAGAACTTCAGGGTGCCGACCGCGGCCTCCTGACCGAGCTGGTGTATGGGGTGCTGCGCCGGCGCGGCACGCTGGACCATATCATCAACCAGTTTTCCCGGCAGCGGGTGGACCGGTTGGAGCGGGCCGTGTTGACGCTGCTTCGCCTTGGCCTCTACCAGCTCTTCTTCCTCGACCGCATACCCGCATCCGCGGCGGTGAACGAGACCGTCAAACTCGCCCATGGAGTGGCTCCACGGGCAGCGGGGTTTGTCAATGCCGTGCTGCGGCAGGCAGATCGACAGCGGGCAGCCATAGCCTATCCCGATCCGGGTACCGATCTCCGGGCCTATCTGGCGGCGCGTTACTCCCAACCTGTCTGGATCGTCGCCGACTGGATCGATCAGCTGGGTGCGACAGAGGCAGAGGAGCTCTGCCGTGTCATGAGCGAGGCACCCCCCCTGACCATCCGCGTCAACACGCTGCACATCTCCCGCGAAGCGCTCCTGGAGCGTCTTGCCGCAGAAGGTGCCACGGCTCTGCCAGCCCGCTATTCGCCCCTTGGCGCCCAGCTCAGCTCCCCGGTCCCGTTTGCCACCCTGCCGAGTTTTCAGGAAGGGCTCTTTTCGGTCCAGGACGAGGCATCACAGCTGATAGCCCTGCTGCTGGCGCCTGTGGCAGGCGATCGTCTGCTCGACCTCTGCGCCGCTCCGGGTGGAAAGGCTGCCTGCCTCGCCGAGCAGATGGGCAACCAGGGGAGCATCCTTGCCTGCGACCTCCATCCGCGCCGCCTGGAGCAGGTGCGGCTCGGCGCGCAGAGGCTCGGGATCGACATCATCTCCACCAGGGCCATGGATGCGGCGAATGCCGGTCAGGCACTTTCCGGCGAACTGTTCCCGCGGGTGCTGGTGGATGCCCCCTGCTCGGGACTGGGGGTCCTCCGGCGTAACCCCGAGGGGAAATGGTGGAAGACGCCGCAGGATGTGGCAGAGCTGACAGCGCTGCAGAAGCGGATCCTTGCGAGTGCCGCAGAGTGCGTTGCCGAAGGCGGGCTGCTGGTCTACGCCACCTGCTCCACCACCTTTGCCGAGAATGAAGCGGTTGTGGAGGATTTTCTTTCGCATCACAGCGATTTTGTGCTAGAAAATGTGATTGAACTGTTTCCCTGGTCTGCGGACCTCTGTACCGAGCGAGGATTTTTCCGTTCCTGGCCGCACCGGCACGGGATGGACGGCTTCTGTGCCGCACGATTACGGAAGTCGCATCACTAGTTTTCGTCTGTGCCCCCTGCGGGAATTCTCCCCTTTGCCCCCTTCCCGCTCCAGATAATCATAAAGGAAATAACATGAAAAAGATTGCCCCTTCGATTCTGTCGGCCGATTTCGCCAAGCTCGGCGAAGAGGTGAGGGCCGTTGCCGCTGCAGGTGCGGACTATATCCACGTGGATGTGATGGACGGCCACTTCGTCCCCAATATCACCATCGGCCCTCCGGTGGTTGCGGCACTTCGCGCGGTCACCGATCTCCCCCTCGACGTGCATCTCATGATCACCGATCCTGACCGGTTCATCCCCGATTTTGCCACTGCCGGCGCCGATATCATCGTGGTCCACGCCGAGGCCTGCTGGCACCTGCATCGCACCGTGCAGCTCATCCGTTCCCTGGGGAAAAAGGCCGGCGTTTCTCTGAATCCCGCCACGCCGCTGCAGGTGCTGGATTACGTTCTTGACGAACTTGACCTGGTGCTGCTGATGACCGTCAATCCCGGCTTTGGCGGGCAATCGTTCGTCGAGGCGTGCATCCCCAAGATCCATGCACTCCGGGGTATGCTCGACCGACGTGGCCTGGAGACCGAGCTGGAGGTTGACGGCGGCGTCAAGGTGGATAACATTGCCAGGATCTCCCACGCAGGTGCGGACGTGTTTGTGGCCGGCAGCGCCGTTTTCGGCAGCAACGATTACGTAGCAACCATTGCCGACCTAAAACGGCTTGCCCGGGAACCGGTACTGTAAAGGAGACGCGCGGCCTGCACCCTTTGCGGGGGAGATGCGGGACCGGTCATGATACCCGATGGCGATCGATCTCTTGGAGAGAATACGGACCGTCTTGGCAGGGCGCGAGCGTATTCCGCTTCCGCCGGGGCCGGTCCCCGCTGCGGTGCTGGTTCCGCTGTTTGTGAAAGATGGCGAGTATCACCTGCTCTTTACCAAACGGACCGCGCAGCTCAACCACCATGGCGGGGAGATCTCGTTTCCCGGCGGGGTCTGCAATCCCGAGGAGGATCTGCAGCATGCCGCCCTGCGAGAGACCTGGGAAGAGGTTGGGATCAGGCCGGAACAGGTCGAGCTGCTGGGGCAGTTGGACGACTTCTACTCGGTGCATAATTACCTGGTCACCCCCTATGTGGGTTTTGTTTCACCGTTTCTTTCGCTCAAGTTGAATATGGCAGAGATCGATAAGGTATTGGAGGTGCCGGTTCGGCATCTTCTCGATCCGAAATGTTTCCGTATCGAAGATTGGAACTGGAAAGGACGTTTGCATCCGGTATACTTCTACGGATTCGGCGAAGACGAGATCTGGGGATTGACGGCAGCCATTCTCAAGCAGTTCCTGGACTTGATATTTTCTGCAGGGAATATGATACATGCCCACCAGCATTCTGATCATTGACGATTCTGATAAGATTCGGGAGCAGATCGTCCAGACCCTTCAGGCGGTCTCGCTTGTGGATCAGTATTTCCAGGCGCGGGACGGTATCGAGGGGTTCAAGTATCTCATCGAGCGACCGCAGATCGATCTGGTGCTCTGCGACCTGGAGATGCCGCGCATGGACGGGTTCAAGTTCCTCGCCATGGTCCGCTCGCGGGAGGAGCTGAGGAGCATCCCGATCATCATGCTGACGGCCCGTGAGGCGCGGGAGTTGAAAATAAAGGGTCTGGAGCAGGGGGCAAGCGATTATGTCACCAAGCCCTTTGATCCGGGCGAACTGGTGGCGCGGGTCAGGGTGCAGTTGAAGATCAAGCTTTTGCAGGACGAGCTGAAGCACTCCAACGAACTGCTCAAGGAGCTGTCCAACACCGATCCGCTGACCCAGCTCTTTAACCGGCGCTACATGATGGAGGTTCTGGAGAAGGAGATCCAGCGCACCTTCCGCAAAGGGTCGCCCATCTCCCTCATCATCATGGACATCGATCATTTCAAGAAGGTGAACGATGTCCATGGCCACCAGCAGGGGGACACGGTGCTGGTCAACGTGGCCGGCCTGGTGAAGCGCCACCTGCGCAGCTATGATGTCGCAGCCCGTTACGGCGGCGAAGAGTTCGTTGGCATCCTTCCCGAGACCCCCCTGGACGAGGCGATGGTTGTGGCCGAGCGGGTGCGCGTGGCTGTCCAGCAGCTCACCTTCGCCCATAAGCTGCAGACCCTCAAGATCACTATCAGCATGGGGGTGGCTACCTACCCCGGTCCCGGCGTCGACTCCATCGACGACATCATCCGCGTTGCCGACGAAGCCCTCTACCGGGCCAAGTCCGAAGGGCGAAACCGGGTCATCACCCTGCAACCGATGCCCGGCTGACCGGCACTACCCTTTCCCCCCAACCGATTTCCATCACCACTGCCGAGGACAGAGATCGCTGAGCGGGCAACCCGTGCAGCAAGGTTTCTTGCGGCACCACTCCTTGCTCTGCTGAACGATCAGGGCATGGTAGTCGTTGTAGAGCTGTGCGTCCTCGGGAAGCCTCTCCATGAAACGCCACCGTATGGCTTCGTAGCCGGAAGCGCCATCCAGAAGGCCGAGCCGGCCGAAGAGCCGCGTCGTATAGGCATCGACCACGAAGCTCGGTTTATGGCCGGCATAGAGGAGGATGGCGTCGCAGGTCTCCCGGCCGATCCCCCGCACTGCCAGCAGTTCTCCCCGAAGCTCCTGCCACGGCCCGGCGAACATCCGCTCAAGCTTCCCTTCGTGATGACAATAAAGCCACTCCACAAACTCCTTCAGCCGCTGGCTCTTGATGTTGTAGTAGCCTGCCGGCCGAATGGCGGCTGCGAGCCGTTCCGTCTCGATCTCCCGCACACCTTCGGCCGAGAGCAGCCCCAATTCTTTCAGGTTGGCGATTGCCTTTTCCACGTTGCCCCAGTTGGTATTCTGGGTGAGGATGGCGCCGACGCAGACCTCGAACGGCGTCTCTGCAGGCCACCAGTTGAGCGGGCCGTAGTGGCGGTAAAGCAGTTGGAAGATCTGGAGGAAGGGATCGGCCATGGGAAGAGCGGGGTTCAGCCCCCCTGGGTGAGGACGCGCAGGTGATCGCGGTACTCGGAGAGTTTCGTGGCAAGCTTCTTCAGCTCCGCCGGTGTGTAGATCGCCTCTCCCTTTGCCAGCTCGGCTTCCAGGAGGGAGATGATTTCGTTGATCGACGGTTGCCGTGGCGGCGGGTCGCCGTTGCCGAGCAGCCAGGCATTCTTTCCGCTCATTCGGCATCACCCAGGATCTGGCTGTAAACCCGGCGCACCGCGTCGGTCACGCTCTGGTATTCCTGCATCAGGGCATCGCCGGGGTTGCGCAGCTTGGGATCGTAGCCGAGCCGGAGCGCCAGCTTGTTCAGGTAGCTCCTGGTCCCGCCCAGATCGTTCATGGAGTAGTCGTGGATGATCCGGAGCCGGTTCTCCAGGCGGCGAAGGAATTTGTAGCTGTTGAGGAGCACGCTCCCCTCCGCCTCGGTGAAGATGCCACGGTTGTGCAGCCCTTTCAGGGCCTGCAGGGTATTCTGGCTCCTGATCTCCTCCAGGTCGTGGCCATGCACCAGCTGCAGGTACTGGACGATGAACTCCACGTCCACCATGCCGCCGCGGCCGGTCTTGATGTTGTAGCTGCCGGCACTTTCCCGGGCAATCTCGTTTTCCATCCGCATCCTGAGCCGGTGGATCTCCGCCCGCACCCCTTCGTCGGCCATGCTGCCGTAGACGGTCTGGCGAACGACCTCCTCTACCGCTTCCCTGATGTCAGCGCTGCCGAGCACCACCCTGGCCTTGGTCATGGCCTGGCGTTCCCATACCTGGGATTCGGTGCGGTGATAGTCGCGGAACGAGCCGAGCGAGGTCACCAGCGGGCCGGCGTTACCGGACGGCCGCAGGCGCGTGTCGATCTTGTAGACGTACCCCTCGCGGGTCTGCATGGTGAGGATGGAGATGATCTTTTGTCCCAGCTTGGCGAAATATTCGTGGTTGGTGATCTGTTTTTCGCCGTTGGTCACCCCCTGGTGGTCATAGATGTAGATGATGTCCAGGTCGGAGTGGTAGTTGAGTTCGCCCCCTCCCATCTTGCCCATGGCAAGGATGGCCAAGGATGCGTCGCAGGTCTTCCCCTCCGGGTCCTGCCAGGTGGGGGTTCCGAAGCGAGCCAGTTCCGCCGTCGCTATCCGGTGGGCCGCATCCAGGCAGACCTCGGCCAGCGAGGTGAGCTGGGTGGCGATCTCGGACTGGCCGAACTTGCCGTAGATGTCGTTCATGCCGATCCGGAGGAACTCTTCGTGACGATAGCTGCGCAGCACGTCCAGACGCTCCTCGAAATCCTCTGCCCGCTCCAGCATTGCCGACAGCTCTTCCGCCATTACCTCCCGCGCCTTGAAGGAGGAGGCGTAGGTCTTGGCAACCATGCTGTCCAGGATCTCCGGGTGGCCGATGAGGATCTTGGAGAGGAACTCGGAGATGCCGAACAGCGAAACCAGGAGCTTCAGCACCTCACGGTTTTCCGCCAGCAGGGCATAGAAGGTGGAACGGGAGCCGACTGCCGAGAGGAACCGCTCCAGGTTGGTCAGGGCCATGTCCGGGTCTGGGGAGGCGAAGATCTCCTGAAGCAGAAGCGGTGCGATCCGCTCAAGGATCCGGCGGGCCCGCTCGGTGAGGTTGGCGCGGGGCGGTCCGTCACGCAGGATGATCAGGTTGTCGTAGGCGGTGTCGACCTTCTCGAAACGCCGCTCTGCCAGCATGTCCTTCACCAGGTCGGGATCGGCGCGGTGGTCGAAGAAGACGTAGACCTCCGGGGAGACCTCGCCCTGGAGTTTCTGGTCCCGCTCGAAAAAGAGCCCACCGTAGATGGCCGACACATTGCCGCGGTGGTCTTCCAAGGTGCGGCGGAAGCGTTCGGCGCCGTTGCTGCGCAGGAAGCCGCAACGCCGGGCCAGTGCCGTGAATTCCTCCTCCTTGCGGGGGAGGCTGTGGGTCTGCCGCTCCTGGACCACCTGGATCCGGTGTTCGACGGTCCTGAGGAAGCGGTAGGCCTCGGCGAGCGCCTGGTAGTCCTCTTCGGGGATGAGACGGGCATTTTTCAGGGTCGTCAGCGCCGTGAGCGAATTCCGTTCGCGCAGCCCCGGATTTTTCCCTGCATAGACCAGCTGGAGCGCCTGGATGAAGAATTCGATCTCGCGGATGCCACCCCGGCCGAGCTTGATGTTGTACTCCCCCTCCCGTTCCCTGGCCAGCGAGGCGTCGATCTTCTTCTTCATCGCCATCATGTCGTCGATC
Organism: Geobacter sp.; assembly: GCA_009684525.1. Taxonomy (NCBI): domain Bacteria; kingdom Pseudomonadati; phylum Thermodesulfobacteriota; class Desulfuromonadia; order Geobacterales; family Geobacteraceae; genus Geobacter; species Geobacter sp. The sequence continues at coordinate 789,682 of WKKR01000002.1, forward strand.
AGGTTGTAGTCCAGGTACTTGCGATAGATGAACGGGCTGATGGCGGCGAGGAAGCGCTCTCCAAGTTCCAGCGAACCGGCCACGGGCCGCGCCTTGAGCATGGCTGCCCGCTCCCATGACTGGCCCCAGGACTCGTAGTAGACCTCGGCCGAGCGGAGCGAGATGGCCATGTCGCCGCTCTTTCCCTCCGGACGGAGCCCCAGGTCGACCCGGAAGACAAAACCGTCTTCGGTTACCTGCGACACCGCCCTGGTCACCATTTCCGCCAGCTTGACGAAATAGGCGTGCAGCGAGATGTTGCCCCGCCTCCCCCCCTGGTCGTCGGGTATGCCGGTGGTCTCACCGCTGTCCGACGAATAGAGAAAGATGATGTCGATGTCCGAGGAGAAGTTCAGTTCCTTGCCGCCGAATTTCCCCATCCCCAGGATGGTCAGGTCGGCCTCTGCGTCACCCTGGGGGGTGCGCATGACCGGCAGCCCGTATTCGGCGGCAAGGATCCGCTTCGTCACTTCATAGGCGACCTGCAGGGCCGCGGCGGCAAGCTGGGTGAGCTCCAGGGTCACCTCTTCCAGTGCTGCGAGCCCGCTCAGGTCGCGGGCGGCAATCCGCAGCACCTCGGCATACTTGAAGCGGCGCAGGATCGGGAGGAGCGCGGCATAGTCGGTGGTATCACTGACCAGCGCGCGCAGGGCAGTGACGGTTTCGTCACCCTGGCGGCGCTTGTCGATGCGACGCCGGATGAAGAGATCGCGGAAATAGGCCGGGTCGCGGCAGAGGATGTTGGTGAGAAAGGGTGACGAACCGCAGAGGATCAGGAGCTGGGCCAGGCGGGACTTCTTGCCGCAGATGACGCGCAGCTCTTCGGCGGAGACCATGGAGCTGATCCGCTCCAGACTGTTCAGCGCCATGTCGGGCATGGGGGTGGCAATGGCCTGCAGGGTGATGGCGCAGAGGCATTCGGGCGGGAAAACCGCTGCCAGCAGTTTCAGGTTGGCTGCGGAGCGGGCGCCGAAGGAAAACCCCCTGCTTTCCAGGAACAGGGCCAGGGGCTGATCGGTCTCGGCGTCGGCGATGCGCTCCAGGAGCGGTAGAAGCAGAGCGGCAGATTCGCTGTTGCGGGTCATCCCTGCACCAGGGCGCGCAGTGAGCGGAGATAATCCTCCCGCGCCACCCCCCGCTCCGTGATGATGGCCGTGACATACCGGGCCGGGGTGACATCGAAGGCCGGGTTCCTGACCTTGACCCCTTCGGGCGCGATGCCGACCCCCTGGATATGGGTCACTTCCGCGCTCCCCCGTTCTTCGATGGGGATCTGGGCGCCGCTGTCCAGGGAGAGGTCGAGGGTCGAGACGGGTGCGGCAACGTAGAACGGGATGCCATGCTCCTTGGCAAGGACCGCCACGCTGTAGGTGCCGATCTTGTTGGCCGTGTCGCCATTGGCCGCGATCCGGTCGGCGCCGACCACGCAGCAGTCGATCTCACCCTTCTGCATGAGCCAGCCCGCCATGTTGTCGGAGATCAGGGTCACCGGGATGTCGTCCTTCATCAGCTCCCAGGCGGTGAGGCGCGCCCCCTGGAGCCAGGGGCGGGTTTCGTCGGCAATCACCCTGATTTTCTTGCCCGCCTCGTGGGCGGCACGGATGACGCCGAGGGCGGTGCCGTAGCCGGCGGTGGCCAGGGCGCCGGCGTTGCAGTGGGTGAGGATGGTGGCCCCTTCGGGGATGAGCGGTCCGCCGTTTTTGCCGATGGCCCGGCAGATCTCCCGGTCCTCCTCTTCAACATGGATCGCTTCGTCCTTGAGGATGGCGCGGATGGCATTGAGGTCCTGGTCGCGGTGGGCCTCGGCTACCCGTTTCATCCGGGCAATGGCCCAGAAGAGGTTGACCGCGGTCGGCCTGGTGCGTGCCATGACATCGCAGACGTTTTCCAGCTGTCGGAAGAACGACTCATGGGTGTCGGCGATGATGTCCCGCGCCCCCAGGGCGATCCCCATCGCCGCTGCCACGCCGATGGCCGGCGCGCCGCGGATGATCATGCCGCGGATCGCCTCAGCCACCCCCTGGAAGTCGGTATAGACGTTGTAGACCTCCTCGGCTGGAAGCCGGGTCTGGTCGATCATGATAACGGTATTGTCACGCCATTCGATGGTACGGAAGGACATACTTACCTCGCTGGAAAATCTGCCACAGAGACGCGGAGGAAGCCTTGCTTTGTTCTCCGTGCCTTCGTGACTCTGTGGTGGACGTTGTCATTTATCCTTTCAGCTTCTTCACCAGAAGATCGTTCACCACCGCCGGATTGGCCTTGCCCTTGGAGGCGCGCATCACCTGGCCGACGAAGAAGCCGAAGACCTTTTCCTTGCCGCCGCGGTACTCTTCCACCTGGCCCATGTTGGCTGCCATGATCTCGTCGATGATCCTTTCGATCTCTCCGGTATCCGAAACCTGGACCAGCCCCTTTTCCTCGACAATGGCTGCCGGCGCCTTGCCGGTCTGCCACATCTCGTCGAAGACGATCTTGGCGATCTTGCCGGAGATGACCCCCTTGTCGATCAGCGCCAGGAGGTCTGCCAGCTGCTGCGGTGCAACCGGGCAGCCGGCAATGGTGAGGCCGGCATCGTTGAGGCCGCGGGTGACCTCGCCCATGACCCAGTTGGCCGCCCCTTTTGGCTGGGCTCCGGCTGTGAGGCAGGCCTCGAAATACTCAGCCAGCTCCCGGCTGGCGGTCAGCACCTCGGCGTCATAGGGGGTCAGCCCCAGCTCTTCCTGGTAGCGCTTCCGCTTGGGGTCGGGCAGTTCGGGCAGGGTGAGTTCCACCGCCTCGATCCAGTCGTTGGAGATGACCAGCGGCACCAGGTCGGGGTCGGGGAAATAGCGGTAATCGTGGGCCTCCTCCTTGCCCCGCATGGAGCGGGTGGCGCCGCTGTTCGGGTCGAACAGGCGAGTCTCCTGGACAACCCTGCCCCCCTCCTCGATCAGTTCGATCTGCCGCTCGATCTCGAATTCTATGGCCTGCTTGACGAACTTGAAGGAGTTGACGTTCTTGATCTCAGCCCGGGTGCCCAAGGTAGCGCTTCCCACCGGCATTACCGAGACGTTGGCATCGCAGCGGAAGCTTCCCTCTTCCATGTTGCCGTCGGTGATTCCCAGGTAGACTACGATCTGGTGCAGTTTCTTGAGATAGGCGATCGCCTCGTCGGCCGTGCGGATATCCGGTTCGGAGACGATCTCCAGAAGCGGGGTGCAGGCGCGGTTCAGGTCGACCCCGGAGCCGTCTCCCAGGCCGGACACGTCGGCATGGACCAGTTTGCCGGCGTCTTCCTCCATGTGGATGCGGGTAATGCCGATCCGCTTGACACCCCAATCCCCTTCAATATCCAGATGGCCGGCCAGGCAGATGGGGAGTTCATACTGGCTGATCTGGTATCCCTTGGGCAGGTCAGGGTAGAAATAGTTCTTGCGGGCAAAGACGCTGCGGGGTGAGATGCTGCAGTTGGTGGCAAGTCCGGCGCGGATGGCGTAGTCCACCACCTTCTTGTTCAGGACCGGCAGTGCCCCCGGCAGGCCGAGGCAGACCGGGCAGGTCTGGGAGTTGGGGCTGGCGCCGAAGGTGGTGGAGCAGCCGCAGAAGATCTTGGTATTGGTCTTGAGCTGGACGTGGACTTCGAGTCCGATGACAGGCTGGTAGTTCATCTATCCTCCGGCGGGTGTGGCTTTTCCGCCCTCTCTCCCCTCGTCTTCGCCCTCTCCGTTTGCGGCGCAGCGTTGCTACGCCTCCGGGGGAGGACTGGACGAGTGGAGAGACTTCGGGAAATCCGCACCCGTTAAGTTTTGGGGTACCTTACGTCTCTACAGTTTTGCCTTCATGGTATGCCATTGTGTCTCCTGCTCGAAGGCGTAGGCGGCACGGAGGATGGCCTCTTCGCCAAAGGGCCTGCCGACAAGCTGCAGGCCGATGGGGAGGCCGTCCCGGCTTTCGCCCGCCGGCACGGAAAGGGCGCAGGTTCCAGCGAGGTTGACCGGTATGGTGAAGATGTCGGACAGGTACATCTGCAGCGGGTCGTCGATCTTTTCGCCGATCCGGAAGGCAGGGGTCGGGGCGACAGGGGTCAGGATCACGTCGATCTGGTCGAACGCCTGCAGGAAATCGTGGAGAATCAGGGTGCGGACCTTCTGCGCCTTGAGGTAATAGGCGTCGTAGTAGCCCGAGGAAAGGGCATAGGTGCCGAGCATGATCCGCCGCTTTACCTCGGGTCCAAAGCCTTCGGCGCGGCTCTTCATGAACATGTCGATGAGCCCGGCCGCCTCGCCGGCGCGATGGCCGAACCGGACGCCGTCGTAACGGGCGAGGTTGGAGCTCGCCTCGGCGGTGGCGATCAGGTAGTAGCAGGCCACGGCGTAGTCGGTGTGCGGAAGCGATATCCGGACAAATTCCGCACCCAGGCTGCGGTAGGTGGCGATGGCATCGTCCATGGCCTTTTTCACGTCGGGATCGAGCCCTTCGATGAAATACTCGTCAGGAAGGCCGATCTTCATCCCCTTGACGCCCGCGGCAAGGGCTGAGCGGTAATCGGGGACCGGCATATCCACGCTGGTGGAGTCATTGGGGTCGTGCCCCGCAATGGCGCCGAGCAGGATGGCGCAGTCGGTGACGTCCCGCGCCATCGGCCCCACCTGGTCCAGGGACGAGGCATAGGCGATCACCCCGAAGCGGGAGACACGGCCATAGGTCGGTTTGAGCCCGACGCAGCCGCAGTGGGATGCGGGCTGGCGGATGGAGCCGCCGGTATCGGTGCCGAGCGTGCCGGCTGCCTGCTGTGCGGCGATGGCCGCTGCCGAGCCGCCCGACGAGCCGCCGGGGATGTGCTCCGGGTGCCAGGGGTTGCGCGTTGGGCCGAACGGACTGTTTTCGCAGGAAGAGCCCATGGCGAATTCGTCCTGGTTGAGCTTGCCGACCAGCACGGCCCCGCGCGATTTGAGCCGCGTCCAGGCAGTGGCGTCGTAGGGGGGGATATAGTGCTCCAGCATCTTCGAGGCGCAGGTGGTGCGGATCCCCTTGGTGACGAAGATATCCTTGAGGGCGAGCGGGATGCCGGTGAGTATGTCCACATCTCCCGCCGCGATCCGGGCATCGGCCTCTGTCGCAGCCTGCCGTGCCGTATCTGCGGTTACGGTGATGAAGGAATTGACCGTCGGGTTGGTGGACTCGATGCGGGAGAGGTAGGCTTCGGTCGCTTCCCGAGCCGAGACCTCCTTGCGTTTCAGTTTGTCATGCAGCTGGTGGATGGTCAGCTCGAAGAGTTCCATCGGGGCTCCTTGCGCAGGTGAATCGGCTCGCGCTATCCGGAACAGGGCGCGCCAAGGCGTAACTATAGCAAAATCTGCCGGGAAATGCACCCCTCAAGAGCGGGATTCCGCCGAACGGTCATGTGCCGACAGCGACTGTTGCCGTACATTGGGGCTGGACGCAAAAAAAGGGGGGATGCCATCGGCACCCCCCCTGAAGACTGCAGCCCTGCTGGATTAACCGTGACCGCCGCCGGTCATGAAGGCGAAGATCATCAGCACCACCAGGGTGATACCGGTGATAACGGCGCAGAAACCGAAGGCCTTGACGAAGAAGTCATAGGCAATGCCGCTGGTCTTCTTGCAGGCATATTTCTCCATGATTCCCAGATCCTGGTAGCGTTTCCATTGGTCGCCACGCTCTTCCAGCAGCTCTTCCTTGGAGATCTGGCCGTTGAAGATGACGAAGTCCATGGGGAACTTCTCCGGCCGTCCGTGGGTGTTGAAGAAGTGGACGGTGAAGATGAAACCGGTTGCCAGGAGCGCCTCATCGGAGTGGACGATGGTGGCGATGTTGAACATCCATCCCGGCAGGAAGAGGCCGAAGAATTCGGGGAACCAGAGCATCAGACCCGATCCGCCGATGGCGAACATACCCCAGAAGACCGCGATGAAGTCGAATTTTTCCCAGTATGTCCAGCGGTCGAAGGTCGGTTTCGGCCCCCGGAAGAGGAACCAGCGGACCATGCCGGTGACATCCTTGATGTCGCGGAAGGTCGGCATCAGCGAGTCGGGACCGAACATTCGCTGCAGCCAGTTGCCCGGCAGGTCCTTCCTGACGAAGAGGAAGTGGAAGGAGAGGAGCAGAGCCCCGGCGAAGTAGACAAAGGTGATGCCGGCACAGGCGCGGTGGATGAGGCCAGCATTGGCTGAGCCACCGTACAGGTTCATGAAGACCTTGGCCCATGCTTGGTCGCTGAACTTCAGCGGCAGGCCGGTGAGGGAGAGGCCGAGGAAGCTGATGATGACCAGCAGGTGCAGGAAGACGTGGCGCTTCAGGAAGCGACGGTACTGCTTGTGCGGTTCTTCGACGTGCGCTTCGTGGTGCGTGCCCTTATGCATGGCGGCCAGCTTCTCACGATTGTCGACAAAGCCGCGGAACATCCAGAGCAGCGAGTGGATCCAGAAGACGACGAAGGTGGAAACCAGCAGGCCGGTCATGGCCATCAGGGTCCAGTAGAGCAAAGGATATTTGTCCCGGTCGGCCTCGCCGTGGGAATAGTACTTGGCAAAGAGCGGCGTTGCCTTGGGGTGGCACTTGGCGCACATGTTCACCAGGTTCTTCGGGTTGACGCTGGAGTTGGGGTCGCTCTTGGGGAGGACATTGTGGGCGGTGTGGCAGTCTGCACAGCCCGCCACCTTCTCAGGGAAGCCGAGACGGTAGTTTTTACCGTGATAGCTCTCCATGTAGGTCTTGACCGCCACGTTGAAGACGTTGTTGCGCTGCATCATCTCCTTGTTGGCGTGGCACTTCAGGCAGACCCTGGTATGGAAATCGCGCTCGGCATAGGAGCCCTTGGGGCCGAGCGGTTTGATGTCATGCAGGTTGTGACAGTCGGTGCAGGCTGCGGAGTCTTGATTGCCAGCGGCCACGGCCTTGCCGTGAACCGACTTCTGGTAGACCGCTTCCTTGTCGTGGCACTGGATGCATTTGGCAACGGCAATCCGCTTGTCCTTTTTCCAGTAACGGTGGGTGTGGATGTCGGTGTGGCAGTCCGCGCACATGACCCCCTTCTGGATATGGACGCTGTCGTAGTGTTCAGCGTTCTCTTTCTTGTGGCACCGCTCGCAGCGAACCTTGTTGACCTTGGTTTCGCCTTTCATGTGCTTGGCGAGGTCGACGATCTCTACGTGACAGCTGGTGCAGGCATTTTTGCCGTGTACCGATGCGGCGTAGGCGGCAGCCGAAATCTTGCCGCTGTGGCAGCCGAGGCAGGTGGCCGGGTCGATGGCCATGCCCTGTTCGGCCTGTACCGGCAGGGCAAATGCCAGCAGTACCGCCAGGGAGGGAATGAGTCTGAAAAACATCTGCAACATGCAACTCCTCCTGAACTGAGAGTGTATAAAGGTGAGGTGTTCGAGGTATTAAATTATGTGTGGCAGCCCGCGAGGTGGCTGCCACAATGCAATGCCGGGAATGTATACGGGGGATGTAAACGATGTTTTAGAATGAATCCCCATGATTAGTTTATAATCCCGGCAATACTAATACACGCGAATGAGCAAAAGCAACAAAAAAGCTATACACTGTACATTTTTTATGCACAGTCGTTGATTTGAGTCCGGAGGTTTTCGGTGAGGGGGTTCGCGCTGCTCCGGATACAGCCGCGTCAGCTTTTGGGACGAGCCTTGATTTTCGGTTTGCCGTCTTCCACGACGACCCGGAATTCAATTTTATCGCAGCTGTATTTCTTCTGTAGGGTTGGTTTCTGTTTTTCGAGGGCGGATTGGATCACGTCGTGCGTGATGTTGTCGGTTCTCATATTGCAAGCCTTGCGGGCTTCGATGTATTGCTGGTAGACACCGTCTATTTCCTGGGGGGCCAGGGGGCGTTCACCGGGAGTGGTCGGCAGTTTGCCTTTAAGCTGATGCATCTCCATCCTGAATCGGTCACGGGAATACTTCCCTTCTTCCATGAGGCGCAGGATCCTGTTCCAGTGCTGTTTGTAGGTGCCAAGACGCGCCACCAGGGAGTTGTAACGGAACTTCACCATGGTGTTGGTAATGGGGGTGGCGGAGTAGCGGCGTGCGATCCTCTCCACATCTTCCAGCAGACGGACCGGTTCCCGTTTCTCCAGTCCGAGAAAATACTGTTCGTACCTTCTGACCAACTCGTTCAGCTTATCCTCGAAGAGGGCAATCTCCTCGGCAATCCCCATTGAATCCTCCACACGCAAATATAGCTGCAACCTAGCGACATGTAAAGCCAAAAACCGACGGGGGGCAGTTGTTGCCACTGCCTGGGCCTGCGGATGAAATCTGCCTAATTCCTTGACGCTCCTCCTCTCTATTGTATAAAGTAACCAGATCGCTGACCGGCCGGAATTCCAGAGGAGGGTGAAGCATGAGCGAGGTGGCAGCTGTAATCCTTGCCGCGGGCAAGGGGACCAGGATGAAATCGGACCTGGTCAAGGTTCTGCACCCGGTGGGGGGGATGCCGCTGGTGGCATGGCCGGTGATGTCCGCCCGTCAGGCCGGTGCGGGCAGGATGGTGCTGGTGGTTGGGCACCAGGCCGACAAGGTCCAGGAGTATTTTGCCCGCGAAGAGTCGCTGAGCTTTGCCGCTCAACTGGAACAGCTCGGCACGGGGCATGCTGTTGCCTGCGCCCGTGAGGCCCTGGCCGGATTTGACGGAACGGTGCTCATCCTCTGCGGCGATGTTCCGCTTATCCGGGGAGAGACCCTCAGTGCCATGCTGGCTGAACATCGTCAGCGCAACGCCACCCTGACCGTCCTGACGACACATCTGGAAAATCCCCATGGGTATGGCCGGGTGGTCAAGCGGGAGGGGGGACGGGTCCTGCGCATCGTGGAGGAGAAGGATGCCACCCTCGACGAGCGCCAGATCAGGGAGATCAACTCCGGTATCTACTGCGTCGAAGCCGGCTTCCTCTTTGATGCGGTCGCCAGCCTCTCCAACGACAATGCCCAGGGGGAATATTACCTGACCGACATCGTCACCCAGGCTGCCGAGCGTGGCCTGATGGCCATTGCATTCTCCATCGACGACCCGAACGAGGTGATGGGGGTCAACGACCGCGTGCAACTGGCCGCGGCCGGGACGCTCCTCCGTCGCCGGATCAACGAAAGCCTGATGCTGGCGGGCACGACCATCGTCGACCCGGCCTGCACCTACATCGACGGCACGGTGCGGATCGGTACCGATACCATCGTTTACCCCAATGTGCAGATCAGCGGCAATACCGTCATCGGTACGGGGTGCGTCATAGAGCCTTCCGTCGTCATCCGGGATTGCCGCATTGCCGACCGGGTCACCATCAAGGCTGGTTCGGTCATGACCGGTTCCACCGTCGGCGAGGAGACTGCCGTCGGACCGATGGCGCACCTTCGCCCCGAAACGGCGTTGGGTGCCCACGTGAAGATCGGCAATTTCGTCGAAACCAAGAAGATCGACATGGGGGATGGCTCCAAGTCGTCGCATCTTACCTATCTCGGGGATGCCACCATCGGCCGCGACGTCAACATCGGCTGCGGCACCATCACCTGCAACTACGACGGGGTGAAAAAACACCGGACCGTCATCGAGGATGGCGTCTTCGTCGGCAGTGACGTGCAGTTGGTGGCGCCGGTCACGGTGGGGCGCAACTCCCTCATCGCAGCCGGCACTACCGTAACCCATGACATCCCTCCTGATTCCCTTGCCATTGCCCGCTCGCCGCAGGTCAACAAGGTGGGGTGGAAGTTGAAAAAGCGTGAATAGAAGATTGGAGATAATCCCATGTGCGGAATAGTCGGATACACCGGGGGCCAACAGGCGACCCCCATCATTCTCGAAGGGCTCAGAAGGCTCGAATACCGAGGTTACGACTCGGCAGGGGTCTGCACCATCAAGGACGGCTGCGTCGAGATCAGGCGGAGCGAGGGGAAACTGGTCAACCTGGAGCGGCGCATCGCCGAGCACCCCCTTGCCGGCACCATCGGTATCGGCCATACCCGCTGGGCCACCCATGGCCGCCCTTCCGAGACCAATGCCCATCCGCACCAGGCCGGCTCCATCATCGTCGTGCACAACGGCATCATCGAGAACTATCTGCAACTCAAGGAGATGCTCTCCGGCCGGGGGTGCCAGTTCAGGAGCGAGACCGATACCGAGGTGATCTCCCACCTGATTGAGGAGCGGCTCAAGGAGGCCGGCGATTTCGAAAAGGCCGTACGGACTGCCCTGCAGGAACTTCGCGGTGCCTATGCGGTCTGCATCCTCTGCGACCGGGAGCCCGAGACCATGATCGCAGCCAAGCAGGGCTCCCCCATGGTGGTCGGGCTCGGCGAGGGTGAATTCTTCGTGGCCTCCGACATCCCGGCGATCCTCTCCCATACGCGGGAGATGGTCTTCATGGAGGATGGGGAACTGGTTGTCTTCCGCGGCAGCCAGCCCGCCTTTTCCACCGTGGCGGGCAAGCCGTTGGAGAAGAAATCGCGGCATATCGACTGGTCGCCGCTGATGGCGGAAAAAGGGGGCTACAAGCATTTCATGCTCAAGGAGATCTTCGAGCAGCCCAGGGCCGTGCGGGATACCATTGCCGGCCGTCTGCGCGAAACCGAAGGGGATGTCTTCCTGGAAGACCTGAAGCTCTCCGATGCGGAGCTGGGCGACATCGAGCGGATCTACGTCGTGGCCTGCGGGACCTCCTGGCATGCGGGACTGGTGGGGAAATTCCTCATCGAGGAGCTCTGCCGGATTCCGGTCGAGGTGGACATCGCCTCGGAGTTCCGCTACCGCAACCCAGTGGTTAACGACAAGACCCTGCTGCTCCTCATCTCCCAGTCCGGCGAGACGGCCGATACCCTGGCAGCCCTGCGGGAAGGGAAGGCGCGAGGGGCGAAAAACGTTGCCATCTGCAACGTGGTCGATTCGTCCATTGCCCGCGAGGCCAACGGTGTGGTCTATACCCATGCCGGCCCGGAGATCGGCGTTGCGTCCACCAAAGCGTTCGTCACCCAGTTGGTGGCGCTCCATCTCTTTGCCGTGCGGCTTGGCCGCACCCGGGGCACCGTCGACCGCGAACAGGGGCGCCGGCTCACCGCCGATCTGGTGCACAGCCCCGCCGTTCTCGAAGCGGCCCTCAAGCTCGAACCGCAGGTGGAGAAGATTGCCCGCATCTACATGAATGCCCGCGATTTCCTCTATCTGGGGCGCGGCAGCAGCTATCCCATCGCCCTGGAAGGAGCTCTCAAGCTGAAGGAGATCTCCTACATCCACGCCGAAGGCTACCCAGCCGGCGAGATGAAGCACGGCCCCATCGCCCTCATCGACGAGAACATGCCGGTGGTGGTCCTGGTCCCCAGGGACCGTCATTACGAGAAGGTCGTTTCCAACATGGAAGAGGTCATCGCCCGCGGGGGGAGGGTTATCGCCGTCTGCAGCGAAGGTGATGCCGAGGTCCGGCAGAAGGCGGAGGTCTGCCTGGAGATCCCGGCCTGCGCCGAGGCGCTCCTGCCACTCATCCTCTCCGTGCCGCTGCAGCTTCTGGCCTATCACGTGGCAGTCCTGAAAGGGACCGACGTGGATCAGCCGCGCAACCTTGCGAAGAGCGTGACTGTGGAGTAGGCGGGTATCCGTTCTCGTTATGGGAACAGATATAACAGGGTACTGGAAAATAATGTTGGGGACAGAAGGGGCGGTGATTGTTGCACCGCCTTTTTTTTGGGTCACGTCCTGAAACGGGTTAAGCAAGTACAGACTTGAAAATTGAAATGCTATAGCGATATATAAAGTTCCATACATGTACCATTTCCTAAAATTCCCTTATGGTGTAAGCTTCCACCATTGATCCCCCATCTCATTTTTCCTGAGGACTGAATTCATGCGCTCGAAATCAACAAAATCGTGTCCAGTAGGCGAGGAGCTGGAACCCCTATTGGAGGCCATCCGCCATCGTTATTCCCATCTGTCCGATGCAAAGTGTCAACGGAATATCTTCCTCAAACGACTGCAGACATTGACGCGCTTCGGTGCCGAGGCAATGGATTACGAGGAGCCGCAAGTGGCAGAGCTCCCGAAGGAGTTGGAGATCGGCTTTGCCGTCTGTCACCCTGAGTGCGGCAATCAGGCCTTTGTCGTTATGGACGGGGGACCGCAGGGGTGTGATTGTTGCGGCGGTACCATGATGCCGATGAAAACGAGGGTCTACCGGATCAAGAGGCAAACGGGTTGATGCAAGGCCTCAATGCTGAACATGCAGGCAGCACTCTGACTCTTCCCTGTCTTCGGTGGGAGCTTACGCGCAAATAGAGGAGGCTACATGAACATCGGGTTTGTCGGACTGGGGATCATGGGGAGTGCAATGGCAGCCAATCTGGTAAAGGCCGGCTACCATCTGACGGTTTGGAATCGCTCCCCCGAGAAGTGTGAGCCGCTTGTTGCATCGGGCGCCAAGGCTGTGCCCACGCCCCGGCAAGTGGCAGAAACCTCAGATATCGTGTGTGCGATGATGGCTACTCCTCAGGCGGTCTTGGCAGTCCGCGACGGTGCCGACGGTATCCTGGCAGGAATGGCGCCGGGCAAGGGATACCTGGATTTTTCCACGATTGATCTGGAGACGTCGAAAGAAACGGCGCGCCTGGCGCGGGAGCGGGGTGCACTGTTCCTCGAAGCGCCGGTTGCGGGCAGTCGCAAACCAGCGGAAGATGCTACGTTGACCATCATGGCTGCTGGAGACAGGGCACTCTTCGATACGGCACTGCCGGTGATGGAAACAATGGGTAAAAAGATCCTGTTCCTGGGCGAAGTCGGCAATGCAGCCCGTATGAAACTTGCCAACAACCTGATAATGGGGGGGATGATGGCGAGTCTGGCAGAGGGGATGGCGCTTGCGGCACGAAGTGGTCTGGACCTTTCCCAGTTGCTCGAAGTGCTTGATTCCGGCGCCATGTCCAACCCGATGTTCCGGTTGAAAGGTCCGGCAGTCGCCGCCAATGCTGAATTCCCGCCTGCCTTCCCTCTCAAGCATATGCAGAAGGATCTGCGGCTGGCTCTTCGACTCGCCGAAGAAATCGGTCAACCGCTCTTTGTCGCAGCGACGGTCAACGAGCTTTACAAGGATGCCCTCGCCTCCGGGTGGGGCGAGTCTGATTTTGCCGCAGTAAGCCGCGTCGTCAGGAAGTAGGTGCGGAAAGTAGCCCGTAGGTGGGCGGGGTCGGAAGTGTGATGTGAATATGTGAAGATGGGTGGCGCATGAAAGGGAAGAGGACACGTTTTCGAAGTGTTACCCTGCGACTGCAGTGAATCCGAAGCGCACAATTTGATAGTATGCTCGTTTAAAATTATTTTTAGTAGACTGTTTTTTTCTGTATCGAGTGATAAGATTGAATCAGCTTGAAGGTAGCTTAAATCATTCAAAAGGAGGCTTGCATATTTTATGGAAGATACTCCACCGGGCAGCATGGTTTAAGAAGACGCATCACTCGCCGGTGAAATCAATTCACCGCACCGATACCTGAACAAAAAAAAGAGGAGTGAAAAAGAAAACCCACCAAGCCATTTGGTGGGTTTTCTTCATTCATCAGCTTGAGGCCGGGCGAAGGTCCGTGATTACTTCCAAGGCAGCCCACCAGATTGTGCCGAAAGTTACGGCACCCATTGTTCCACCCTTTCTGCAATGATGAAAAAATAGCCGGAATAGCTACGTAATTTACGGCGTGAAGCTTGGCATACGTTATGTAATGCCTGACATAGCGAGTTCCGGTCAGGTTGATCTGCGTCGGCTATCGCCATTACAGGAGCAAAGGACCCTGCCATGTCGTGTATGCTCGATTCCACCGTCAGTGAAGTCATCGACCGTTACCCCGAAACGCTCCCGGTCTTTAGTGCCAATGGGCTGGGAATGTTTGCGGACGACGGAGCCCGTCACATCTTCGGGGCTGCGGTCAGGCTGCGAACGGTTCTCCGTGCCGCCGGGATCAATGCCGACCTGTTTTGCAGCATGCTGGACGACGTCGTGGCTACCGCGTTGTCCCGTGCCGATCTCCGGGCTGCGTCCTTTCCTGCAGCTGAGAACCTCAACCTGTTCGCCCTGCTCCCCTGCCCGCTCAAGGTGCCGCTGGAGGAGGCGTTCAACGGCTTCCTGGCGACTCTGCCGGCAGAGCAGCACGCCCGGCTCACCTTCCGGATCGAGGGGAATGCCAACAACCAGATCGATTATGCCGATTATGCCGATCATTTCGAGACCTTGGACGACATGCCGGACATCGTCATTACCCCCGGTTTCAACAGTTTCTTCCACCCCCACTTTGTCGAACGTTTCATCAGGACCGGCCGGTTCGCCAGTGTCAACGGCTTTGCCGGCGACCGACACCTGTCAGCCATGGGGATAACCGACCCGGACGGGCACTACACCATGCTGGCCATGAACCTACTGGTGCCGGTGGTGGACCATGGCAGCCTGGGGACCCGACCCGTGCCCCAGTGCTGGGCAGACCTGCTCAGGCCGGAATACGAAAAGAGCATCGCCATCCGCGGCAATCGCGACGGCACCTTCTGCGAGACCCTCCTGCTGGCGCTCTACAAGGATTTCGGCATGGAAGGCCTCTCCTGCCTGGGGCGGAACGTTGCCTGGGGCTGGCACCCGTCCCAGATGGTCAAGGCGGCCGGCAGCGGCCGGGAAGGGAGACCGGCCATCAGCGTCATGCCGCTCTTCTTTGCCAACACCATAAAAAAGCGCGACGATGTCAGCATTGTCTGGCCAATGGATGGTGCCCTGGTCAGCCCGGTCACCATGCTGGTCAAGGCGGACAAACGGGAGGAGTTGCGCCTGTTGACCGATTTTCTGGCCGGGCCCGAGGTGGCGGGCATCTGCGCCGGCGCAGCCTTTCCGGCACTGCATCCCGAGGTGGACAACCGGCTGCCGGACCGTGCCACCTTCAAATGGATCGGCTGGGACTACGTGAAGAATAACGATCTCAAGACGCTGATCGCCGCCACCAATGACGCCTTCCTCCGGACCTTCCACGGTACCGGTTCATGAGACTGGTCACCGTCGCCGGACCACCGTCCTCCGGCAAGACCGCCGTCACCATCAAGGCCATTGCCTCGCTGCACCGGGAAGGGGTACGGGTCGGCGTGGTCAAGTTCGACAGCCTCTCCACCCAGGACCAGTCGCTGTACGAAAAGCAGGGGATAGCGGTCACCACCGGGCTGTCGGGCAACCTCTGCCCCGACCATTTCTTTGTCAGCAACGCGAGCGACTGCCTCTCCTGGGGGAAGGAGCTGGGTTTCGACCTCCTGGTAATAGAGAGCGCCGGGCTCTGCAACCGCTGTGCGCCCCATATCCAGGGGGTGCTCGCTGTCTGCGTCATCGACAACCTGAGCGGAGTCGACACCCCGAAGAAGATCGGGCCGATGCTGAAGATGGCCGATGTCGTGGTTGTCACCAAGGGGGACATCGTCTCCCAGGCCGAGCGGGAGGTCTTTGCCCACCGGGTGCGTCAGGTCAACACCAGTGCCGTTATCCTGCACGTCAACGGCCTGACCGGGCAGGGGGGGCACGAACTGGGCCGGTTGCTGCTGGACGCCCCCGAAACCACCGACCTGGAGGGGAAGCTCCTCCGCTTCTCCATGCCGGCGGCCCTCTGCTCCTACTGCCTCGGCCAGCGGCGGATCGGCAGCGATTACCAGATGGGCAACGTCAAAAAGATGGATTTCCCAAAGGGTGAGCCATGCACGCCGTGACCCCCGACCGAACCCTTGTTGCGCTCCCCATGGCCGATCTGCTGCGACAGATGCCGTGTGCCGCGGATTTCTTTACCACCCTCGGGTTGGCGATTCCGCCGGCGGAGCAGAGTCCGGCCGCCTATTTCGTCTCCCTCGACGCCGAGCTGCTGGAAGACCTGGGGCTGGAGCGGGAGGGACTGGAGGAGCGGTTCTTTGCCTTCATAGGGCTGCTGGAGAGCCTGCAGGCGGGGCGAAGCAACGCGCTGATCGAGTCGATCACCATCCTCGGCGGGCATGACAAGAGCGGCCGACCGGAAGAATTCGACCTCACCATCAGGCCGGGCGAGATCGTCTCCATCGTCGGACCCACCGGCTCGGGGAAGAGCCGCTTTCTGGCCGACATCGAATGGCTTGCCCAGGGGGATACGCCAACCGGCCGCAGCGTTCTGATCAATGGCGAACTCCCCGACCCCGGTCTTCGTTTCTCCATCGACCGGAAACTGGTTGCCCAGCTCTCCCAGAACATGAACTTCGTCATGGATCTGTCCGCGGAAGAGTTCGTCACCATGCACGCCGAGAGCCGGATGATCGAGGACCCTCCCGGTGTGACCCGCACCATCATCGACCTGGCCAATGAGCTGGCCGGAGAACGGTTTTCCCCGCAGACCCCGGTCACCGCCCTGTCCGGCGGTCAGTCACGGGCCTTGATGATCGCCGATACCTCCTGCCTCAGTACCTCTCCCATCGTTCTCATCGACGAGATCGAGAATGCCGGAATCGACCGGAAGCGGGCCGTCCGGACCCTGGTGGACCGGAACAAGATCGTCCTGATGGCGACTCACGATCCGATCCTCGCTCTGATGGGAGACCGGCGGCTGGTCTTCAAAAACGGCGGCATCAGTACCGTCATCACCACCAGCCCGGCAGAGCGGGCCAACCTGGTCCGGTTCGAGGAGATGGATGCCCGGCTGAACGCGGTTCGTCACGCCCTGCGCAACGGGGAGATGATCGAAGACATCTGATCTCCGGCCCTGTTGCTCCCCCTCGCGATCCCATCACCCCGTTCGCCGCTCCTCCAGCCTCTCTTGGCTCTGCCTGCAAAAGCATCATCTGCCTAGAATCTCGCCATTCGTTATATAGCCTTATATACAACCAAGGCATTTTACCAGCACAAGTTGTTGATATTGTTGTTGTTAAAATGCGTCTGGTCTTTGGCATGCGTTATGTAATGCAAGATATATCGAACGGCATGGAGACACTGAATGTCTCGGTCACTGCACAGCGTCGTGCAGTGCCACGGTCATGGGAGGTTGCCCTTCCTGTGATGGGGGGAGCAATCCCCCCCTATTTTTTCAGCGCCTGCTGCTGCCGCTGTAGCAAAAGATTGATGGGGCCGAGCCGGCTCCGGGGAGGTAACGATGGGATTCAATGCCTACGAGTTCGACGAAATCGCGCGCAATGTCTTTGCTCCTGCCTATCCCCTGCTGGCGAGCCAGATCCTCGACAGGACCGCCGTCTCTTCGGGCGCCTGTCTCGACCTGGGGAGCGGCGGCGGTTATCTGGGTTTGGCCCTGGCCGCCATGAGCAGGCTCGATGTCTGCCTGCTGGATGCCTCGCCCGACATGCAGCGGATTGCCGAGGCGAACATCACCGGTCGCGGCCTGAGAGGCAGGGTCCGGGCACTGACCGGCGATGTCCACGGCATTCCCCTTGGCTCCGGCACGTTCGACCTGGTTGCCAGCCGGAGCTCGCTCTTCTTCTGGGAAGATCCGGGACGGGCCTTCCGCGAAATATGGCGGGTCCTGGTGCCAGGGGGATATGCCTATATCGGTGGCGGCTTCGGCTCGAAGGCCCTGCGTGATGAGATCGTCGGGGCAATGAGGCGGCGCGACCCGGCATGGAAACCGAAATTCGACAAGAACCGGGACGAGACGGTCTATGTCGAACACCTGCAGGGCGCAGGCATTGCCGGTTTCGAAATCCGCAGCGACGAGAGCGGCTTCTGGATCGTCTTCCGGAAACCGCCTGCATTTTCCGCATGCGAAAGGGGCGGGGTCTTCCGTCATGAAACGAACCGGAGGAGGGAACATTCATGAGAGACATGCAGCCGCAGACGCGAGCGAAGCTCTTCGGGCCGGAGTATATCACCCGTGAGCTGGAGATTACCGGCAGGGTCCTTAACCCGCTGAAATTGGGCTGCGCGGAGCTGCGGACTCTGCAGCAGCAACGGATCGAGGGGCTGACCATCCTCTGCGGCAGCGGCAAGGTCAAGGAACGGGTCGCGAGCTACCAGGGGGTGCTGCTTCGCGACCTGCTCGACCTGGCAGAGGTCGAGCTCACGGAACACGATACACCGAACCACACCTATGTGGTGGCAAGCGGCAGTGATGGCTACTTCGTGCTCTTTTCGTGGCACGAGCTGTTCAATTCTCCGCTGGGGGACGGCGTCCTCGTGATTATCGAAAAAAACGATGCCCCGCTGAACGGCGACGAAGGGGAGATCGGGCTGGTATCTGCCGGCGATCAGCGTCCAGGGCCGCGCCACATGCGCTACCTGAAGCGGATCGAGGTCTGCGAGCTGCCGGCTGACAGGGCACCGGGACAAACAATGTGAAAAGGAGAGGCGATGAAACGGGTCAGGCATGCTGGTATGGCTGCGGTTGGCAGCCTGTTGTTCTTGATTTCCCCGGCGGTTGCGGGAGATGCGGTGTTCAACCTCGGCGAGGTGGTGGTCAAGGATGCGAAAGAGCCCATTACCCAGGTCAGCACGGTGGAAGAGATTGACCGGAAGGCCATCGACCTCACCGATACCCGAACGGTTGCCGATGCCATCAAGACCCTGCCGGGGGTGAATTTCGCGATCAACACCCGCAACGAAAAGATCATCAACATCCGCGGCTTCGACATGCGGCAGGTGCCGATCCTCTATGACGGCATCCCGATGTCGGTGCCCTATGACGGCTTTGTCGACGCCGGCAAGCTCCCCACGAGCAACCTGTCGCAGATCACCGTCACCAAGGGGATCAGTTCGGTGCTCTACGGGCCCAACACCATGGGCGGGGTCATCAACCTGGTATCCCTGAAGCCGACCCGGATCCTGGAGGGGGATGGGGAGTTCACGGTCGACGAGACCGGCGCCACTGCTGCGGATATCAATCTCGGCACCCGCTTCGACCGCTTCTACCTGACGGTGAGCGGTGGCTACCTGGACAGCGACGGTTACCTCCTCTCCGACGATTTCGATCCCACCCCGCTGCAAGGCAATGGAACCCGCAGCAATTCCGATGCATTCCAGACCGTCGTCTCGACAAAGCTCGGGTTCATCCCCGCAGCCGGTCACGAATACGCCTTTGGCTTCAACAGGATCAACAGCACCAAGGGGCTTCCCCCCAACGTCACCGATTCGGCGGCCAATGCCCGGTACTGGCGCTTCAGCGACTGGGACAAGGCGACCTATTACCTCCTGGGTGACAGCAGGATCACCGACGGCCTCACCATGAAGACCCGCCTCTACTACGACACCTATTACAACGTGCTCGACTCCTACGACAACGCTACCTACAGCACACAGACAACCAAGAAGGCCTTCCACAGCACCTATGACGATGACAGCTACGGCGCCACCCTCAACCTGTCGACGACCTATGTCCCTCACAACAGGATCGGTTTCGCCTTTACCTACAAGGACGACATCCACCGCGAACAGGGCACTGCCACTGCCCCGTGGGGGAGATACGAAGCAGAGACCTTCACTTACGGCCTGGAAGATACCGTCAGGATCACAGACCGGCTTTCCCTGGTGCTGGGGGTCAGCCACGACGTGCAGAGTCCGGTCTTTGCCAACAACAGCCCTTTGCGGGGAGAGGCCTCCACCTGGAATCCCCAGGGGGGTATCCTCTACGCCCCGGCGGATGCGATCCGCCTGCACGCCTCGGTCGGCAGGAAGACACGGTTCCCGAGCCTGAAAGAGCTCTATTCCGAAGCCATGGGCAACAACATCGCCAATCCCACCCTGGGGGCGGAAAAGGCGATCAATTACGAGATCGGCGTGGAAACCGATTTGGGCACCACCTCCACCGCCGGCATTGCCCTGTTTTACGCGGATATCAGCGACCTGATCCAGAACATGCCGACCACGGTGGTCATCCCCGGCTCGACCCCGGTCAAATACTACAACCAGTACCAGAACATCAACAAGGCAACCTACAAGGGGATCGAACTCTCCCTGCGCTCGCAGCTCATCGAGGATAACGATTTCACCTTCAACTACACCTACCTCGATGCCCGCAACGAATCGCCGGGAAGGACCAGCGACAACCTGACCGACCGGCCGGAACACAAGGTCTATCTCAGCGACCACTATACCGCCAACCGGTGGCTGGCCCTGTTCGCCGCGCTCGACTGGAGCTCGGACCGGTACGACTCGAACATGTACAATGTGGCGGACTTTTTCACCATTACGGCCAAGGTCATCGGTACCGTTTCCAAAAACGTTTCGGTCGAAGTCGGGGTGAGAAACCTGACCGACGCCAATAACGAACTGATCCACGGCCTTCCCACCGAGGGGCGGACGCTCTTTGCCAATCTGAAGGGGAGCTTCTGAGCGGACAGGGACGGCCGAAAAGAGAGCGGAGGGAAAGATGGAGAGCCGATTCTTCGGAGAGTACGCGGCGCTGGTGGCTGAGGCAGGGGCATTTCACGGCGACATCTGTGCCGGTGTCGCGCTCGGCACCCGCATGACCATGAGCGGGTTGAGGCGGATCGGCATCACCGATCCCAAGGGGGCCGATCAGAAGAAGCTGATGGTGTTCGTGGAGATCGACCGCTGCCCCACCGATGCCATCATGGCCCTGACCGGCTGCACGCCGGGCAAGCGGACCATGAAGATCCACGATTACGGCAAGATGGCGGCAACCTTTCTCAACCTGGAGTCGGGTAAGGCGGTGCGGGTGGCCATCCGTGCGGACAGGCCGCCTGCGCCGGACGACGGCAGCGCCCAGCCCGACTTTGCCGGGGCTGCCGAAGAGGAGCTGTTCCGTATCACCGATGTGGAGGTGCCGCTGCATCCCGGAGACCTGCCGGGCAAACCGTTGCGAAGGGTCTTGTGCGCCTGTTGCGGCGAAGGCGTCATGGATGGCCGGGAGGTCGAATGCCGGGGCGATCTTCTCTGCAAGCCCTGTTTCGACATGACCGGATATTATCGCATCGTTGCCTGAGACGACACGGCTGGGAGTGGATCGGGAGGGATGATGGAACCGGAGCTGAAGGCCTTTCTCGCCTCGTCGTGCCTGCATCTGCTGGTGGCGGGGAGCGCGGTTTCCTTTGCCCCCTTTTCCCGCCAGCCGGAGCCGCCGCTCCTGGTGGAGTGCACCATCGAGCTGGGGCAGCCGGCCGAAACACCGGAAAGGGGCAGGAACCCTGCTGCAACGCTGCCGCCGCTGCCCGTACCGCCGTCGCCCCGCCAGGCCACGACCCGTATCGCAGCGTTGCCCCACGAGGCCCTGCCGGTCACACCGGTTGTGCAGGCCGGGGCGATGGCTGCTTCCCCGTACGCGATCCCGTCACCGGCACCCGTTTCCCGGCCGGTCGTGACTCCAGAGCCTGTCCTGGCTGCACCTGCCGGTAATGGCAGATTGACGGCAACTTCGCTGCCAAAAGGCCGGGCAGGGGAGGGGCCGGCCATAGCCCCTGATACCGGCATCTCCGTTCCGGGGAGCAGTGGCCGGGGCGATAGTGCCGAGTCCCTGCAGGCCCGGTACCTGAAGGAGCATTTTACCGTTATCCGCAGCCTGATCGCCGGGAATCTGCGCTATCCGGGCAAGGCGCGCCGCATGGGCTGGAGCGGCAAGCTGGCAGTGGAGTTCGTTGTCTACGAGTCCGGTGAGGTGGATGGTATCAGGGTGGTCAAGAGCTCCGGCATCGCCCTGCTCGATTGCGATGCCAGGGATACCGTCCGCCGCAGCGCACCGTTTCCCCGGCCGCCGGCCAGCGCCCGCCTGGTCATCCCGATGGAATACCGGCTCGAATAAGAAAGGATTGTTCATGTCCATGGTGCGCCTGCTATTCCTGACAGTGCTGTTTGTCGTTACCTCCCTGAGCGCCTCACAGGGGCGCGAGATCGTCGACATGACCGGTCGCAGGGTGACGGTGCCCGACACCGTCCGGCGTGTCTACAGCGGCTCCCCTCCGGCCACCTACCTCCTCTATGCCATCGATCCGCGTCTGCTGGCAGGGATCAATTTCAACGTCAAACCGGAGGAGCGGCGCTTGCTCCGCCCGGAATTCAGCCGTCTGCCCGTTGCCGGGGCCGGGATCGGCCAGGGACGCAACATAAACCTGGAGGCGCTTCTGGCCCTCAAGCCGGACGTGGTGGTGATGTGGGCCTGGAAGGACGGCGGCGACGGCAACCAGTTGGCCGAACGGCTGCAGAAAAGCGGCATCCCTACGGTCTTTGTCGATCTGGATCGCCTGGAGAACTATCCCGCGGTATTCACCTTCCTGGGAGAGCTCGTCGGCCGCCGGGAGCGGGCCCGCAGGCTTGCGAACCATGCCCGTGGCACCCTCCGTTCGGTGGCGGCCGCAACCGCCGGGATTCCGGAGCGGGAGCGCGTGGCGGTCTACTATGCCGAGGGGATCGACGGCCTGGCAACGGAACGGGAGACCTCGGTCCATGCCGAATTGATCCGCCTGGCCGGCGCCAGGAACGTCCACCGGGGAGCGGCACTGGATCACATGGGGATGGAGAAGGTCAGCCTGGAGCAGGTGCTGCTCTACAATCCGCAGGTGATCGTGGCCCAGGAGCGGATCTTTTTCGACTCGGTGGCGCATGACAGGCGCTGGCAGGACATCAGGGCCGTCAGGGACGGAAAGGTCTGGCTGATCCCCCGGGGGCCGTTCAACTGGTTCGACCGCCCCCCCTCCTTCATGCGGCTGCTCGGCCTCAAGTGGCTCACCAACCGGCTCTACCCCAAGCGCTACCCGATCGACATCGTCCGGGAGACCAGGGCGTTCTACCGGCTCTTCCTGGGGGTGGAACTGGGGGACCGGGACCTGCGGGAGATCCTGCAACCGTGAAGATCCTCCCTGTCTTCCTGCTCGGTCTGCTGCTCGCGGTCATGGCCCTCGTTTCCCTGGGTCTGGGGAAATACCCGCTGGCGCCCGGCGAGGTCGCCGGCTTCCTGGGCCACCGCATCTTCGGCTGGGGCACGTTCGATGCCGAGCGCCTGCAGCTCCTGGAAAACCTGATCGTGGAGATCCGGCTCCCCCGCATCATGGCGGCAGCCCTGATCGGCGCGTCCCTGGCGGTATCCGGGGCCGCCTACCAGGCCCTGTTCGTCAATCCGCTGGTCTCGCCCGGTATCCTGGGGGTTCTGGCCGGGGCCTCGTGCGGCGCTGCCCTGGGGCTGGTCTTCCTGAAAACCTGGTACGGCGTCCAGGCAGCCACCTTCCTGGGGGGCTTTGCCGCCGTGGGGCTGGCCATGGGGATCGCCCGGCTCTGCCGGGTCAACGGCACGGTCATGCTGGTCCTGGGCGGGATCATCAGCGGTGCCTTTTTCAGCGCACTGGTGGCTGTCGTCAAGTACGTCTCCGATCCCTACAACCAACTGCCGGCCATCGTCTACTGGCTGATGGGGAACATGGCCATGGCCGACCGGGGCATGACCGTCAAGGCCGGTATCCCGATCCTGATCGGCATCGCCTGCCTGATGCTCATGGCGCGCCACCTCAACGTGCTCAGCATGGGGGACGAGGAGGCCCGAGCCCTGGGGGTCAACGTGGAGGCGGTGCGGCTGACAGTGATCGTTTGCGCCACCCTGATCAGCACCCTGACCGTGGTCCTGGCCGGCATCATCGGCTGGGTCGGGCTGATCATCCCCCACATCACCCGCATGATCACCGGCCCGGACAACGAAACCCTGCTCCCGGCCACGGCCCTGGCCGGTGCGGCGTATCTGCTGCTGGTGGACGACATCTCCCGGCTGGCCTTTTCCTTCGAGATCCCCATCGGCATTGTCACGGCCCTGATCGGCATCCCCTTTTTCGTGCTGGTGCTGAGGAACGCCCGCAAGGGGTGGCTGTGATGGCCCTGCTCAGCCTGGAACGGCTTTCCTTTGCCTACCACCGTAGCGAAGTGCTGGCGGACGTGGATCTGAGCATGGAACAGGGGGAGGTCCTGGCGCTGCTCGGCCCCAACGGCAGCGGCAAGACCACCCTGCTCAAGCTGATCCTGGGGCTGCTCAGGCCGTGTCGGGGCAGCATCCGTCTGCATGATCGCGACATCCGCACCATACCCCGGCAGGAGCTGGCGCGGATGGTGGCCTACGTCCCCCAGGTGCACAAGGAGTCCTTTGCCTACCGGGTCTGCGACGTGGTCATGATGGGGCGGACGCCCCACAGCGCCTTCTTTGCCCGCTATGGCGAAACCGACCGGCGGATTGTCGGCGAGGCGTTGGAAAGGCTCGGCATCGGCCACCTGGCCGAGCGCCCCTATACCGAGGTCAGCGGCGGCGAGCGGCAACTGGCCCTGATCGCCCGCGCCATGGCCCAGGGCGCCCGCACCTTTGTCATGGACGAGCCGACCAACGGCCTCGACTACGGCAACCAGCTCCGCCTGCTGGAGCGGCTCAAGGTGCTGGCCGGCGCGGGTTATACCGTGATCTTCTCGACCCACCATCCTGACCACGCCCTGGCCGTGGCCGACCGGGTGGTGATGATGCGCCGGGGCAGGGTCATCCGGGACGGCACGGTCGGCGAGACCCTGACCCCCCAGGCCATACAGGAGCTGTACAGCGTCGATGTGCGGGTCTATTGCGTGGAGGAGGGGGTGCAGGTATGCGTGCCAGCGGTCCGGCTGGGGAATGGGGCCGTCCCCTGACCGGGGCGGCCATGGCGTCATGGGGCGTTATATCACTCTTTACATTTCGGCCTGTTTTGCTATACATGTGACACATATCAACGTGCGGCGCAATGAGGTGCGGTTTCCATGAAAAGCAAAAAGACAGGCGTCGGCCTGACCGGCTCCCTTTGGTTTCAGCGGGCGGATCTCAAATTCCTGGGTGGCGAGCGGATAGCCCTGCTGGAAAAGATCGACGAACTCGGTTCCATCACCAGGGCTGCCAAGGCGGTCGGCATCAGCTACAAAACCGCCTGGGATACCATTAACATGATCAACAACCTGGCCGAGAAGCCGCTGGTGGATCGCTTGACCGGCGGCAAGGGAGGTGGCGGCACCAGCCTCACCGCCGAGGGAAAGAAGATCATTCACCAGTTCAACACCATCCAGGAGGAGCACCGCAAATTCCTGGACAACCTGGAGGCGAGGCTTGGCGACACCGCCAGCCTGTACCAGTTCCTGAGGAGGATCTCCATGAAGGTCAGTGCACGCAACACCTTTAGCGGTACGGTAACCAACATTACCAAAGGCGCGGTCAACGCCGAGGTAACCCTGGCCCTTTCGGGGGGCGCACCGCTCACGGCCGTGGTCACCAACGGCGCCATCGACAACCTGGGGCTGACAAACGGCACCGAGGCGTACGCCATCGTCAAGGCCAGCTCGGTCATCATCGGCACCGACCTGCACGATGCCAGGGTCAGCGCCCGCAACATCTTCTGCGGCACCATCGCCACCATCATCGAGGGGCCGGTCAATACCGAGGTGGACATCGAGATCGGCGGCGGCAACACGGTCAGCGCGGTCATCACGCATGACAGCGCCAAGCGGCTCGGACTGAAGGTCGGCAGTCACGCCTGCGCCCTGTTCAAGGCTTCCAGCGTCATCATCGGCGTCAGCTGATCCGGCTCCGGGGGCAGCGACGGTGCTGTCCCTTTTTGCGGCCATCCGTTGTATGTCGATCACTATAACGAGAATGCGAGAAAGGGTACGAATGATTCACTGCCTTCCTGACAGCGAGATCGAACGGTTTATCGAAGAGGATCTCCCCTATGGGGACCTGACCACCCATCTGCTCGGCATCGGGGGTGTTCCCGGCCGGATCGTCTTTGCCACCCGCGCGGAGACGACCCTCTGCTGCACGGAAGAGGCGGCCGGGGTGCTCCGAAAATGCGGCGCCACGGTTGCCTCCTGCACCCCATCCGGTACGCTACTGCCGGCGGGGAGCGGGTTCCTGGTTGCCGAAGGCCCTGCACAGGCGCTGCACGCGGGGTGGAAGGTGGCGTTGAACCTGCTGGAATATGCCTCCGGCATCGCCTCCCGGACACGGCGCATTGTGGAAAAGTCCCGGGCGATCAACCCCGCCCTGTCGGTGGTCACCACCCGCAAATCCTTTCCCGGCACCAAGAAGATCGCCATCAAGGCTGTCCTTGCCGGCGGTGCACTGCCGCACCGTCTGGGACTGTCGGAGACGGTGCTGGTCTTCAGGCAGCATACCGCCCTCCTGGGCGGTCTGGAGCCGTTTCTCGCCACGGTGGCCGAGCTGCGGCTCAAGGCCCGCGAGACCAAGATCGTCGTCGAAGCGGAGACCCGCGAGGAGGCGCTGCTGATTGCCCGGAGCGGGGCCGACATCGTGCAGCTCGACAAGATCGCACCGGAGGAACTGGCGGCGCTGGTTGCCGAGATCCGGGCCGCCAACCCGCAGATCCTGATTTCGGCTGCTGGCGGCATCAACGAAGCCAATGCAGCGGCTTATGCCGCCACCGGGATCGACATCATCGTCCTGTCGTCGGTCTATTTCGGCACGCCTGCCGATATCGGCGTCACCATCATCCCTGCGTGACAGCAGTCAGAAAGGATCGAAAGTATGAAACCGAACATGAGAAGTGCACTCCTTGCCGTCGTGAGCATCCTTGTTGCCATGCCGGCAATGGCTGCCGAAGTAAATGTCGCTGTCGCGGCAAATTTCACTGCCCCCATGAAGCAGATCGTCGCTGATTTCGAGAAGGAGACCGGTCACTCGGTTGTGGTTTCCTATGGTGCATCCGGCAAGTTTTACGCACAGATCAAAAATGGTGCCCCCTTTCAGCTTTTTCTCTCCGCGGATGATGAAAAACCTGTCCAGTTGGAAAAGGATGGCCTGACCGTTCCCGGGAGCCGTTTTACCTATGCCGTTGGGACATTGGTGCTCTGGTCGCCGAAACCCGGTGTTGTGGATGCCAAAGGGGAGGTGCTGGGCAAGGGGCACTTCAGCAAGCTTGCCATTGCCAGTCCAAAGCTGGCACCCTACGGTACTGCCGCCATAGAGGTGCTGACAAGGCTGGGTGTGCTGACAACGGTTACGCCAAAGATCGTGCAGGGCGAAAATATCTCCCAGACTTTCCAGTTTGTCAGCACCGGTAATGCCGAGCTCGGTTTTGTTGCATTGTCGCAGGTCATGAAAAATGGCAAAATAGCAGCCGGTTCGGCCTGGGTTGTTCCTGGCAGCCTGCATAGCCCCATTCGTCAGGATGCGGTGCTCCTCGCCACCGGCAAGGACAATGTCGCAGCCAAGGCGTTGCTCGGTTACCTCAAGAGTGATAAAGTCAAAAAAATCATTCGTTCCTACGGCTATGGAATATAACGGACCCGACCATGTTTCTTGACTTCGACGACCTGCAGGCAATCTGGTTGACCGTGCGACTGGCGGCCATTGTTACCGCTATCCTGCTGGTTGTGGGTACCCCCGTGGCCTGGTGGCTGGCGCGTACCAGATCAAGCCTGAAAGGGGTATTCGGTGCGGTGGTGGCGCTGCCGCTCGTGTTGCCCCCCTCTGTGCTGGGCTTCTACCTACTGCTGGCAATGGGACCGAACGGACCGGTGGGGCAACTCACCCGAGCCGTGGGGATCGGTACCTTGCCGTTCACCTTCTGGGGGTTGGTGGTAGCCTCGGTCTTTTACTCGCTGCCGTTCATGGTGCAGCCGCTGCAGAATGCCTTTGAATCCATCGGCGACCGGCCCCTGGAGGTGGCTGCCACACTGGGAGCTTCGCCCCTGGATGCGTTCTTCACCGTTGCTCTTCCGTTGGCCCGTCCTGGTTTTCTGACCGCTTCGATCATGACCTTTGCCCATACGGTGGGAGAATTCGGCGTGGTGTTGATGATCGGCGGGAACATTCCCGGTATAACCCGTGTCGCCTCGGTACAGATCTACGACCATGTGGAGGCCTTGGAGTACGCCCATGCGCACCGCATGGCGGCCGTCATGCTGGCCTTCTCCTTCCTGGTGCTCCTGGCACTCTACGTGTGGCGCCCCGGCGCCCTGAAGATGGTCCGGAGGGACTGACGTGCACCTCTCCATCACCGTCAAAAAGAGTTTCGGTGCCTTTACCCTGGCAACCGACATTACTGTCAGTGGCGACAGAGTCGGTATCTTTGGCGTATCGGGTAGCGGTAAATCATCATTGGTGAGTATGCTGGCAGGATTGCTCAAACCTGACAGCGGCGAGATATTTCTGGATGGCGAATGCCTTTTCAGCAGCGCCAAAAGAATCAATGTGCGCCCCGAAAAGAGGCGTATCGCCATGGTGTTCCAGCATCACAGCCTCTTTTCGCACCTGAACGTCAGGAATAATCTGCTCTATGGCTTCAAACGCTGCAGTCCGGATCATCAAGGCATTGATTTCGACTCCCTGGTTCAGGTCCTCAATCTGGAAGAGATCCTTGACCGCGAAGTAATGAACCTGTCGGGAGGCGAAAAACAGCGAGTTGCCCTGGGACGGGCAATATTGGCAAATCCACGCCTGTTGCTGATGGACGAACCCCTCTCGGCCCTGGACGATTCACTCCGCTTCCAGATCATCCCTTATCTGAAAAGTGTCAGCGAGCGTTTTGGCATTCCATATTTCTTTATCTCCCATGCCCTGGTCGAGATGCGTCTGATGACCGATACCGTGCTGGTATTCGAAAAGGGGAAGATGGTCGAGCAGACCACCAGCGAGCAGTTGGCCCGCAATCGCATGGGGTTGAGCCCGGTTGGCTACATCAATCTTCTGCAACTGAGCAACATGACCGTACGGAACGGCATGTGCGCCTATCGCTGGCAGGGAGGTGAACTGCTCCTCTCCGCCAGTAACCAGGATACGCCCCATGGCCTGTTCGAGCTCTCCTCAAAGGACATTATCCTTTTCAAGAAACACCCCGAAGCGATCAGTGCCCGCAATCTGATGCAATGCACCGTTGCCGGCCTGTTCGAGAGCGGCACGAAGATAGGAGTGGAGCTGCAATGCGGCGAGGGGAAGCTGGTTGCCGAGATCGTGCCGGATGCCGCCCGTGAACTGGGGATCGAAAAGGGGTGCGTCATCCATGCGGCCTGCAAGGCGTCGGCTTTCCGGAGATTGGCAAGCAGTGACCTGAAACTGGGGGTACAGTGAGATGGCCGGATATCGAGAAAGCGGGGAGAGGTGATGCATATGGAAAATCTGCTGCTGGAGATCGTCGAAGAGATTGCGGTTGTCACGGTGAACCGGCCCGCAGCCCTCAACGCCTTGACCATGGCGACGCTTGAGGAGCTCAACGGTCTGGTCGAGGAGATAGACGGCAATCGCGGGATACGGGTCGCAATCCTTACCGGTGCCGGTACAAAGGCGTTCGTTGCCGGGGCGGATATCGCCATGATGCGTGATATGACGCCGGCACAGGCAAGGGACATGGCATTGCGGGCACACCGCGTCTTTTCCGCCATCGAACGGTCGCCCAAACCGTTCATCGCTGCGGTGAACGGCTATGCCCTGGGGGGAGGGTGTGAACTGGCCATGTGCTGCGACATCCGGATCGCCGCCCAAACAGCCCGTTTCGGCCAGCCCGAGATCAACCTGGGGATCATCCCCGGTTTCGGCGGCACCCAGCGGCTCCCCCGCCTGATCGGCAAGGGGAGGGCGCTGGAGATGATCCTGACCGGCGAGATGATCGACGCCCAGGAGGCGTACCGCATCGGTCTCGTGAACCGGGTCGTCCCGGCCGACGAACTGATGGCGACGGTGCAGGGGATGGCGGCCCGCCTGGCGGCCAAGGGGCTGCCGGCGCTGCGGGCGTGCAAGGAGGCGGTATCGACCGGCCTGGAGCTCGACCTGGCCAGTGCGCTGACCTGCGAGGCCGGGCTGTTCGGACTCACCTTTGCCACCACGGACCAGAAGGAAGGGATGAGCGCCTTTTTGGAGAAGCGTGCTGCGGCATTCACGGATAGCTGATTCCAGCAGAGCGGCCGATGTCAAGCAGAGGAAATCAGGAAAGAGGCTTCGGCCTCTTTTTTGCTGGCCGCAGCGTTTTTTCTGCCGATCCGATGCCCTGATCTCGTTGCAGCATATTTATTTGTACAGTTGGCAGGAATCGTATAATTTTCGGGATACTGTCTGTGGAGCGCCGTCCAGAGCCGATCCGCAGCATATCTTTTTGTTATGCATTGTATGGTGCAGATATACTATGACTCCTTCCCATGGAGTGCCGTCTGTCTGGGCTGTTACGGGCATTATTGGGAATAGTTCACGATTCTGGGTGGTTAGCTTGTGTTGTTAAAAAATATCTAATTTGTGGCACGGCCGCTGCAATAGTAAAAAACAAAAGCAACGCCAGCCAGGTGAAATAAAAGGGAGGACGCCATGAGAACTTTAACTACCATCTTCGCAGCAGTCGCAGGAATCGCACCGGCCGCCACCGCATTCGCCGCTTCCGGAGCACGGGAAGACAACAGCGGGATCTACTCCACCATATTTCTCGGCCTCTGTGCCCTGATCGTTATCGGACAGCTGGTCCCTGCAGTAATGGTTATGCTCGGTTTCGCCAGGGGCGTGCGGAAGGAAGCCAAATCCGAGGTCGCATAAAGGGAGGTGACGATGCAGCAGAACAGACGGTTTGGAACCTGAGAGGGCCGCTTCATGAAAGCGGCCCTCTCTTTTTATTCATGCCTGCCGGTCAGTTGGCAACGACGCTGCCGATTGTCCGCATATCCCCGCCGAGCGCCTGGTGGGGCTTCATGATGGTCGTGAGGCGGTTCAGGTCCTTGGCGACGCGGCCGAAGAGGTGGGGCCAGTCGCCGTGAGCGCGCTGCCGCACCAGCTTCATGCCGGGATACCAGGGAGAATCGTCCCGTTCAAGCATCCAGCGCCAGTTGGGCACGTATGCCAAAAGGCACCAGACCGGTATTCCCAGACCACCTGCCATATGTACCGTGGAGTTGTCGACGGAAATAACCAGGTCGAGGGCGGCAACCTGGGCGGCAAAGTCGTCCAGGTTGCGCAGGGGATCGGCGTCGTCCCAGTCGTGGATGGTGATCCCCAGCCGGTCGCGGATGTTGTCCAGCTCCTTCTGGCAGTCGCCATACTGGAGATTGACGAAATGGACATGGGGCGTCGTGAGCACGTCCTGCCACTGGAGAAGCTCTGTCGAGCGGATGCGGCTGGAACCGGCCCGCAGGCCGCCGCGCCAGGAGATGCCGACCTTCAGGCCCGGCCCGAGCGCTGCATAGCGGCTCTTCCATCTGTCCACCGCCTTCCGGCAGGGGGTCAGCCAGGGACCGTGGCCGTTGAAGTCGCTGAAGGCATTCCTGAAGTGGCGGGGGAGCGAGGCGAGAGGGAGCTTGTAGTCGAGCGGGGGGAGCACCTGTTGCAGGGGTTCGCCGTCCAGCTCGGTCTGGGGGATGACCGTGACGGCCGGAAAGGAGCGGGCGAACAGCGGCACCAGGCGGGCATCGCATTCCAGGATGCAGTGATCCGTTGCGTCGCAGATCTCCCGGAGGCAGGAGGTGAACATGATCTCTTCTCCCACCCCCTGTTCCGCATAGACAAGGATGCGCCTGTCGTGCAGTTCTGCGCCGTCGAATCCGGGGACCTGCAACCGCGCGTGGCTGTCCTTCTCGATCTTCAGCCGCAGCTCGTACCATTTCCAGCCTTGCTGCAGATTGCCCTGGCGGAGATTGAGCAGCGCCAGGCTCCAGAGGGCGAAGAGATAGTTCGGGCAGAGGGCGAGCGTTGCCCGGAAATGGGTGGCTGCCTGGTCGAACAGGCCGAGCTCTTCGCTGATGACGCCGAGGTTGCAGCGTGCCTCCACGTAACCCGGCTTGATGGCCAGGGCCCTGATGCAGGCGTTTCTCGCCTCGTCCAGCCGGCCGAGCTCCTTGAGGGTGCTGCCGAGATTGTTGTACGCTTCGGCGAAGTCGGGCCTAAGCGCCATGGCGCGACGATGTTCCCGTTCCGCCTCGTCGAGCCTGCCGAGGTTCTGCAGCGCCGCGCCCAGGTTGTTGTGGGCCATGGCAAAGTCGGACTGCAGGGTTACGGCGTGCCGGTACGCCTTTTCGGCCTCAGTGAGCCTGCCGAGGTTGTGCAGGACAATCCCCAGGTTGTTGTAGGTCGCGGCGTAGTCGGATTTGAGTATCAATGCCTGGCGCAGGACCTTTTCCGCATCCTCCAGCCGGTTGAGCTTGAGGAGCGTTTCGCCCAGCCTGACAAAGGCAACATGGTCTGTTGCATCGGGTTCCGTTGTCTGTTCCACACTCTTCACTTTCGAGGTCGATGGCCGGTGCTCTGCCTTCAGGTCGTGCTGCTGCGTCCGGCCAGTTCCGGTTCCCCGAAGAGCGCCTGTTGCGACACCTGCGATGAATCCTCGCTGAGGCGGAGCAGCATGAACTGGGATATCCTGTGGCACCAGACCAGCATGGTGACCGGCTTGCCAGGGTCGCGGTCTGCCAGTGCCTTGCTGAGGTCGGAAAGCGACGTGATCGGTTCGCCGTCGACCATGGAGATCACATCGCCGGATTCGATGCCCGATTTTGTCGCTGCGCAGCCGAACCGCGCCCCCAGCACCACGACCCCCGGCGCTGCCAGGCCGTTCCAGTCCCGGCGTTTCTTGTCCGCTTCGGCGATGATCATTCCGAGGGCGTGCAGCACGTTTTCGTTCTCAGCCGGTGTCCGGCCGATTTCGTGTTCTGGCATGAGGTTCACCTAGTAGTGGAATGAAATGCCCTGAAAAGGGTGCCGGCGTATGGCCACGCCGGTCGTGCGTTCCCGGCAAGCGGGCCTTACAGACGCCGGGATTGAAAGACCGGATCGCACAGCCCGGAAAAGGAGCGCCGCCGGGTAAAGGTGCTCCGATTGAGGCGGACCGTCAGAAACCGCCAGATATCCTTGTGTCGGAGCAGGATGCCGATCGGCACATCGATGGTGTACGAGGAGAGATACCGCTTCATGGCTCCCGGCGAGGTAACGGGGATACCGTTTATTTCACAGATGATGTCGCCGACCTTGACCCCTGCCTTGGCTGCCGGACTCTTCAGATGGCTGCCGAGCATGCCTGTCACGACGATCCCTTTTCCTTCTTCCAGGCCGTGCAACTCGGCGGCTTCGCGGCTCATTTCCCCTGCGAAGATTCCCAGCGCCCGCATGGGTATCGGCGGCGACAGACGGCGATCGACCGGCGTTTCTCCGGAAGCTTTCATGATACTCTCCTTTTCTGCGTGGCTCAGAACGTCTCTCCCGCAAATCCGTCGTATTCGTCGGCGCTGGAGTCGAGAACCTTGCCGGTATCGTCTTTGCCCATGAACTTGAAAACGAGATGCGCCGGGTCGATGGTCGCATCCCCTTCGGCGTTCTGGCTCAGTGTGAAGGTGATGGTGGCGCGCTGGGTGGTCGCATCGTACATGACGCTCTTCGGGATCGGGGAGAGGGTCACGTCGTTCTGGTCGGAGAGGTAGACGCCGTTGTTGTAGCTTCCCTCCACCCCTCCCGTGGCCTTGGTGATGGACCAGTTGGTGATGTTCATAACCGAGGCTACATCCATGTCGCTGTCGAACTGGAACTGGATGGTGAAGTCCTTGGATGAGTTCGGGTTGGCAAGCTCCGTGTCGAGGAGGTAGAGGGGGGTGGCGCCCATGAATACCGTCGACAGGGTGGTACCCGAGCTGACGACGCCGGTCATCTTCGGCTGCCGGATCGCCTCTTCGAGCGCCTCCGCATCCACATCGGTCTCTGCGGTATCGGCATCCTTGAGGATGTTGATCTGCTGCTGCACCTCGTCGGTCTTGCCGAGCCCCACATAGGCGTTTCCCAGCTCGTAGTAGGCGTCGTAGAACTCATCACGCAGGCTCGTCGCCTTTTCCAGTTGAGTGACGGCATCGCTGTACTGGCCGAGTTTGTTGTAGGCGCAGCCGAGGCCGTAATAGATGTTGCCGTCGTTGGGGGAGAGCCTGGCGGCATTCTTGAACTGGGTGGCCGCTTCGGCGGCCCGGTCGTTCTTCAGCAGGAAGAGGCCGTAGGAATAGGAGGCCAGCTCCTCGCTCGGGTCGGCGCTTATTGCCGCCTTGTATTCCTTTTCCGCCTCGGTGTTCTGGTTCTGCTCCATGTAGATGTTGGCCAGGTTGACATGGGTTTCCGCCTGGGTGTTGTCGACGGCCAGCGAGGTCTTGTAGGCCTCGATCGCCTCCTTGTTCTTCCCCAGCTTGAGATAGGCGGTGGCGAGGTAGTTGTAGGCATCGGTCGATTGGGGGTCGTAGGCGATGGCTGCCCTGAACGCCTGAACCGACTGGGTATATTTCTCATTCTGCAGGAGGGTTATGGCGCTCGACAGCATGGTCGAGGAGAGCGAGGTGCGTGTATCCTGCTGAGAAGTGAGGGCTGAAAACATCTTTTCAGCCATATTGCTGATTTCCATGGGACCTCCAG
The DNA here is from genome assembly GCA_009684525.1 of Geobacter sp. Lineage (NCBI taxonomy): Bacteria > Pseudomonadati > Thermodesulfobacteriota > Desulfuromonadia > Geobacterales > Geobacteraceae > Geobacter > Geobacter sp. Next base: position 823,995 of record WKKR01000002.1, read on the forward strand.
TCATTGGGGTGTCATGCCGCGTCAACCCGGAACACCGGGCGGATCGGGGCTACAGGGCCTTTATGCTGATGACGTCCGTGAGCGGGACCGATACCGCGCCCAGGGTGAGGGCAGGGGTGTCGTCGGAAAGCGACACGCCGTCCACGAGCCCGGTGGTATACGTTGATGCGGTCACGTCGACGCCACTGGAGGAGCTGGCGGAAACGGCGAAGGTGTATGCCCCGGCCGAAACCGGTTCCCCGGAATTGTTTTTTCCGTCCCAGGTATAGGAATGGTCCCCTGCTTCCAGCCCGGACTGGGTGACGGTCCTGACGGCAGCGCCCGAGGCGTCGGAGATGGTGATGGTCACAGAGTTGGCCGCCCCTTTGAGATTGTACTGGAGCTCCGCTGCCGAAGAGCCATCGAACGAGATGCCGTCGCCATTTGCCGTAATCGACTTGCCGATGAAGGAGACGGATGACAGGCTGCTGCTGTTGTTTTGGGCTGCCAGCAGGTTCTGCAGGGCAGTCGTGGTGTTGTAGGCCTGCTCCACCTGGGTCAGCTGGGCGAGCTGGGCGATGAATTCGCTGCTGTCCTGGGGGTCGAGCGGGTCCTGGTTCTTGAGCTGTTCGATGAACAGTTTGAGGAAATCGTCCTTGTCCAGCCCGGTCGCTTCCTTCATGGATGAGGATGCGGTTGAGGATGTCGTCGATGTTACGCTGGTTATCATGGTGATCCTCCTGTCTGAAAACCGTTGTCAATGGCCCGTGACGATTGGAAACAGGCTGCCCGCCCGTCCGGACAGCCTGTTTCGTTCTCTGCGTCGAAGATGCTCTCGATCAGGACGTTATGCTCAAAAGCGAGCTCGTGGTTGAGCTGCCTGACGAGGAATACTGGGCCAGGTTTTGCAGCAGGCTCTGCAGTTCTGCGATCTGGTCCGCAAGGACCGAGGTGTCGGTGTCGCTTGCGGTCGTGCCATCCGTGCTGCCCGGTGGTGGGGGCGGCGGTTTGAAGCCGTTTTTTTCCATTGCCGTCTTCAGCTCTTCGGCACTCAGGGAGCCGTCTCCGTCGGTGTCATAGCTGGAAAAGGCGTCGTCGCTGACATCCAGGGTCTGGCCGGTCATCTGGGAGAGGTTTTCGGACAGGGTCTTCAGTTCGTCCTGCGAGATGCCGCCGCTCTCGTCGCTGTCGACTTCGTTGAAGAACCCATCCGTTTTGGCCATGGATGACTGGACAAGGCTCCCCGCAACGGAGCTCGACTCGGAACTGTCGTCCGACGAATCGCGGCCGGCAAGGGTACTCAGTTTTTCCAGCAGCGTGTTCAGGGTGTCGATCAGGTTGGCGAGGGTGTCCTCGTCCGCGCTGTTCGCGTTGGCTTCATAGGAGCTTGCCGCCTGTTGCGGTGGCGGCGGCGGTGGGGGGGCCATCCCCTCCATCCCCTTTGGCGCCGAGAAGCCGCTGTTTTCCATGACGGCCTTCAGCTCTTCCGCGCTCAGCGAACCGCTGCCGTCGCTGTCATAGCCTGCGACGGCTTCATCGCTTGCGTCGATGGTCTGCCCCGTCTTTTCCTGGATCTTTTCCGCCAGGGTCTTCAGTTCCGCCTGCGAAACCTCGCCGCTGCCGTCGCTGTCCACCTTCTTGAAGAACTCCTGTGGATCGGGACGATACATGGCTGCACTACCAATACTGCTGATCATAAGCACCTCCTTTGAGAATTGGGGGGCTCCATGCCCCGGCCAGCCTATATCGTCTGAGCGGCACCGTGCGGATGAAGTATCCGCCTACTCGGCAGGTGGGTTTCCCGGAGGTTGGGGATTCCACTGCTCGGGCGCGGGCCGATGTTCAGGCCCCGGAGGCCGCAGCTCTTTGAGTAATTCACGCTGATCGTCCGTCAGGACGGCATTGATCCGGCTCTGTGTTCTGATTCGGGACAGGGTGAGCTCGGCTTCCAGTTGTCCCTGTGCCATGGCAATCTTCCGTGTCGCCGCTTCGTCGAAGGTTGTCGCCTCGCCAGCCTGCATCAGCTTTTTCCGGTTTTCGTGCAGCCTGTCGCGCAGTGCCGTGCCCTGCTCCTGTTCAGCATTCAGAATGGTCTGAATCTTCCCTTTCTGCGCGTCGCTCAGTCTGAGGATCTTTGCCATCCGCTCGAAAAAATGCCCTGGACCTCTCTCCGCTCCCGGCGGCGGCCCGCCGAAGTCGCCTGGCGGACCATGGCCCGCCAGGGCGGCACCTGCCCCGCCGCCGATCATCGCGGCCATCACCGCGATTGCTATACTCACTCTTCTTCTCATGGGTGTTCTCCCTTCTCGAGTTATCCGGCACCCCATTCTGGGGTCCTTTTGTAATAGGGATACTCGATGAGTATGGAGGAAATACGAAGGAATTGAGGAATTGCCCAATCCCTTTCGCCAAGCGCCTCTACAGGTTGTTGAAAAACTCAGGTTGTTCAAAAACGGTCAGATCGTTGCACCCGCAGAAAGCCCCGCGGAGGCGTAGTACCCACAGGGCATAAACAGCGCTACGCCGCACAAGGCGGCTTTCGAGGACGGCGGCGAGATGGCCGTTTTTAGCTGCGCTGAAACTTCGTTTTCAACAACCTGCTACAGGTAATCGAGGAGCGACAGGTCCGATATCTTAGCCGTTGCGGAAAGCGTCGCCTCGAAGGCGGTCTGCTGCAGCGACAGTTCCACTCCCAGTTTTGCAATGTCGGCGTTCTGGATGGTGCCGGCAATGGTCTGCAGGGAATTCTTCATGCTCGTGTGCAGGTTGGTCATGCTTTCGAGCCTGGTCAACCGCGATGCGACATCGACCTGGGCGTTGGTGATCTGCTCGGCGCCTGCTTCAAGGGCCTGGGCACCTGCCTGGATAGCCGCCGGATCGCTTTCGTGGGTACTGTCGCCGACAGCCGCCATCAGGTCGTCAAAGGCCTGCAGGATATCGGTAGTGCCATAGCTGGGGTCCGTGCCGGTCCCTTTCAGCAGCCGGTCGCCAGTGATGTTGATCGCCTGGGACGACGACTGGGAGATGTCGACCACGATCTGGCTGCCGTCCCCCGCATAATCGTTGGAGCTGTTGCTGAACGGGGCAGCCGAATTGTCGAATCCGCCGAAGATGTACTGGTCTCCCAACTGGGTATTCCCCATGTCGACGATCTGCTTCTTCAGGGTTTCCAGCTGGTCGTTTACGTTCTGGCGATCCGAAGCATCGGTGCTGCCGCTGTTGATGGTCGCCACCAGTTCCTTTGCCTGGGCCAGTATGTCGGCCATCCCGGTCAGGGCGGTGCTGGACACCTCCAGCCAGGTCGTCGACTTGGTGATGTTGGTGGTGTACTGGTCGATGCTGTTGATCTTGTCGTCCAGGTCGAGGAGGGTGCGGGTCGAGATCGGGTCGTCGCTGGGCCTGTTGATGTTGCGTTCCGAGGCGATCTTCTCCTGAGTGGCGTCCAGTTGCTCCCGTGCCTGCTGGATATAGTAGACGGCGTTGTCTGCGGTGATGTTCGAGGTGATGCGCATGGATCTGTCTCCTTTTTTCGTCGTGGTTCCTTAGAAACCGGACAACTGTGTTGCAGATCGGAAACGAGGGATTTTTTGTCCTGGCAAGGAAATCAAGGGATTGCGCGGAGGCTTGAGCCACGCTACGCCGCACAAGGAATCCCGAAGATTGACACCGCCAGGGCGAAAAAGAACCGTTTCTGCACGTAAACCGAATAACAGGCGATTGTGCAGGAAAAGAGGAAAAAATGAGGAAATGCGTGGAATTGCAAAAGCCTGCTTGCCTGCTTGCCGGACATCTGTGGTAAAACTAAAACGAGCATTGGGGTCGGAAATATGGTTCAGAGGTGCACATGAAGATCGGCATAACCCATAGGCTGTTCCTGGCGATTCTGATGGCCGCGGGCCTGGCTGTGGTCAGCATGGTGCTTATCATGCAGTGGAACGTCAGCCGGGGGTTTCTCCGCTATGTGAACAGCGTGGAAAAAAACTGGGTGACCCGATTGGCGGCAAAGCTCGAACAGGGATACGGCGAGGGCCGGAGCTGGAATTTCGTGGTCGCCGACCAGGAACGATGGCGCACGTTCGTCATGTCGGCGCTTCCCGACGAGGGACCGCCCCGAGATGATCTGCCGGAGCATGGGCAGCTGGATGACAGACCTGCACCGGATGGCGTCCGCCATCCCGGTACCCCCCCCGTCAAGCCGTTGCCCCCTCATGTGGCTGGGCAGTTCATCCACCGCCTCTATCTTCTGGACGCGAAGAAGCGGGTTCTGTTGGGAGAGGTGCAACTCCCCGCCGACTACGAAGCGACCCCCCTGCGCCACAACAACCGGGTGGTCGGCTATCTCGGGCTCGTGCCGCTCACCAAGCTTTCCGCCCCTCCCGAGCGCCGTTTCCTGAAGGAACTGCAGGTCGCCTTTATCCTGGTGGCCGGGATCATCGTCGTGGTGGCTACCGGGCTGTCGTTCTTGCTCACCAGGCGGCTGGTGCAACCGCTTCGGGACCTGGCCCAGGCTACGTATCGGCTGACCGCGGGCGAGTTCTCCGCGCGGGTTCCGGTTACCTCCACCGACGAGTTGGGGCGGCTTGCCGCCGATTTCAATGCCCTTGCCCTGACCCTGGAAAAGAACGAGCAGGCCCGCCGGCAATGGGTGGCCGACATCTCCCATGAGCTGCGGACCCCCCTTTCGGTCCTGCGGAGCGAGGTGGAAGCGCTTCTGGACGGCGTCCGGCAGGCGACACCCGACTCGATCCATTCGCTGCACGGCGAGGTCATGCGCCTGGGCCGGCTGGTGGACGACCTCTACCAGTTGTCCATGTCCGACCTGGGTGCGCTGACCTACAAGAAGGAGGTCGTCGACCTGGGGCAACTGCTTGCCGAAGACCTGGCCACCTATGGCGAGAAATTCCGGGACAAGGGGATCAGGTTTTCCACGGGGTTGCCGGAAGCGGGGCAGACGATGATCTTCGGCGATGCGGCGCGCCTGCACCAGCTTTTCAACAACCTGCTGGACAATACCTTGAAGTACACGGAAGAGGGGGGGAAGCTGCGCGTCCAGGTGCAGCGGGAGAAGGGGGCGGTGCTGATCGATTTCCAGGACTCTGCCCCCGGTGTGCCTCTTTCAGAACTGGACAGGCTGTTCGACCGCCTCTACCGGGTCGAGTCGTCGCGAAACCGCTCCACTGGCGGTGCCGGGCTCGGCATGGCAATCTGTCGCAACATCGTCGAGGCCCACAACGGGAGCATCACCGCCCAGCAGTCACCCCTGGGAGGGCTCTGGATACGGATCACCTTTTCGCAGCAAGGAGCATGACCATGCAGGGAACCATTCTGATCGTGGAAGACGAGGAAAAACTGGCAACGGTCCTGTCGGATTACCTGCGGCAGGCGGGATTCAGAACACACAGCATCTCGGACGGTTCTTCCGTGGTTGTCTGGGTGCGCGAACAGAAGCCGGACCTGATCCTCCTCGATCTGATGCTGCCCGGAACCGATGGCCTGGAGGTCTGCAAGGGTATCCGGTCATTCTCCTCGGTGCCGGTCATCATGACCACGGCCAGGGTCGAGGAGATCGACCGGCTGCTCGGTCTGGAGCTGGGGGCCGACGACTACATCTGCAAGCCGTTCAGCCCCCGCGAGGTCGTGGCGCGGGTCAAGGCGGTCATGCGCCGGACCGGTGGCGGCACGACGATCCGGGCCGAGGGGTTGACCCTGGACGAGAGCCGCTACCAGGCAATCCTGAACGGCCGGGACCTGGAGCTGACCGCAGTGGAGTTCAAGCTCCTGCAGTTTCTCGTTGCCAACCCCGGTCGGATCTTCGGTCGCCAGCAGCTCATGGACCGGATCTACCACGACGAGCGGGTAGTGGCCGACCGTACCATCGACAGCCATATCAAGAAACTGCGCAAAAAGATCGCCATCGCCAGCCCCGAGACCGAGCTGATCTGCTCCGTTTACGGGGTCGGCTATAAATTCGAGCCGGTTGCGGCAGACCGGACCGAGGCGCACTGAACCCCTGTCCGCACTGCTGCTGCCGGACACCCGGCCGCTTTGCCGTCATCCCGCTCAGCCCGCTTCGTGACCGCCTGCGAAGCGGGTGGATGCTCTCTTTTCGTTTCCCTTTCCGCATGCCCTTTCTGTAGCCCTCACAACAACCCGCAGTTTTCCTGTCCCCGCCGGTCCATCCCCTGCGCGCAAGCCCTTTGTGTGACGGGCATATCCTGGTATCCGTCGAAATCCGCACGAAAATTTAATAAAAACTCTAATATTAAAAGGAATATATGTTGCAATATGCACATGCGATCAACTTTCTCCTCTTTTCATGAGAGGAGTGCCTTCAGGGTTGCTTGAGGGATGTTGCGCTATCTGAAGATCTGGCCAGCAGGCTGCCGGTGCCGGTTTCGCGCACAGGTGCGGCTTGTTTCACCATGCGTATCGACAAGGAGTGGTAATGAGCATGCGTGTACGGGATAAGAGTAGGCTGCTGCAAGGATTCATGGGGTTTTTGCTGGTTGTGTCCCTCTGCTGCGTACCGGGAATAGCGCAGGCGGAAATCCAGTGTTTTGACTGCCATGGAACACGGAACACGGTCGATTCGCGACCCGTTGATGCCCCGACCCGCGACATCTGGACCGGCGGATTTCAGGGGAATCACCGCAGCCATATGCCTTCCGGCAACAGTCCGTCCGGCTGCGAGCCGTGCCACCCCGGCAGCTCGGGATATACGTCAAATCACCGGGATGGCAAGATCCAGCTCGCCTCCAATATCAACGCTTCTCCCCATGCCGGCCGGTATGGTTCCTACTCCACGCCGCTTCCCCAGTCCCCTGTCCCAACCTTGAGCAGTTGTGCAAGCGTGAACTGCCACTTCGAGTCTCCATCCCCTACCTGGGGAAGTGCGCCCCTTGCTGGAAGCGACTGCTCCACCTGCCATGCATCCCCTCCCGACAGCGACCGCCACGGGAGAAAGCATGGCCAGTATTACGGCACGGGCACTGCCAGTTGCAACAAGTGCCACCCCGACCATACGGCTGAGGCTTCTCCACAGGGGCATGCCCTCGAAGCCGGCAAGCGCGGCCTGGATGTCCGTTTCACCACCGCCCCCAACACCTTTGGCACATACTCGGGGAACGTGGCCTATCCGAACTTCCTGCCGAGCCGGAACCCGACGCGCGACGGTGTCTGCTCCAATCTCTACTGCCACAGCAACGGCGCCGGCGGCGGCCCCATGGTTGCCCCCCGCTGGTCCGGACCGGCTTCCCGCTGCTACTTCTGCCACAAGGGAAAGACCAGCGACAATACCCCGCTCGACTGCGCCTCCATCGGCGGCACCTGGGATGCGTCGGCCGGGGTCTGCACCCCGTTCATCAACATGACTTCCAACGGCCATGCGCGGCTGGTGGGGGCGCAGTGGGTCAGGAAATATCCCTGCACCTACTGCCACAACGCGACGGTCGCCGCGGTGACCGATTCCTACGGCAAGATCGTTGCCGACGGCGAGGTGGTCAAGGCGAAGCACGTCAACGGCACGCGCGAGGTGGTGATGGCGCCCCAGTGGAGCATCGTGGGGCGGCCCGCACCCTCCTACGATCCGGCGACCAAGGTCTGCGACAATGTCTACTGCCACAGCGACGGCACCACCGACCCCGACCTGGTCAAGCCGTTTGCCTGGACCGAGCGGAAGACCGACTGCAACTCCTGCCACGGCCACCCCAGCGGCAGCTGCTCCAATGTTGGCTGCCACGACGGCAGGACCGATACCAACGGCAACATCTGGACCGTGAAGACGGCCTGGCCGTCAGGGCAGGAATGGAAGGCCTCGATCCCCATGTTCCCGAACCAGGGTCCGGGAACGGCACGGGCGAACTCCCATGCCCGCCATACGGAAACGAACTTTACCTGCGATCACTGCCATGCTGCCACCGTGCTCAACGGCATCTGCACCGACTGCCATACCGAGGGGATTCCGCCCGGCCAGATGAGCGAGGTAGCCCATATCAATGCAGCCTACCACGTGAACAAGACCAAGGATGTGGTTTTCAAGGATGGCGGGTCGTACGACGCCGTGACCAAGACCTGCCGGAACACCGTCTGCCATACTGCCGGCAACGACCCGATCTGGGGGGGGTCGGTGAACAGCCAGGTGGTCTGCCTTTCCTGCCATGCCAGCACCAGCTCCGAAGTGGACAGCTTCTCCATCTTTGCCGGCACCAAGGCGACCATCAATCTCACCGAATGGGTGACCACCGGACATGGCCGGCCGACGTCGGCAGGTCCCTATCCTGCCAGCGGCAACCCGGCGGCGAATTTCCCCGGCAACCCCTGCTGGTACTGCCACGACAACAACGTCTTCCACAATGACGCCACCAATCCGTTCCGCCTGCGCAAGCACACCCAGTTCGCCAACCGCTTCGAGAAGGAATGCGTCTACTGCCACATGAGCGGTGAGGATGCCGAATGTCTCGGCTGCCACAATGCCACGGAGTCTCTTGCACCCCAGCTCGCGGATGCAACCGTGCTCGCCATGCATGGCGGCACCAACTACCAGTCGGGCTGCATGGCTCCATCCTGCCATGATACCGATGCCCGCCTGCACAAGTCCGGGGCCGGGTTCTGGACGAGCGCGCAGAAGGATGACGTCAGGAACCAGTACATCATGATGGGGGTCTGTCTGAAGTGCCACGACGAGGACAGCGGCAACAAGTGCACCAGCTGCCACACGCCGCCGGAAAACAACCCCTACAAATACACGGTCGGTTTCGATCCGGGGACCGGCTTCATCAAACCGCAGAAGGCAAAGGCCTCGTCGGTGCACTTCGGCTACAAGCACTACCGGGAGTACCAGGGGAACGGGATCTGGAAGGGGGGCAAGTTCTGCTGGGACTGCCACGACCCCCATGGCGACAGCAACATCTTCATGGTCCAGGCCCAGGTGGCCACCTCCACCGACGGCACCATCGGTATCCCCCAGTCGCGTGCCGCGGTCGTCTTCACCCGGAAGCAGAGCGGGCTCGATTACGTCAAGATGACCGCACCCTACAACGGCATCTGCAACGTCTGCCATGCGGCAGGGAGCCAGCACTACCGCGCCGACGGCGGTGACGGCCACAACTCCAGCAGGGTCTGCACCGGCTGCCACGAGCACCGTTTCTCGGACAGCCATGCTGACAACCAACCCTGCAACACCTGCCACCAGAACAAGCCGGTGCCGCGCCACTCGGTGTTCGGCCTGCCGCGCGACTGCACCAAGTGCCATACCGGCACCCTGGGCAAACGGACCGACGTCATGGGGCAGTTTGCCGGCACTTCCCACCACATCCAGGGGGCGACGGTGACCAACAGGCAGTGCTACACCTGTCACTGGGAATCGACCGCCGATGGGCTGATCGATGTCACCCATCACCAGGGGTATAACTACCGGAACTATTCGACGGTGAAGAACGCGCCGGTCGACCTGGTGGTCTGGGGACCGGGCACCCGGCCGACCGTGTACCGCCCCTATTCCACGGCCATCTCCTTCCTGGCGGCCAATGTCAGCTTCGGCATCGTTTCCACCGAGCGGAAGGAAGTGGCAAAGATCACCCCGCACTGTCTGAGCTGCCATAGCGACCAGAACAACAACACCCAGCCGTTCGGCGACTGCAAGACCCCCCGCCAGTACGCCTGGGACAAGCAGAGTATCGCGGCCCGCTATTCCCAGCAGGGGACCACCCCCTGGGGCAAATACCCGACCAACGGCAAGAGTGCCGTGGTCAAGGCGCTGTCGGCCCATGGCAATGCCGTTGCCAACCAGGGCGGATTCAGTACCACCACCGGTATCGATTCGACGATCCCGAACACCCGCGCCGGTTCCTCCAACGTCGCCTGCTTCGACTGCCACAACTCCCACGGCACCCGGGTGGTCGGCACCACATCGAGCTATGCGACCTTCAACGGCACCAAGAACGGCGGCAACCTGAAGGAGACCCAGGCGGGCAAAGGCGGCTATGCCATGTCCTACATGGCCACGGCCAATCTGACCAGCGGGAGCGTCAACCCGTACAACGCCGGCGCGGGCCAGTGCTTCGACTGTCACATGACCCAGTCGAGCGGCAGTACGCCATGGGGATACCAGTCCACCTTCGGTGCCACCGCTCCCATCAAGGGGTACATGGATTCCCTCCGCTTCGGCCAGGCCACGGCACCCTTCATGGATCGCTATCCCTACAAGGTGATGCCGATCAAGGGTGGGCACCTGCATGTCTCGTCGCCGCTGGAGAAAAGCCCGGAGCGGGCCATCGACGGCCTCTGCACCCCGTGCCACGACCCCCACGGCGTGAGCCCGACCATGGGGAGCAGGCAGGCCTACGGCGTGCCGCTCCTGAAGGGGACCTGGATGACCTCCCCCTACCAGGAGGACGCCTCTCAGACCGTTACCTCCAACTACCAGGGGGTTCCGCCGACACCGTATGTCTTTACCGACCAGCGGACCTTTGGCGGCGGCCGCATCAGCCAGGACGACGCCACCTTTGCCGGCCTCTGCCTCCGCTGCCACCTGAAGCAGAACCTGACGGACGGGACCAACAAGAACCAGGCCTGGAAGAGCATCGACCGGGTGCACGAATCGGTCAAAGGGTGGGGCGCCAACACCGAACACTCCTATCCATGCTCCAAGTGCCATACCTCCCACAACACCGGACTGCCGCGGCTCATGGTGACCAACTGTCTCGATCCCAAGCATCGCGGCAGGGTTGCGTCGGGCGGTACGCCGGGCTGGGGCTCGGGCGACGGCATTGAAGGCCCAGGCAGCGGCAGCTTCCCGCGGGGTGAAGGGCAGGCGGGCGTGAACTGCCATCCGGCAGGGGCATGGCCCGACAACTCATGGAACAAGGTGACGCCGTGGTAGCCGACATGAGAAAGCGCACAGCAGAGAGTTTCCCGAAGATATGCGGAGGGGTTCAGATGACGTGTCATTTCCATCCAGACGGCGTGCAGCGCCAGGCCAGAACAGCAGACCAGCTTCTGAGGCTCTGCCGGAATTCCCTGCTGGCGTTGCTGCTCCTGTTGCCCTGCATCGCCTTTGGTGCCGGTGGGGACATTATCTGGGAACATGGCGATTACCAGGCCGGGAAACAGGAAGCGAGGGCTTCCGTGGTCGACGGCAACGGCAACATCGTCATTGCCGGCTACCAGAACCTGGCCAATAGCACCAACGACGACTTCCTGACGGTCAAGATGGCCGGCGACGGCAGCGGCGTTCTCTGGCGGGCGCTCTACGACAAGGCGGGCGGCGCCGACCAGGCAACCGCCGTCGCGGTCGATTCGGACAACAACGTCATCGTCACTGGCTATGCCTGGAACGGCGTCAACAACGACATCCGGACCATCAAGTACGACGGCGCCACCGGCGCGGTCCTCTGGCAGCACAGCTTCAACGGGGCGGCAAACGGACAGGACATCAGCACGTCGATTGCGGTGGATGCCCTCGACAACGTCTACGTAGGGGGCTACACCCAGAACGCTTCCGGCTCCGAGGATTACCTCATCCTCAAATACGGGCCGGCCGGCCCCAATCCCGACGGGACGCCCCTCTGGCAGGCCACCTACCGCGGCACCGCGCCCGGCGCCAACAAGGTGGCATCCATCGCCGCCGGCGGCAATGGCGTGGCAGTGACCGGCCAGTCGTGGAACGGCGCCGCCTTCGACATCCTGACCCTGAAATACGACTTTGGCGGCACCAAGCTCTGGGAGCAGCGCTACACGGTCGGCGGGACCAGGCCGAGTGTCGGCAAGTACGTGAAGATGGACAGCGCCGGCAACGTGGTCGTCACCGGCTATGCGGCGAATGAGCTCGACCTGGACATCCATACGGCCAAGTATGCCGGCGATACCGGCAACCCCCTCTGGCAGCGGACTTACAACGGCGCCTTCGACGACGAGCCGAGCGGGCTCTATGTGGATGGGCAGGGCTCGGTCTACATTACTGGCTATACCTGGACCCTGACCGGGCGCAACGATTTCGTTACGGCTCGCTACAACGGGAGTACCGGGAGCGTTGCCTGGGAAAAGGTCTTTGACTCCGGCAATGGCGGCGACGACATCACCACCCCCACCGGCATCATCGTCGACCCGGCCGGCGATGTCTTTGTCACCGGCTACAAGGTCCTGGACGGCAACTACGATTTCATGACCATCAAGTACAAGAAGGACAACGGCAACCTGCTCTGGAGCAGCAGTTTCAACGGCACGGCCGACGCCAACGACCGCCCGGTGGGGATCGGCCTTTCCCCGGCCGGGCTTTCCCCGCTTGGCGAGGTCCTGGTGGGGGGCTGGTCTGACAGTGGCACCACCGGTCTCGACTATTATGCCATCAAGTACGATCCGGGCCTGCTCGACCCGCCGACCATGCTGACCGCCCAGACCGTCTCCTCCACCTCGATCCGGCTCGACTGGACCGTCAACTCCACCAACGAGGACGGCTTTGCCATCGAGCGCTGCGCCGGCATCGACTGTACGGCCTTTACTCAGGTCGCCACCGTCGGTGCCGGGATCGCCACCCATACCGACAGCGGCCTGGTCCAGGACGTCTACTATTACTACCGGGTCAAGGCCTACAATGCCGCCGACGGCAGTTCCCACTACAGCAACGTGGCTCAGTCGGTCACCACCTTTGTCACCTTTGCCCCGCCGGCCTGGACCCATCTTTTCAACAGTGCCGCCAACAGCGACGATTACGCCACGGCCATTGCCGTGGGGGGGGACAACAATCCGGTCGTCACCGGTTATAGCAATGCCTTTGCGCCGGGGTACACCTCCGGCACGCTCTCCTTCGACTACTATACGGTCAAACTGAACCGGCTTGACAAGGCGCTGCTCTGGTCGGCCCAATACGACGATCCGACCAATGCCTCGGACATTGCCAACTGCATCGCTGCGGATGCGACCAATGCGGTGACGGTGTCGGGCTATGCGACGCTCTACAACGGCCATAGCGGCGATGTCAATTCGCTTTTCACCATCAAGTACCCTGCCGGCGGGCCGCCCGCCATGGCCAGCGACCAGTACAACGGTCCCGTGGCTTCCGGCGCCACCGATGACCGTGCCGTGGCCATTGCCAGCGCCACCGATGCCTCCGGCAACACCGCCGTGGTCGGTTACGGCAAGAACGCCGACGGCAACGACGACATCTACCTGCTCAAGTACCGCGCTGACGGCACCAGGGCCTGGGCAGCCACCCCCTTTGCCGGCCCCGGCGGCGGGGACGACATCCCGGCGGCGGTCGCCTTTGCCCAGGATGGCAGCATCTACGTTACCGGCTACAGCGAGAAGGCGCCGGGAAGCGCCACCTACAATCTGTTCACCGCGCGCTACAACGGCACGAGCGGGGCGATCGTCTGGAGCGATATCTACAGCGTGACCGCCACGGGCGACAACAAGGGAAAAGGGCTCCTGGTCGACCCGTCAGGGGATATCTACGTTGCCGCTTCCGTGACCAATGTTGCCGGCAACCGTGACATCTACACCATCAAGTATCGCGGCAACAACGCGATGGCCGAGAAGCTCTGGCAGCGGGCCATCGACGGGGCAGCCCACGGCGACGACGAGGCGGCCGGCATTGCCCTGGACCCGATCGATGCCCGGATCGTCGTGGCCGGCACCTCGCTGACAGTGGCAGGCGACGCGGACATGCACGTCGCACGTTACAGCGCGGCCGGCGACCTCCTTTTGAACAAGGCCTACCTGCGGCCCGGCAGCAGCGAGGAGGCGCGGGCACTTGCCCTCGATTCCAACGGTAACATCTATCTGACCGGCCACACGGACACCGGCGGTTCCACCGACAGCCTGACGGTGAAGTTCGATTTCCAGGGGAACCTGGTCGGCGCCACCCTGTACAACGGGTCTGCCGGCCTGTTCGACGAGACCGGGGCCATTGCGGTCAACTCTCTTGACGAGGCGTTCGTGGCCGGCTACAGCGAAAATGCCGCCGGCAATGCCGACTACCTGGTCTACAAGATCGCTCCCAACACCGCGCTGCCGTCGGTCCCTTCTCCCTTTGCCGCCACGGCAGGGTATGCCACGGCCACCCTCAGCTGGACCGACCGCTCCCTGGTCAAGGCGGGCTACACCATCGAACGGAAACTCGGTGCCTGTTCGGCCGACAATGCCAATCCCTGGGGAGCGCCGGTCACCCTGGGGCCAACGGCAATCTCGTACACCGACAGCGGCCTGACTTCCGGCTCTTCCTACTGCTACCGGATCCAGACCTTCCAGTCCGGCGGTATTGTCTCCCGCTGGAACGAGACGTCTGCCACGACCCTGACCCCGACGGCGCCGGCATCGCCGAGCACGACGGTGATCAACACGACCCAGGTCAATCTTGCCTGGGGCGACACGACCACGGGCGAGGCCGGTTTCAGGGTCGAGCGTTGCGGCGGCGCGGGCTGCAGCGATTTCGCCCCGGTGGCAACCACCGCCGCCAATGCCGTGACCTATGCGGACACGTCAGCCTGCACCGGCAGCATATTCAGCTACCGTGTCTTTGCCTTCGGCGACGGCTGGGAGTCCCCCTCTTCGACGGTGGTCGTTGCCGCCGCAACCCCGGCGCCGAAGCAGCCGACAGCGCTGTCGGCAACCCGCACCTCCGAGGCCCAGATCGCCCTTTCCTGGGGTGATACCAATACCGACGAGACCGCCTTCAAGGTGGAGCGCTGCAGCGGCGCCGGCTGCTCCGATTTTGCCGAGATCGCCTCACTTTCGCCCAACACCTATGCCTACAGCGATACCTCTCTGCTGCCCGACACCTCCTATAGCTACCGGATCAAGGTGGTCAAGAGCTCTTCGTGCGGCTGGGAGATGACCAGTGCCACGGCAACGGCGGTCACCACACTGCTCGGCCCCGCATCACCGACGGTCGTTGCCGCCAGTACCACCCAGGCAAACTTCTACTGGGCAGACCGGACGGCAACGGAGACCGGCTTCGAGGTCGAGCGTTGCCAGGGCATCGACTGCAGCGGCTTTGTGCAAGTGACCACCCGCGGGGCGGGAACGACCAGCTATTCCGACACCACCGTCTGCGCCGGCAGCACTTACAGCTACCAGGTGCGGGCGGTGAATGGCACGGTCCCCTGGTTCAGCGCCTTCACCAACCCGGTGACGATCACCCTGCCTGCCCCGGTCGACCCGGTATTGACGGCCACCACGTATTCCGAGGTGGGGATCAGGCTGACATGGACCGACGTGGGGAGCGACGAAAGCGGTTACCGCATCGAGCGTTGCACCGGCACCGGCTGTATCAACCTGGCCGTCATCGGCACACTCGGGGCCAATACCCTGGCCTATACGGACCTGAACCTCACCGCCGGCACCAGCTATACCTACCGTGTCACCGGCTTCAAGACCGCCACCTGCAGCTGGAGCCGGCCGAGTAATCTTGCCACCGCGGTGACCGCCATCTCCGGCCCGACCAACCTGACTGCCAAGGGGGTGAATACCACCCGGATCGACCTGGCATGGACCGACACCACTGCCAGCGAGACCGGCTTCGCTGTGGAGCGCTGCTCGGGTAGCGCGTGCAGCGATTTCACCCAGATCGCCGTTGCAGCGGCCGGTAGTGTTGCTTATCTCGACATGTCGGTCTGCAGCGGCCAGGTCTATTCCTATCGGGTCCGTGCCGTGAACACGTCGGTGCCGTGGCAGAGCGACTACAGCCTCACGGCGGTCGGCGTGACACCGCTGCCCACCAACTTCCTGGCCGATGCCAGCTTCGAAAACCCCACGACTTCCTGGACCGTTGCCGTCGGCACCACTACTGGCACCAGCTTCGATGCGATCGTTGCCTCTGAAGGCGTCAAAAGCCTCAAACTTGCGGCGACCGGGACCCTTCTCGGTCGCGCCCAGAGTCTCGCTGTGGTGGCGGGGCGGCAGTACCGCCTCTCCGGTTACCTCAATACCGCCCTGACTGCCGGGGCTGCCCAGTGCGACGTACTCGGCAGTGGTCTCGATTCCGCCGGGATCAGGATTGCCGTCGGCAGTGCCAATAACAACGCCGGCTGGGTAGCGCTGAGCGAGCTCGTCACCATCCCGACGGGGGTCAGCACGGTGTCGGTCAGGTGCTTTGCCGACAGCGGCTCCCAGGGAACGGCATACATCGATGCCCTGAAGTTCGAGACCGAAACATTCTCCCTGACGGCGACGCGCGCCTCAGAGACGCAGGTAAACCTGGCCTGGTCCGATATCTCCAACGACGAAAACGGCTATGCCATCGAGCGCTGTGCGGGTGCCGACTGCACCGATTTCACCTCGTTGGTGACGGTCGGTAGCAACGTCGTCAGTTACTCCAACACCGGCCTGTCACCGAACACCCTCTATCGCTATCAGGTCAGGGCCTACAAGACCGCCGGTTGCGGCTGGTATACCGCCTATACTCCTGTCGCCGAGGCGACGACTACGATACTCGGGCCGACCGGCCTGACGGCTACCCCGGCCAATACCACCCAGGTGAATCTGGCCTGGACCGACCGGACCGCTTCGGAGACTGCTTTCTCCATCGAACGCTGCAGCGGCAGCAGCTGCACCGATTTTGCCGTCGTCGCCACCACCGCTGTCAATGCCGTTTCCTGGTCTGATACGGCAGTCTACAGCGGTACCTCCTATCGCTACCGGCTGCGGGCCGTCAAGGCCACGGTACCCACCTGGACGTCCGATTACAGCAGCGAAGTCCCAGTCACCACCCCGACCCCGGCAGCTCCGGTATTGACGGCGACCGCGATTTCCGAAACGCGGGTCAACCTCTCCTGGACCGATCCGACGAGCGACGAGTCGAATTACAAGGTCGACCGCTGCACCGGCAGCGGCTGCACCACCTTTGCCTTGATCACGACCCTGGGCGCCAGTGTCACCAGCTACCAGGACAGCGGCCTGGCAGCCAATACCACCTACACCTACCAGGTGCGGGGGAGCAAGTCCGGCACCTATGGCTGGACCACAACCAGCAACGCTGCGCCAGCCGTCACGGTTCCCCTGGTGCCGACCGGCCTCGGGGCAACCTCAGCCAACACCACCCAGCTGAACCTGACCTGGACCAACCGGACCACCACGGAAACGGGTGTCCGGGTCGAACGGTGCCAGGGGAGCGGCTGCTCCGATTTCGCCCTGCTGGCCACCACCGGCCCGGCCACTGCGAGCTATGCCGATACGGCGGTCTGCAGCCAGCTTCCCTATACCTACCGGGTGCAGGCGGTCAATGCCACGATTCCGTGGAGCAGCCTCTATAGCAGCACCGCAACAGCGACCCCGCCGGCTCCGGCACTGCCGTACGGCCTGACCGTGCAGCGCAGCTCCGAGGTTCAGCTCAACCTCGCCTGGACGGACACCAACAGCGATGAAACCGGGTTCAAGATCGAGCGCTGCCTCGGCGCCGGCTGTACCGATTTCGTCCAGGTGGCGGTGACCGCCACCAACCTTACCAGCTATGCCGACAGCGGCCTTGCGCCCAACAGCCATTACCGCTACCGGGTCCGCACCTACAAGACCGCCTCCTGCGGCTGGGACAGCGGCTATACCGCCATTGCCGAAAACGACACCACGGTTGCGGCTCCCGGTTCGCTACAGGCGACCCCGCTCAATTCCACCCATATCAGCCTTACCTGGCTGGATACCGTTGCATCCGAGACCGGTTTCCGGATCGAACGCTGCACCGGTGCCGGCTGCGCTGACTTTGCCGAGATCGCCACGTCGGCAGCCAACAGCACGACGTGGACCGATGCGACCGTAGTCAGCGCCACCGCCTACCAGTACCGGATCAGGGCGACGAACGGCACGCTCGGTTGGGATTCTCCCTACAGCGCCGTCGTATCCGCGACAACCCCATCCCAGGGTGCGCCCTCCAATCTTTCGGCAACCGCCACGACCACCGAGGCCCTGCTCGGCTGGGCCGACAACACCGTCGACGAAACCGGCTTCAAGATCGAGCGCTGCCTGGGGAGCGGCTGCAGCGACTTTGCCCAGATAGCCGTGGCCGCTGCCAACGCGGTCGGTTACCGCGATGCCACGGCATGCAACGGCGTGACTTACCGCTACCGGGTCAGGGCGACCAGCACGGTGGTGCCGTACGATACCCCCTACAGCGGCGAGGTGGAGGTCACGACGCTTACCCCCGCGACTCCGTCCCTCACTGCCAGCGAGGTGTCGGAAGGGAGAATCGACCTGGCCTGGAACGACCCGACCAGCGACGAAACCGGTTTCGCCATCGAGCGCTGCGCCGGTTCCGGCTGCAGCTCCTTTGTCACCATCGCACTCCTGGCTGCGGGCAGCACCAGTTATGCCGATGCAGGCGTGGTAGCGGGCAACAGCTATTCCTATCGGGTACGGGATTACAAGACCGCAACCTGCGGCTGGGAGACCCTGAGCGAGGTTGCCGGCGCAGCAACGAGCATCGCCGCGCCGACCGGCCTGACGGCTGTGCCGTTCAACACCACCCAGGTGAACCTTGCCTGGAGCGATACCAACACGAGCAAGACCGGTTTCCGCATCGAGCGGTGCACCGGTGCTGCCTGCACCGACTTCCGCGAGATAGCCGTTACTGCGACGACCGCCACCAGCTATGCCGATACCGCTGTCGCAGCCGGCACCGCCTATTCTTACCGGGTCAGGACGACGAGAACCGTCCCCTATGCCTGGGATTCGCCCTACAGCGGGGTGGCTTCAGCAACTACCCCGGCACCCCAGGCACCGACGGCCCTGACGGCATCGCCCTCCTCCACCTCCCAGATCAACCTGGTCTGGAGCGACACGACAGGCGACGAGACGGGTTTCGCCATTGAAAGCTGCAGCGGCAGCGGGTGCGCCAGCTTTGCCGAGGTCGCGCGGGTGGCGGCGGGGATAACCACCTTTGCCCGGACCGGTCTTGCACCGGCAACCACCTACTGTTTCAGGGTCCGCAGCTACAAGACCACCACGAATTCATGGCTGAGCGGCTACAGCAACACGGCCTGCTCCTATACGGTCATGGAGTCCCCCACGGCGCTCGCAGCTACCCCCATCAACTCCGTCTCCATCCGCCTCAACTGGAACGGCACCGGCGGGGAAGACGGGTACGCCATCGAGGGGCAGCTCTGGAACGGCGACTGGGCGCCACTGGCGAGCGTCGGTGCCGGGGTGACCTCGTTCATCGACACCACCGGCATCGATCCGCAGAGCAGCTATGCCTACCGCCTGCGGGCCTACCGTGGCGCCTCCTATTCCACCTACAGCAACCAGGCCTCGGTGACGACGCCGGCCTACCTCTCCGGCGACATGACCTGCGCCGTCGGGCCGAGCGATGCGCCGGTGATCTCCTCCACCCCGCCCGTCACTGCAACCGAGGGGAGCGCATACAGCTATGCCGTCATCGCCACCGCCACCGGCGGCGGGAGCCTGACCTACAGCCTTGCCTCCAAGCCGTCCGGCATGACCATCTCCGCTGGCGGGCTGGTCGGCTGGACCCCTGATTTCAACCAGGGCGGCTCCTGGAACGTGACCGTCCGGGTAACCGACACAGCCGCACGGAGCACCGACCAGAGCTTCGTCGTCACCGTCGGCAACCTGAACCGCCCGCCGGTCATCACCTCCGGCGCGGTCACAACGGTTACGGCCGGACAGCTCTACAGCTACCAGATCGTTGCCACCGACCCGGATGGCGACAGCCTGTCCTATGCCCTTACCACGGCGCCCGCCGGGATGGTGGTCTCTCCGTCCGGACTGGTGACCTGGACCCCTGTCGATCCGGCCGCTGCGGTGCCGGTTACGGTCAGCGTCAGCGACGGGGCAGCCGCAACGCCCCAGAACTATACCATCAACGTCGGCCAGGGCCATGCCCCGACCATCACCTCTACAGCCGTCACCGCTGCCAAGAGCGGGATACCCTACAGTTACGCCCTGGCCGTGAACAATCCCGACGGTTATCCGCTCACCTACAGCCTCGACGCGGCACCGGCCGGGATGGCCATCTCGGGGAGCGGGGTCATCTCCTGGATCCCTGCGGCCTCCCAGGTCGGCGGGAATTCCGTCACGGCCAGGGTGAGCGACGGCGTGCGGCAGGGCACCCAGACCTTCACGGTGATTGTGGCGGAGAACCACGAACTCTTCTTCGTCTCGACACCGGTCGTCTCGGCGTGGGAGGAACTCGCTTACGCCTATCCGGCCGTGGCGGTGGACCCGGCAGGCGGCGTCCCCGCCTATGCCCTCACTACCGCCCCCACGGGCATGACCATCTCTGCCATGGGGACCATCAACTGGACCCCGACGTCGAGCCAGCTCGGCAGCCATCCGGTGACGGTGTCCGCCAGCATGGCGGGCAGCAGCGTGACCCAGAGCTTCACGGTAACGGTGCAGCCATTCCTGCCGTCTCCCGTTATCACGCCGCTCGGCAGTTACGATGGCGGCTGCAGTGATACCTACCTCACGCTCTCCTGGAGCATGGTGACTGCGCCCAACGGCCATGCGGTGGAGTATGCGGTGGAACTCGACGGCGTGCAGAAACCGTGGCAGAGCGGCACGACCTTCTCCTTCTGGTCCGGGGCCTGGAGCTCCCACACCTGGCGGGTGAAGGCCCGTGATGCGGTGACCACGACCAAGGAGTCGGCCTGGTCCGCTTCCAACACCTTCAGTGACACCAACGACCCGTACAGCTGCTATGCCAGCAGCTGCCCGCTGGTCTTTGCCTTCGACGGCGGCAGCTACAGCTATGTCACCGACCTCCAGGGGCCGATCATCGGGTTGCCGCCGTCGAACATCAAGAAGGACACCAACCTCTACCAGCCGGCCTACGCCAGCCTCGACCGGCTCGTTGCGGACAGTGACGGCATGTATCGGGTCAAGCTTCGCGAATCGTTGCCGGAGATCGCCTTTGTCGACGAGGCGAAGCTCCTGGTGGCGGATTACCCGGAAGGATACGGGATCGTCACTTCCGGCGCGGAGAACACCTATAACTACGGCTATGCCAATCCGTTCAGGGTCTACACCATCAAGGACCCGATCGTGCCGGTTGCGGCAACCGACCAGAACGGTGTCGACGTGCTCCCCGCGGTGGCAGCACTGGACAACAACCCCGCCTCCATCGACCTGAACGGGCTGAATTACTACACCCTGGATTTCGGCACCATCCAGCGCCCCGGGAGCGCCAAGCTGCTGATCGACGGCTGGTCGGTCTACAGCGTCAAGAAATACACCTCGGCGGTCACCATCCAGCCTTACGTGGAACTGGTGGACCAGAACGGGAACTGGGTGAAGGTCACCTCCATGGGGACCATAGCGGGCGACTTGAAGACCATGGTGGTGGACCTCTCCGGGCTCTTCTTAAGCTCCGACCACCGGATCAGGGTCCACCTGGGGATCCGCAAGGGCTCCCGCTGGGTCGTGGACCGGTTCAGGCTCGACGACTCGGCGCCCGTCGCCATCAACCTGCAGGAGATCGCGGCGGTCTCCGGCAACCTGCTGATGGGAGGGGCGGCGATACAGACCATGGGGACGCTGCACAGCAGGATCATTGCCAGTGACGTGAATCTGCCGGTCCTGGAGTCGGGCCTTGCCTTCGGCAGTTTCACCCGGTACGGCGAAGTGGGCGACCTCTTGACGACGCGGGACGACAAGTTCGTCATCATGCGCCATGGCGACCGGATCGACCTGGCGTTCCCGTCGCCCGGCGCGCCGCAGCCGGGCCAGGTCAGGGGGTTGGTGTTCAAGTCCGACATGTGGTACAAGACCCTGACCACCTCCAATCAGGTCGAGCCGCTGCCGTTCCACGGCATGAGCGATTATCCGCCGCCGTCTCCCGAGGCGTACCCGACGGATGCCGACCACGAGCAGTACCTCATTGACTACAATACCCGCGAATTCCTGCCATAAGGGGCTTGCCCAGGAGAGGTGACAAAGGGTCCGGCGACTGCCGGGCCCTTTGTCACGGGTTCTGAAGAAAGGCATGCTGATCATGCCGGCCTGACGGATCGGGAACTGTTGCGGTTCGCCATGCACCTGTTTGCGTACAACACCTGCCAGATACAAATGGCATGGTATACTGATCTGCATCCGACCGTTGTCGGTTTGTTATTTTATCGGGCTGGGGGCGTTGAAGAGATGGGTTTCACTCCTGATTATTTCCGGGCATCCCCATGAAGATCGGCTGCCTCCTTGGCAGGTCGATACGGATGCAACTGCAGGTCATGGTGTTGATCGTCCTGGTTGCCGTCACGGCAATCATCGTCTCCACCGGCATGAAGATACGTACCGATGCCGTCAAGGATGCGGAAAACATCGCCCTCGACCTGGCCTGCTATGAAGCGCTCTCCCTGGAGCGGTTCGTCGAGGGGACCCACAGCATGCTGGTCACGCTGGCCGAGACCCCCCAGGTGCAGGCACGGGATGTGGCAGCCTGCAATCGCCTGTTTGCCAATATCCTCAAGAAGAATCCCGCCTACAACAGCCTGCAGGCCGCATTACCCGACGGTAGCCTCTTCTCTTCCGCCATTCCGCTCCCGGGTCGGGTCTCCATCACCGACCGCAAGTATTATCGCGATGCCTTGAGCTATGGCGATTTCAGCGTTGGCGAATATATCATCGGCCGGACGGCAAAAAAGCCGATGTTGAATTTCGCCTTTCCCGTCCTTTCTCCCGAGCGTCACCCCATTGCCATTCTGCAGGCCGGCTGCAATCTGGAACAGTTCTCCTCGCTGCTGCAATTGCACATGATGCGGGAGGATGCGCGGCTGATCGTGACCGATCACCGGGGAACCGTGCTGTTTCGTTCGGGCATGGGGAGTGGCCCGATCGGTACACCGGACGACCGGGGGCCGTATATGAAGATGGTCGGGGCCGCTACCGACGAGGGGGTCTTCTACGAGGATGCAGCAGACGGGGGGAGGAAGCTCCACGCATACAAACGGCTGCGCCTCTCCCTGACAACCCGCCCCTATTTCTTCGTCAGGGTCGAGATCCCCGAAGAGCGGATCGTGGCCGGGGCCAACCACCTGCTTCTCAGGAACCTGCTGCTGCTGGTCGGCATCGGCATCTTCAGCCTGTTTTTTGCTGGCCTGATCGTACGGCGGATCACCGGCACCCTGCAGCGGCTGGTGGAGAGCAGCAGGCAGCTGGCGGTCGGCACCTATGACATATCGCTCCCTTCCTCGGATTACCGGGAGGTCGAGCAGTTGAACGAAAACTTCGCCGCCATGGTCCAGGCTGTCGAGGTGCGGGAGCAGCAGTTGGAGGAGCAATACGAGGAGCTGGCGGCGACCGAGGAGGAGCTCCGCCAGCAGGTGGAGGCATTCCTGTTGTCCCAGGAGCAGCTGCTGGAGGAGAAGGACAAGGTCCGCAACCTCAACCAGGATCTGGAGCTGCGGGTGGCGGAGCGCACCTCCCAGCTGGAGCGGCTCAACCGGGAACTGGAGGCGTTCAGCTATTCGGTTTCCCACGACCTGCGCACCCCGCTGCGCCATATGTCCGGCTTCAGCAGGATCGTGCTCGAAGACTACCGGGAGAGGCTGGATACTGCCGGGGTTGAGCACCTCTGCCGGATCGTCGTGGCGAGCGAGCGGATGGAGCGGCTGATCGACGACCTGCTGGAGCTGTCGCGGGTCGTAAGATCCGAGATGCGTTTCATGGATGTGGATCTCGGCAGTTGCGCCAGGACCGTTTTTGCCACCCTCCGCGAAACAGAGCCTGAGCGGCGGGTCGACTTTTCCGCACAGGAGGGGCTGATCGCCTGCGGCGATCCGGTGCTGCTCAACCTGGTAATGGAGAACCTGCTTGCCAATGCCTGGAAATATACCTCCAAGACTGAGCACGCCGTCATCCGGGTGGGGAAAACGGAGATCGACGGACGGTCGGCATTCTTTGTCAGCGACAATGGCGCCGGATTTGACATGCAGTATGCCGACAGGCTGTTCGGCGCGTTCCAGCGGCTCCATGGCAGCGAGTTCGAAGGGACCGGCATCGGCCTTGCCACGGTGCAGCGGATAGTCCACCGCCACGGCGGCGAGGTCTGGGCAGAAGGGGAAACCGGCAAGGGCGCGGTCTTCTCGTTCAGCATTGCCTCCATGCCCCGGCAGGATAGCTCGTGCCGCTCCTGAGCCGCGGCGACCGGCCGGATTCTCCCCTGCAGCCCGAGCGATGGCTGCTCGACGAGACCTTGGCCCTGCGGGGAGAACTGGTCCGGATCGTTTGTGCGGCCGTCGTGGCCGGGGTGCTGATCGTCGTCCAGGCGCGGCTGTTGGCCGAGGCCTGTCACAGGCTGGTGATCGACCGGGCGCAGCTTCCGGCGATCGTTCCCCTAACCGCTGTCGTGGCGCTTCTGGCAGTGGGCCGCGCAATCCTGGCCTTCTTTGTGGAGCGCCGCTCCACGGCGGTTGCCGGCAGGGTGAAGGAGCAGGTGCGGAGCAGGCTCTTTCGCCGGCTCCAGCTCCTGGGGCCTGCCGGGCTCGCCGGTGAAGAGACCGGTCCGCTGGTGGAAGCGGTCACTGCCGGAGTGGAAGGGCTGGAGCCCTACATCGCCCGCTTCCTCCCCCAGGCTGTCCTGGCTGCCCTCCTTCCTCCCATTACCCTGCTGGCGGTGATGCCTGCCGAATGGCGCGGCGGGCTGGTCCTCCTCTTTTCCGCCCCCTTCATCCCTCTGCTCATGGTGCTCATCGGCCGCGGCTCGGAAAGCCTCAACCGTCGCCAGTGGGGGATACTGTCCCGGATGTCCGGGCACCTGCTGGACCTGGTGCAGGGTCTTCCCGACCTGCGGCTCTTCGGCGCGGTCCGGCGTGAGGCAGAGGCGGTGGCCCGGGTTTCGGCCGCGTATCGCCAGGGGACCATGGCGGTGCTGCGCGTCGCCTTTCTCTCCGCCTTTACCCTGGAGTTCTTCGCCACGGTCGGCACGGCCGTGGTGGCGGTGATCATCGGCTTCCGCCTGCTGGGGGGGGGGCTCTCCCTTGTCGACGGCCTGTTCGTCCTGCTGCTCGCCCCCGAGTTCTACCTGCCGCTGCGGAACCTCGGCCTCTCCTACCATGCCCGCATGCAGGGGGTGGCTGCGGCCGAGCGGATCGCGCCGCTTCTGACCATCCCCCCGGCTGCGACCGAGGGAGGGGTACGGACCCTGTTGCCGGGCGCGCCGACGGTCCGCTTCGAAGGGGTGACCTTCCGCTACCAAGGGGAGCGGGGCGGGGTGTCGGAGATCGACCTGGAGCTCCCGGCCGGCAGCCTGACCGCCCTGGTGGGTGAGAGCGGTACCGGCAAGACCACCCTGGTCCGCCTCCTTACCGGCCTGGCCAGGCCCGAAGCCGGCAGGGTCACGGTGAACGGCATCGACCTGGCCGAGTGCGATCCTGCTGCCTGGCGGGCCATGCTGGCTTTGGTGCCGCAGCAGTCGTTCTTCTGCACCGGGTCGATCCGGGAGAATATCCTTCTGGGCCGGCCGGATGCGGACGATGCGGCCATCGGGCGCGCCCTGGCCGCTGCCTCGGCCGCGAATTTCGTGCAACGCCTGCCTGCCGGCCTGGATACCCTGCTGGGGGACCGCGGCGCCGGTCTGTCCGGCGGGGAGCTGCGCCGGCTAGCCCTGGCCCGTGCCTTTTTGCGCGATGCCTCGCTGGTGATCCTGGACGAACCGACCGCCGGGCTCGATCGCGAAAACGAGCGGCTGGTGGGGGAGGCGCTGGAGCGGCTGGCCAGGGGGCGGACGGTCCTCGTCATCAGCCACCGCGAAGAGACCATCCGCCGGGCCGGACGTGTCGCAGTGCTTGCCGGCGGCCGACTGGAGCAGCTCACCACGCCGGCTGAATTCCTGGCAGAAGTGGGGGGCGCATGAGGGAGCTCCTGCGCATCCTCGCGGTTGCCCGACGCCAGTGGTGGTGGATGGTGGCCGGCATCCTGCTCGGGGTGCTGGTCATTATCGCCAATACCCTCCTGATGGCGGTTTCCGGCTGGTTCATCGCCTCCATGGCGGTTGCCGGGGCGAGCGGTGTGCCGTTCAACTATTTCTTCCCCTCCGCTGCCATCCGCGGCCTGGCCATTGTCCGGACCGTCGGCCGCTATGCCGAGCGGCTGGTAACCCACGAGGCAGGCTTCAGGGTGCTGGCCGACCTGCGGGTCTGGCTGTTCCGGCGGCTGGTCCCCCAGGCCCCGGCCGGGCTGGAACGGTACGCCGGCGGGGACGTGGCCGGCAGGCTGCGCGCCGACGTGGATGCCCTGGAGTCCCTCTACCTGCGCATCCTGGCTCCGCTGGCGGTCGGCGGCCTCTCGATCCTCGGGGCGGTGCTGTTCGCCTCTTTCTGGAGCCCGGCAGTGGCGGGCGTCCTGCTGGTCTTTCTCCTTCTGGCCGGTCTGCTGCTCCCCCTCTGGGGCAGGCATCTCGCTGCCGCACCCGGCGCGGAGTCGGCAGAGCTGGCCGGCGAACTCCGCAGTGCAGTGACCGAGGGGCTTTTGGGGGCGGAGGAGCTGATCCTGCTCGGTGCCGCAGAGCTGCAGGCGCAAAGGGTCGACGATCTCTCCGCGCGGCTCGTTGCCACGCAGGACCGGCTGGGGGCAATCGCCGGCCTGATCCAGGCGGGAAGCATCGCCTGCGCCGGGTCCGGCGTTGCCGCGGTCCTGTTGGCCGGGGGAGCGGCGGTGAGCCAGGGAGGGCTGCCCGGCCCGTCGCTGGTCATGC
Organism: Geobacter sp.; assembly: GCA_009684525.1. Classification (NCBI taxonomy): domain Bacteria; kingdom Pseudomonadati; phylum Thermodesulfobacteriota; class Desulfuromonadia; order Geobacterales; family Geobacteraceae; genus Geobacter; species Geobacter sp. Next base: position 850,606 of record WKKR01000002.1, read on the forward strand.
TGCTCCTGTTCGCGGCTGCCGCCTTCGAGGCTGCCGGTCCGCTCGCGGTTGCGCTGCAGTCGATCCCGGCTGCAGCCCAGTCTGCCCGGCGGATCAGGGCGCTGGCCGATGCCCCGGAGCCGGTTCCCGATCCCGCGATCCCCTCTCCCCTGCCGTCCGGCACCGGCATTGTCTTTCACGACGTGGGCTGCGCCTACGACCCGGCCCTGCCGGTGCTGCAGCGGTTCAGCCTGGGGGTCGGGGAGGGGGAGCGGGTAGCGCTGACCGGCCCGAGCGGCATCGGCAAGAGCACGGTCGCCGAGGTGCTGCTCCGCTTCCGTGCCTATACCGGCAGCATCGCTGTCGGCGGGGTCGAGATCAGCGACATGGCGAGCGACGATCTGCGCAGCCTGATCGCCGCGGTCCCCCAGCGGCCCCACCTCTTCAACGGCACCATCCGGGAGAACATCCTGCTGGGCAATCCCGCAGCAGATGCGGAGACGCTCAGGACAGCGGTCGCGGATGCCGGCCTGGCTGACTGGATTGCCGGGCTCCCCCAGGGGCTGGAGACCCCGGTGGGTGAGGGGGGGAGCGCCGTGTCGGGTGGTGAGGCGCAGCGGATAGCCCTGGCCCGGGCGCTTCTGAAGGATGCGCCGATTCTGCTCCTGGACGAGCCGACCGAGGGGCTGGATGCCGCTACCGAGCGCTTGGTCGTGGCGCGGCTCGCTGACCGGACCAGGGGGAAGACCGTGCTGGTCATCACCCACCGGCCCGCCTGCCTGGCTTTGGCCGACCGGGTAGTCCTCCTTTCCCCTTGTTCGTAGGTTTCCGCCCCTCTGCTCATTCCTGCGCCCCACGGGCCGTTTCCTGCCACTTCCAGACCCTGAAACACGTTGCCTTTGGCTGCGGGCGTGTAGTAGAGTGCCCTCTTGAGCCCGGATATCCCTCCCCGTTTTCCACACCTCTTTTCTGACAAGGCCATGACGATGACTCTGAAATATCTCAATCCACCCCAGCGCGAAGCGGTCCTCCATGGCGAGGGGCCGCTCCTCATCCTCGCCGGCGCCGGTTCGGGCAAGACCCGCGTCATTGTCCACCGGATCGTCCACCTGATCCGCGAGCGGGGCGTCCTCCCCTGGCAGATCCTGGCGGTCACCTTCACCAACAAGGCAGCCGGCGAGATGCGCGACCGGGTGGAAAAGTCGCTTGGTCCGGGGGAACTGCCGCTCATCTCCACCTTCCACTCCACCTGCGCCCGCATCCTGCGCCGCGAGATTCACCATCTCGGCTATGACAGCACTTTTGCCATCTATGACGACGGCGACAGCGAGAAGATCCTCAAGGAGATCATCGCCGGGCTGAACCTGGACGAAAAGCGCTTTACCCCCCGTTCCCTGGCTGCTGCCATCGACGATTGCAAGAACAACGGCAGGTTTCCCGCCGATATCCCCGCCGACTTCAGCCATGCGGTCCTTGCCAGGGTCTACACGGCCTACCAGGAGCGGCTGAAAAAGTGCAACGCCCTCGATTTCGGCGACCTGCTGCTGTTGACGGTGCAGCTGTTCGAGCAGGAGCCGGCGGTGCTGGAGCGCTACCGCGACCGCTGGCGCTGGCTGCTGGTGGACGAATACCAGGACACCAACGCCATCCAGTACCGGCTGGTGCAGCTTCTGGCCGGGGAGCGGCGCAACCTGTGCGTTGTCGGCGACGACGACCAGTCCATCTACCGCTGGCGCGGGGCCGACATCCGCAACATCCTCGATTTCGAGAAGGACTTTCCCGGTGTCACGGTGGTGAAGCTGGAGCAGAACTACCGCTCCACCCGGACCATCCTCGGCGCTGCCGGTGCCGTGGTGGCCAAGAACCGGGGCCGCAAGGCCAAGACCCTCTGGACGGACAACCTGGAAGGGGAGCCGATCGTCTACCGCCGCCTGGAGAGCGAGCGGGAGGAGGCACGTTTCGTCTGCCGCGAGATCGCGCGTCATCAGCGGCAGGGGACCCTGCTCGACGAGGTGGCGGTCTTTTACCGGACCAATGCCCAGTCGCGGCCGGTTGAAGACGCCCTGGTCGCCGACGGGATACCGTACCGCATGGTCGGCGGGACCCGATTCTACGAGCGGATGGAGGTGAAGGATATCCTCGCCTACCTGAAGCTGCTGGTCAATCCGGCCGACGAGGTGGCGCTGAGAAGGGTGATCAATACCCCGCCACGGGGGATCGGTCACGCCACCATGGAGAAGGTGGCGGAGGTGGCGGCCACGACGGGGATCACCCTGTTCCAGGCGGTGTGCAGGGCAAGCGAAGGAGGGATGCTGGCAGCAGGCCCGCGGGGGAAGCTCGCCGGGTTCGTCGCCCTGGTGGACGGCTTTGTCGCCCTGCTCGATGCGCTCTCCCTGGAAGAGCTGACCGCCAGGATCATCCGGGAGACCGGTTACGAGGCCAGGCTGAAGGAGGAGCGGAGCGACGAGGCGAGCGACCGCCTCGCGAACCTGCAGGAATTGCTGGCTGCCATGGCCGAGTTCGAGCAGGGTGCCGACGAGAAGGGGGTTGCCCCCTTCCTGGAGCAGGTGGCGCTTATCTCCGACCTGGAGCGGGGGGAGAAGGGGCGCGACTGCGTGACCCTGATGACCCTCCATGCGGCCAAGGGGCTGGAGTTCCCCCTGGTCTTCATGGTCGGCATGGAGGAGCGGCTCTTTCCCCATGTCCGCTCCCTGGACGACCCCGACCAGATGGAGGAGGAGCGGCGGCTCTGCTATGTCGGCATGACCCGGGCCATGCGCCGTCTCTACCTCACCAATGCCCGCCGCCGGCGGGTCTTTGGCCAGGACCAGATGAACCCGCCGTCCCGGTTCATCGGCGACGTTCCCCGCGAACTCCTCGACCTGGAGGACGAAGCCCCGAGGGAATGGGGGACTCCGGACCAGGGCCGGGCATGGAACGCCTTGCCAACGGGGAGCAGCAGGGAAGAGAGTCCCGGTCACAACCTGGGAGCGGTGTTTGACCGGATGGAGGAGGATGCGGGTCCGCCGGAGGTGGAGGTGGTCCCCGACGAGCCGAGCGAGGTCGTGCTGGGGATGAAGGTGCGTCACGTCAAGTTCGGCGTCGGCACCATCCGCCGCATCGAGGGGATTGGCAACGAGCAGAAGGTGATCGTCTGGTTCAACTCCGTGGGGCCCAAGAAACTGCTGGTCAGGTTCGCCGGCCTGGAACGGGTCCTGTAGTTCGCCCGCGTTAAATTTCTTTACACGCACAAATATGTGTAAAATTTATTTACACCCATCCGATAAGTTGAATATTGGATGTCAATAATATTTGTACGGAGGTCGTACTACATGCGGTTAACCATAAAGAAGAAACTGGGGGGGCTGACCATCTTCACCATGCTGGTCTTTGCAATCATCACCGGTCTTTCGGCATTCGTCATCACCAACCTGATCAACAAGAACGAACAGCTCGTCAACGAGGAAGTTGCGCAGGTGAATGCCGCCATGGATGCGCAGGACAGATTGGGCCTTGCCGTTCAAGCGTATAAGGATTACCTGCTCCGCAAGGACGACAAGTACGTGCAGGGGTTCCGCACACGGGTCGGCGAGATCGACAAAAGCCTTGCCGATTACCTGAAGAATGCCTCGGGCGAAGAAAAGGCCCTTGGCGACAAGGCTGTTGCCCTGATGGATGACTATCGCAAGAGCATCGATGCACTCGTGGCGGCGCGGAGCACAAGCGACGACATTGCCGCGGTTGATCGGAGCATCAAGGGTGTCGACAAGCCGTTGCGCCTTGCCCTGGATGAAATGGAAAAGGTTGCCAGTGCCAGTTTCGAGAAAGCTCGCGCAGAAGCCACGGCAACCGCTCACAAGCTGTTGATCCTGCAGATCGTCTGCGCCGTTGTTGCCGCTCTGCTGCTGATGCTGGCCAGTGTGGCCATCATGCGGGGGATCTTCCGCGCATTGAAGGCAATCGGTGAGTCGGTGCAGCGGATTGCCGGCGGTGACCTGACGCAAAAGGCGGAGATCGTTTCCGACGACGAGCTGGGGGACATGGGGCGCGATTTCAACCGGATGGTGGACAGCATGAGCAACATGATCGCCACCATTAGCAGCACGTCGGCACAGCTTGCCGCAGCGGCCAACCAGCTGCAGGGGACGGCCGTGCAGATCGCAACCGGTGCCGAAGAGGTGGCGTCCCAGGCCGGGACCGTGGCAACGGCTGCTGAGGAGATGTCGGCCACCTCCGGCGACATTGCCCAGAACTGTCAGGCAGCGGCCGAAGGGGGGTACCGGGCCAACAGCACCGCCACTGCCGGTGCCGAGGTGGTGAACGCCACCGTGCAGGTCATGAACCGGATCGCCGGCAGGGTGCACGAGACCGCCAGGAGCGTGGAGAGCCTGGGGTCACGGAGCGACCAGATCGGCGAGATCATCGGCACTATCGAGGACATTGCCGACCAGACCAACCTCTTGGCATTGAACGCTGCCATCGAGGCGGCCAGGGCCGGCGAGCAGGGGCGCGGTTTTGCGGTGGTAGCCGACGAGGTGCGGGCTCTGGCCGAGCGGACCACCAAGGCGACCCGCGAGATCGGCGATATGATCAAGGCTATCCAGAGCGAGACCAAGAGCGCCGTGACAGCCATGGAAGAAGGTGTCCAGGAAGTGGAGAGCGGCACTACCGAGGCTGCCCGCTCTGGTCAGTCACTGCAGGCGATCTTGGAGCAGATCAATACGGTGACCATGCAGGTCAACCAGATCGCCACCGCTGCCGAGGAGCAGACCGCCACTACCGGGGAGATCACCAGCAATATCCACCAGATCACCGAGATTGTGCAGGAGACCGCACGGGGTGCCCAGGAGTCGGCCACTGCAGCCGCGCAACTTGCCGGCCTTGCCACGGAACTGCAGCGCCTGGTGGGGCAGTTCAGGCTGGCAGCATAGGCTTGGGCCACAACACAACCGGCATGAAAAAGGAAAGGCCCGACAATCTGCCGGGCCTTTCCGCGTCTGAAATAGGAGAGATTATTCGCAGTCGAGAAGGGTCTTTTCCAGTTCCAGTGCCACCCCTTCAGGGGTCACCCTGATGACCCTGGCGTTCATCCGGCATATCCGGCGGTCCTTGGAGTGGTGGTAGATGGTGATGGTTACGGTGCCGTCCTGGGGGATCTGCTGGGTGGTCCTGACGAAAACGCCCTTCAGGCTGATGTTTTCAAGTGAACCCTCGATCACCGTGTCGTTGTAGGTGATGGTCGCTTCCAGGTGGATGGGAAGTCGTGAAAAGCTGCGCCCTGCCATGGGAATCTCCTCGCGTTGCGCACTCCCGTTGCGGCGGATTCATTAATTATACATCGCCGTTACCAACTGGCAATCGGACATCGGTATTCCCCGTGCAAATAGTCGGGAATCACCGGCCGGCAGGGCTGGACAAGGGTAAAGGGGAGTCGTGGGGAGGGTTTTGAAAAAAGGGTGCGCTGAAAACGGAAAAAGCGGTCCTTGCACCAGGCGTTTATGCCGGGACAGGGGCCGCTTCATGCCAGGGAGCAAAATCAGCTGTTCTTGGTGCTGTCCGAGTCTTTGCGGGGTTTGATCTCGATCTCTTCCTTTGCATCCGATGCCTTCTTGAAGTTCTTGATGCTCTTGCCCAGGGCGCTGCCGATCTCGGGGAGTCGGCCGGCGCCGAAAACCACCAGGACGATGACAAGGATAATGAGCAATTCTGGCATGCCGAAACCGAACATGGGATACCTCCATGGGATGAGCGATGGTGTAGTATTGCATTGTACTATCAAAAAATCAAGGGGATTGGGGTCTTAGAAGTTTACCGCTGCACTGCAGATCCCTCCGTGCTATGATGCCCCCCATGGGCGCTTTCCAGCTATCCAGCAGCTATATCCCGCGGGGGGACCAACCCCGTGCCATCGACGAACTGGTGGAGGGGATCCTCCGCGGCGACCGGCACCAGGTCCTGCTCGGGGTCACCGGATCGGGCAAGACCTTTACCGTGGCCAATGTCATCGCCCGGCTCGACCGGCCCGCCCTGGTTCTTGCCCCCAACAAGACCCTGGCGGCCCAGCTCTACGGGGAGTTCAAGGAGCTCTTTCCCGGCAATGCCGTTGAGTATTTCGTCTCCTATTACGACTACTACCAGCCCGAGGCATACCTCCCCACCACGGACACCTTCATCGAGAAGGACTCCTCCATCAACGACGAGATCGACAAGCTGCGTCATTCGGCCACCAGGAGCCTGTTGACCCGCCGCGACGTGATCATCGTCGCCTCGGTCTCCTGCATCTATGGCATCGGCTCGCCGGCCGAATACGAGTCCATGCACGTCTTTTTCCGCCAGGGGGACGACTATGGCCGCGACACCCTGCTGAAGCGGCTGGTGGAGATCCAGTACGAGCGGAACGACATCGATTTCCACCGCGGCACCTTCCGGGTGCGCGGCGACATCGTGGAGATCTTCCCTGCCCATGACGACGAGCGGGCCGTGCGCGTCGAATTCTTCGGCGATTCGGTGGAGGCGATCTCCGAGATCGACCCCCTGCGCGGCCAGGTGCTGAACCGCCTCTCCAAGTGCGCGATCTTTCCGGCCTCCCACTACGTGGCGACCCGCGAGACCCTGGACCGCTCCATCGAGGAGATCCGGGTCGATCTGCGCGAGCGTATCCAGTGGTTCAGGGAGCAGAACATGCTGGTGGAGGCCCAGCGGATCGAGCAGCGGACCATGTTCGACCTGGAGATGATGGAAGAGATGGGATTCTGCCAGGGGATAGAGAACTATTCCCGCTATTTCGACAACCGCAAACCGGGCGAGCCCCCCTATACCCTGATCGACTATTTCCCCCGCGATTTCCTGCTGTTTGTGGACGAGTCGCATATCACCGTTTCGCAGGTCGGGGGGATGTACCGCGGCGACCGGAGCCGCAAGGAGACCCTGGTTCAGTACGGTTTCCGTTTGCCCGCGGCCCTGGACAACCGGCCGCTCAACTTCAAGGAATTCGAGGAGAAGCTCACCCAGACGGTCTATGTCTCTGCAACCCCGGCGGACCACGAGCTGCAGCGGAGCGACGGCGTGGTGGTGGAGCAGGTCATCCGCCCCACCGGCCTGGTTGACCCGGAGATCGTTATCCGCCCCGCATCCGGCCAGGTGGACGATCTGCTTCACGAGATCCGGCTGACCGTGGCACGCGGCGAGCGGGTGCTGGTAACCACCCTGACCAAGCGAATGGCCGAGGAGCTGACCGGTTTCTACCAGGAGGTGGGGGTCAGGGTCCGCTATCTCCATTCGGACATCGACACCATCCAGCGGATGGAGATCATCCGCGATCTCCGCAAGGGGCTCTTCGACGTCCTGGTGGGGATCAACCTGCTGCGCGAGGGGCTCGACATCCCCGAGGTCTCACTGGTCGCCATCCTCGATGCAGACAAGGAAGGGTTTCTCCGCTCTGCCCGCTCGCTCATCCAGACCTGTGGCAGGGCCGCCCGCAACGTGGCCGGCCGGGTCATCATGTACGCCGATATCGTGACCCGCTCCATGCAGGCGTGCATCGACGAAACCGGCCGCCGCCGCGCCCTGCAGGTCGCCTACAATCTTGAGCACGGCATTACTCCGCAGTCGGTGCAGAAGGGGTTCGGGGGCATCCTCGATTCCATCGAGGAGAAGGACTATTTCACTATCCCCGTGGCTGCCGAGGAGCAGGAAGAGTATGTCTCCCCCAAGGAGATCCCCGGCCTCGTGAGATCGCTGCGCAAGCAGATGCTTACCGCGGCGAAGGAGCTGGAATTCGAGCGTGCGGCAGAGCTGCGCGACCGGATCAGGAAGCTGGAAGAGATGGAGCTGGCGTTGCGGTAGCCGCGGCGCATCCTGAAGGGGCCTTTCGCCCCTTCGCATATCATATGATACCGAAGGAGAAGAAGACGATGACCCAGACCCAGGAACTCTGCCCCTGCTGCTCGCAGCTGGCCTACGACGCATGCTGCGGCCCCCTGATCAGCGGTGCCGCACAGGCCGAGACCGCCGAACAGCTGATGCGTTCCCGTTACAGCGCCTATGTGAAAGGGGAGATGGGCTACCTCTTTGAAACGACCCATCCTGACGGACGGAAGGGGTACGATCACGACGGAACAAAGGAGTGGTCGGAAAACTCCGAATGGCAAAAACTGGAAATCCTTGCCGTCAGAGGCGGAACGGCCGGGGACCAGGCTGGCGAGGTGGAGTTCAAGGCCTATTACGAAGGAAAGGGTGCCCAGCATATCCATCATGAGGTTGGCGTCTTCCGGAAGGTCGAGGATGTCTGGTTCTTTACCGACGGCAAGATCGTCGGGAATGTCCCGATCCGGAGCACCAAGGTCGGCAGGAATGAGCCCTGTACCTGCGGCAGCGGCAAGAAATACAAGAAGTGCTGCGGGGCGTGATCTGACGCCTCCGGCCGACGGGGTGCAGACCGGGCAGCCGGAGAAGGTCTGTTGTTTCTGTTCAGCGGGGTGCTATCCGAGGGGCTGATTCTCTTTGAGCAGGGTGGTGAATTGTTCCACCGGCAGCGGCCGGCTGAAGAGGAATCCCTGATAGGTGGGGCACTGCTGCTGGGCCAGGAAGGTGCGTTGTTCCTCGGTTTCCACCCCTTCGGCCACCACATGCAGGTTGAGGCACTGGGCCATGCTGATGATGGTGTTGACGAGAACCGTATCGCTGCTGTCGGAGGGGATGTTCGTGACAAACGCCCGGTCGATCTTCAATTCGCTGATCGGGAGCTTCTTCAGGTAGCTGAGCGACGAATAACCGGTGCCGAAGTCGTCGATGGAAAGGGAGACGCCAAGGTGCTTCAGCTGGTGGAGCTTGTCGAGCGCGGTCTCCGAATCGATCATCAGGAGGCTTTCGGTCAGTTCCAGGCGGAGGCATTCGGCCGGCAGCCCCGTTTCCTGGAGGATTTCGGCCACGAGTGTGACGATCTCCGAACGCTGGAATTGCCGGGCAGAGATGTTGACCGACATGATGAACGGCTTCTCCATCTCGTCGATCCACTGTTTCGCCTGTTTGCACGCCGTTTCCAGGACCCATTCGCCGACCGGGACGATCAGCCCGCTCTCTTCCAGCGCCGGGATGAAATCGCCGGGGGGGATGATGACGCCGTCTGAACCTTTCCAGCGGATCAAGGCCTCCATGCCGGTGATGGTGTTGCTCTGGAGATCCACCTGGGGCTGGTAGTGGAGGAGGAACTCCTCCTGTTCCAGGGCGCGGTGGAGTTTCGTCTCCAGGGAGAGGCGGTCGTGCATCTGCTGATTGAGCTCGCCGGTAAAGAACCGGAAGGCGTTTTTCCCGTCCCGCTTGGCCTCGTACATGGTCGCTTCGGCGTGCTGCAGCAGCAGCTCGATGTTGTCACCGTCCGCGGGATAGCCGACAATGCCGATGCTGACGGTCACGTAGAGTTCCCGATCGTTGACCCTGAATGGCGCCGCCATGGCGGAGAGCACCTTTTCCGCCAGCACAGCCGCTGCCTGACTCTCCTGGAGGTCGGCCGGCAGGATGACGAATTCGTCGCCACTCAACCGGGCAAGCGTATCCGACTTGCGCAGCATGGTGTGGAGCCGGTCGGCGAATGCGATGAGCAGCAGGTCGCCGGCACCATGCCCCAGGGTATCGTTGATCACCTTGAAGTTGTCGATGTCGAGCAGGATCAGACCGAGAAAGCAGGGATGGCGGTCATACATGGCCATGGCCTGCTGCAGGCGGTCGGCCAGGAGGTTCCGGTTGGGCAGGCCGGTCAGGAGGTCGTGGTTTGCCTGATAGACCAGCTGCTGCTCGTAGAGCCGGCGGTCGGTGATGTCCTGTCCCACGGAGAGGATGCCGATCAGGGTGCCGTTATCGTCGAAGAGGGGACGGTTTGCCCAGGAAACCCAGAGGCGGCTGCCATCCTTGCGTACGCATTCGTTCTCATTGATGAGATGCCGCTCCGGGTGGGTCATGATCGTTGCGAGCATCTCCGCCAGGTCACGCCCGCTGCTCTCGGTTTCCGGGAGGAGGGTCCCGACGATATGCCGGCCGATGATCTCTTCCGTGTCGAGTTGAAAAAATTCCTCGGCGAAATCGTTGGCAAAGGTAATGACCCCGCCGGTATCCAGCTTGAGGATGATGCTGTTGGCCGATTCCACCAGCTCACGGTATTTCTGCTCGCTTGCGGCAAGGGCATCCTCTGTCCTGAGCCGCACCTCGCACTCCTTCTGTAAATCCTCGGTCCGCCGCTGCACCTCCCGCCGCAACAGCCCGCTCAGGGCGAAAAAGACCGCGAACAGCCCGCCTGCAATGCCGATCAGCCATTTCACCCAGCGGGGCATCCCCCCTTTGGCTGCCACCTGGAGGTACTGCTCCAGCGCCTTGTGGTAGATCGAGTTCCGGTCAGCCTTCATGGCGGTCAGGTCCTGGTCGATCGCACTGATCAGGTCGGCGTTGACCCCTTTGTGGAAACCGTATCTGAGTTCGATGGGGTTGAAAACGATGGGGGTTGCCACGACGCCGTATCGCTCGTCGTTGAGCATGCCGAAGAACCGCCCCACCACGCCGGCATCGACCTGTTTTTTCTGCAGGAGCTCGAAGACCCTCTTGAAACTGTCGACCTCGACGTATCGCGGGCTGACACCGAAATCCCGCAGCAGTTCCTTGAGACCGCTGTACTGGATGTTTCCCTTGACCACGGCAACCCGCTTCCCGTCGAGGTCGAGAAAGGACTGCAGCATCCCTTCCCTGGCGGCATAGACCTGACCCCAGTTGACCACGATGGTGACCGTGCTGATGTCGAAACGCTCTGCCCGTTCAGGGGAGTATGCCAGGGAAGCCAGGATGTCGATATCGCCGTCCGAAAGGTGCTTGAGACCTTCCTCGAGGGTGCCGGTGACGAATGAGAGGCGCCACTTCTCCTTGACCGCGATCTCCTTGAGGATGTCGACGTTGAGGCCCGACACGGTGCCGTCTGCATTGACGATGGAAAGGGGGGGATTGTCATAGACCCCGACCCGCACATCCCGCTCACCAAGGGCGGTGAAGGGGATCAGGCCGAGAACGACGAGGATGGTTATGATGAGAAGCCGGTAATGCATATGAAGACTCTTTTCGGAAGCATACACGAAAACTGAAGCGTTACCTGCTGAAAAGCGTTGTCCGGTATGCTATACATTGGCAGTAGATTTTTACGAAAGGAGCGGTCGTATGTCACAGACAGCCGTACTGGTCAGATGGAGCTACGAACAAAAATGTCAGAAGGCGGTTGAGGCCTTGGGGCAGAACGGTTTCACGGCAGTCTACTGCCCGACAGCCCAGGATGCGCACGATTACATCATCAAGGAGTCCGAAGGTGCCCAGTCCATAGGATTCGGCGGTTCCATGGGGGTAAAGTCGCTGCTGGTCGAGGAGCGCCTTGCGGTGCTGGGGAAGGAGATCCTCAACCATAGCGCGCCGGGGCTCTCGCGGGAGGAGAAGGACGTCATCATGCGCCGTCAGCTCACCTGCGACCTGTTCCTGGCCGGCACCAATGCCCTGACCATCTCGGGCTGGCTGGTAAACATCGATGCCACCGGCAACCGGGTCGCAGCCATGATCTTCGGGCCGAAGAAGGTGATCGTGGTGGCCGGCAGGAACAAGCTCGTGGAGGGGGACCTGGCCACTGCCATCCGCCGGGTCAAGGAATGGGCAACGCCCCCCAACGCCAAGCGGCTCAATTTCAATACCCCCTGCGCCAAGACCGGTTTCTGCAGCGACTGCAACTCCCCGGACCGGCTCTGCCGCGCCACCACGGTACTCGACCGTCGGCCGAGGATGACCGATTTCCGGGTGCTGGTGGTGAACGAGGACCTGGGATTCTAGGGGCGATGGCAGGGGAGCGGGACGTGGTGGGAGGGAACGGAACACGGGGCAAAGGCTGGCGCGGGCCGCTCTCCGGGCTCCTTGACCTCTTCTTCCCGCCGCTCTGCCACCAGTGCCGCAGTTTCATCCCCCATGCCGGGCGGGTGCACGTCTGCCCGGCTTGCCTGGCCACGTCGCGGCCGGTGGAGCCCCCTCTCTGCACGGTCTGCGGGGTCCCCTTTCCGGCGCCGGCCGGGATCGACCACCCGTGCGGCCCCTGCCTGACCACCCCGCCCCCCTTTGCCGCTGCCCGTGCCGCCTTTCTCTACGAGGGGGCGATCCGCGACCTGATCCATCGCTTCAAGTACGATGGCGCGGTGCAGGTCCGCCGCCCCCTGGCGCTCCTCATGGCAGACCGCCTGGCCCCCCTGGCTGCAGAAAAGGCGCCCGACCTCCTGGTGCCGGTCCCGCTCCATGTCCGGCGTCTCCGCCAGCGCGGGTTCAACCAGGCGGTACTGCTGGGGGAGCTCCTGTCTCGCGAGTGGCAGATCCCCCTCGGCCGCCGGGTAATGCGACGCATCCGCTGGACCGAGCCCCAGGTGAACCTGGCAGCAAAGGAACGGCTCGCCAATGTACGGGGCGCCTTTGCCGTCAGCGACCGGGCGCGGGTTGCGGGGATGCGGGTGATGCTGGTGGACGACGTGCTGACCACCGGCAGTACCCTGGCCGAGTGCAGCCGGGTCTTGCTCCGGGCGGGTGCGGCGGAGGTCTTTGCGGTGACCGTCGCCCGCGTGGCATGGGAATAGGAGGGGCCTGCTGGGGGTGGCAGCCGGATGCCGGTTGCCAGGGAGATTGGGGGTTGTAAAACGGCAGGATTTTGCTATGGTAGGGCCAACAATTATTCCGGAGAACGAACTATGGCACAGACAACCGATTCCGCGCGCCTGCGCAAACTCCTCAAGATCTACCTCGTGATCCAGCTCTTCCTGGCGGCCCTGCTGGTTTACATGGCGGTGCACTTCCAGGCGGGGCTCAATGCCGAAGGAAAGCCCCAGGCCTTTCTCTGGGGGGCCGGCATGGCCCTGGTGGTACAGATGCTGGTCTTCTATCCGATCAAGAAGTTTGCCGCCATCGAGGCAAAACGGGAGATCGAGTCCAGCGCCACCGGCCTGAGCGGCGAGCAGATGAAATCCCTCAGGAACCGGCGGATGGTCGGGGACCTGGTCCGGACCGCGGTGTTCGTCTTCTATGCCGTCTTTCTCCTGGCCATGCCGGGCAAGAAGGCAGTGGTCTGGCCGGTCTTCCTCTCCTTCGTCCTCACCTTCCTGACCTACTTCCAGTGCGTCTCCTACTCGCTGAAGCGGGGGATCGCCCCTAAGGGCTGAAGAACTCCCGCATCCCTGCCATCACCTCCGCCCTGCTGCCGGTAACCTGGCTGGTACCGGTCAGGGCGCGGAGGAAATGGCGTCCATACCCCTTGCTCAACACCCTGCTGTCGAGGATCAGCGCTGCCCCCCGGTCGTCGCGGCTCCGGATCAGCCTGCCGAATCCCTGCTTGAACTTGATCACCGCCTGGGGAACCGTGTAATCCATGAACGGGTCCCCCCCCTCCTCGGCAATGTGCTCGGCTCGCGCCTCCAGGAGCGGTTCCGTGGGGACCCGGAACGGCAGGCGGGTTATTACCACCAGCTCCAGGGCCTTCCCCTGCACGTCGACCCCTTCCCAGAAAGAATCCGTGGCAAAAAGCACCGCATTCGGCTCCCGCCGGAACCGGTTCAGGATCATGTGGCGGCTCGCCTCCCCCTGGCGGAGCGGCGTCATCCCCTGTTCCTTCAGCCGTGGCGCCAGCCGTTCGAAAACCCGTCCCAGCAGGTCGTAGGAGGTGAAGAGGACAAAGGCATGCCCCTGGGTGATCTCCAGCGCCTCCAGCAGGCAGGGCTCCAGCGCGGCCGAAAAGCCGGGCGCCGTCGGCTGGGGGAGGTCGGTGGGGATGCCGACATAGGCCTGGCGGGCAAAGTCGAAGGGGGAGGCAAGGAGCAGCTCGCTGATCCGTTCCGGCGGGAGCCGGTCGATGCCGTTTCGCTGCTTGAGGTAGTCGAACTTTTCCCCAACTGCCAGGGTGGCCGAGGTGATGACCACGGTCTTCACCCGCTCGAACACCGCCTTGCGCAGGGAATCGGCCACCTCCAGCGGCGCAAAGCAGAGCTTCACCGCCATCCCCTTGGTCCCCTTGCGGACTTCCAGCCAGCGGCAGTAGCCGTCATCGCGGTTGAGGAAGAAGAGCAGGCCGTCGGCTGCCGCCTCAAGCCGTCCGCGAATCCCCTTCAGATCGACGAGCAGGCTGGATAGCTTTGCCAGAACCTCGTCCGGCAGCCGTTCGCAGATCCTGCAGCAGTCCTTGACCGCCGTGGCGTAGGTGGAGAGCTGCCCGGCCAGGGCGCGTACCTTCCCCTCGGTCTCGCGCCAGAGCGGGGTCTCATAGACCGGCGGGGTGAGGCGGAGCGTCTGCTCCCCCTGGCGGGCGCCGGCAGGCCGCAGGTGGGCCAGGAGTGCCACGGCGATGGCGTCCATGGTGCGGGTCACCGCGTCGGCAAGCTTCCCCCGCTCCGGGATCAGCCGCTCCTCCAGCACTGCCGCGGCGTCCATGTAGAGGTTGTCCAGCTCTTCCGGGATCTCCTTGGCGAGCCGGGAGGCGAGCTGGGGGAGCAGGCCCCGCTGGGGCTTGCGCGGGTGCTGGAGTCGTCCCATCACCTTCAACAGACCCTGGCGGGAGAACTGGCTGGAGAAATGGCTGGTCGCCACGTCCTCGATATGGTGCCCCTCGTCGAAGATCAGTCGCTTGAACGGCGGCAGGATGGCGGCGGTCTCGAAGCCGGCCTCCTGCCGCACCACCACGTCGGCCATGAGCAGGGCATGGTTCACCACCAGCAGGTCGGCGCTGGCTGCGGCGCGGCGGGCCGCATAGAAGAAGCAGCCGGCATACCAGGTGCACTTGATCCGGCTGCACTGGTCGGCCTCGCAACAGAGCTCTTCCCAGGTCTCTTGCCGGGGGATGAAGGAGAGGTCGTTGCGGCAACCTTCCACGGTCTTTTCGCTCCAGGAGATCAGCGTCTGCAGCTCTTCGCCCGCCTCGTCCTGGAAAAGGGCAGGTTCCTGGCGGATCGCCGCCAGCTTCCGCTTGCAGAGGTAGTTGCTCCGCCCCTTCACCAGCACCGCCTTGAACTGGATGCCGGCATGGTTCAGCAAAAAGGGGATATCCTTCCGTGTCAGCTGTTCCTGGAGGTTGATGGTGTTGGTGGAGATCACCACCCGCTCCTTGTTGCGCACCGCCCAGAGGGCAGCGGGGAGCAGGTAGGCGAGCGATTTGCCGGTACCGGTGCCGGCCTCGATGATCGAGATCTTGTCTTCGTTGAACGCCTCCGCCACCAGGAAGGCCATCCGGATCTGCTCTTCGCGGTGCTCGTACCCTGGCAGCGATGAGGCCAGGGTGCCGCCGGCGGCATAGAAGCGTTCGATGTCGCCGAAGTCCAGCCGTTCGGCCACCGGCGGGATGAAGGGGGTGACTGCTACGTAGCAGTGTTCGGCCCGGTTGTCGATGATAATGAAGCCGACCCCCTGGTTGCCCATGATCGAGGCGATCTCCAGGTCGGCCGAAGAGGGGGTGAGGACGCCGGAGGGGTGGTTGTGGATGACCACGTCGCCGCATGAGGCGGCCACCACGATGGCTGCCACGGCGTCGCGGTTGCCGCGCGCCAGCGGTTCCACGTCGATGACGCGGCCCGCGCCGTCGGTGCGGCCGAGAAAGAAGACCTCGTTGCCGCCTGCGTCGGCAATGGCCTCGCGCATGGCTGAGAGGGAGTTATCGGAAAAATTGCGGTCCATCCGGACGAAGATACTATCTTTGCCGCTTCCGCTCAATCCTTTTCGGAAAAGGGGGAAGGGGGCAAACCGTTTGACAGTCTACAGGGAGGCAAGCGTCGCAATAAAATGTATACTTGGAATCGGCAACGGCACATCTGGCGACCTCAAAGGTGAATGCATGATCAACTGGCTCGGCTTCATCGTCTGTTCGGTTACAATTCTGTATTCCGGCGCCAAACTCTCCAAGTATGGTGACGTCATTGCAGAGAAGACCGGCATGGGAAAGACCTGGATCGGTGTCCTGCTCATGGCGTCCGTCACCTCACTCCCCGAACTCGTTACCGGTATAAGTGCGGTGACGTATTCCCATACTCCTGACATCGCCGTCGGCAGTGTTATGGGGAGTTGCGTCTTCAACCTCGTCATCCTTGCCTTCCTGGATATTACCGAACGGGAAAAAACCCTGTCGGCTAAAGCACACCACGGCCACGTTCTCTCGGGGGGATTCGGTATACTGCTCCTTTCCCTTGTCAGCATAAGCCTTTGCTGGGGGGGGCGGATACCGCCCGTTGGCTGGATCGGGTGGTACAGCCTTGCTTTCATTGTCGTCTATGTTATTGCCATCAGGATTATTTTCGCCTTCGAGAAACGACAGATCGCCCGATTCATTAGTGAGCGGGCCGAACAGTTGAAGTACGAGGGGATCCAGCTCAGGTCGGCAGCTGTCAATTACGGCTGGAACGCCCTTCTTGTGACCATCGCTGCCATCTTCCTGCCGGGCATTGGAGAGCGGATCGCCGTGGCTACCGGTCTCGGGGAGACCTTTGTCGGGAATATCTTCATTGCCATGGTTACGTCACTGCCTGAGGTGGTGGTATCCGTGACGGCCGTCAAGATTGGGGCGATAGATCTGGCAATCGGCAACCTGCTCGGGAGCAATATTTTCAATGTCTTCATTCTGGCGCTAGACGATGTGTTCTATTTCCACGACCAGATTCTGTCCAATGTGCATCGTGGTCATATCATTTCAGCAGTGATCGCCATCGCCATGACGAGCATTGCGATCATCGGTCTTACCTATCGCTCAGAAAAGAAACTTCTCTTTTTGGCCTGGGATTCGCTCGCTATCATGATTCTGAACGTGGTCTATCTCATGCTCATGTATTCCCTGACCCAGTGACGCAATATTCAGTATTGTTCTGCGGCGTATTCGGGAGACATAATACGTACTATCGCATTGCCCCAGTCATAGTATTATGTCTCACGAATTACCACGTTTCCCTCTTAACATTGCTTGTCATGGATGTTCCCGTTTCATTCCCCGCGTAAAGCTCCTGCTCGCTTTCGCAAGTGCTTCTATAAGAGTACGTTGGTGCTCCGGAGGGTGTAACTATTTGAGTCCGTTCCGTCGGTGATGTCGATTTTTACATAAAACCCAAGCTGCGGTGAAAACCAGTATGTCCTGGTAACTCCACTTGACGTAATGACATATTTCCATGTTGCGAAAGTCCCTGCCGGGGTCGCCACCGATTCTGCTCCCATGATGGTGTAGGAATATGTGGTTGCGTCGGTGGTGCCATCGCTGTAATGGATGATTGCTGTATTGGTTTTACCTGCTTCCCAACTTCCGGGCCAGATTACAGGCAATGGTTGGTCTGTAACTGTTTTGAGTGTGCTGTTCGGATACAGCATGCCATACAACCTGATATCGCCGGAGCTCTGATCTTGCTGCAGGTATGTGATCGCCGTAATAGTCGTGGCAGATCCTGAACTGAAAGTGGCTGTCTCAGTATCTGTCATGGCAAGAACAGTTTCTGTGTTCAGTGTTTCTTGTGTAAGGTTCATGGTGGCAGTGCCTGTGTACGTATAAGTCTCACTAACGGTGTGACCTTGTCCGCTAAAGTCGAATACCCAACTGTCTCCAGCTTGCAGCATTCGCGTAGTACTTACCCCAACTACGGCAGTATCACCGCCACCCCCACACGCAAAAAGTAATGCAGACAGAGAAAACAGAATCAACCCTTTGACTATCAGTTTATGCACACGCATCTCTCCTTCTGGGGAATATTGTTTGTGATGGCGGTGCGGAAGGCATTCGGGGGGGGTAAAACTCCTTTTGTGGGCGGCCTTTAATTGCATTATGTCCCCCGAATTCCCCCCGGTCTTTCCGGGCGGGCGGTGTCGGACGGCGTGGTTGGCAAGAGCCCCCTCTTTTGTCTGACTCAGACAAAAAGTGCTGCTAACGTAGGAACGCGTTTTGCAATTTCAACTGCTATGGCCCCAAGTTTTTCAATTTGATTCTTAAGTTCCGCTTGGGCAATATTTGCTGCCGATGCCGCTTTGACAACTACAATCAACTCATCGTATTTTTGCAGGTCAGTTGTGTCGGGAGTAATCGCGTCAATTTCTTCGAGAGAAAAACCGGCCAGTTTGTTCAGCTCATCTTTATAGCGCCCTTTAAAAGCCTCTGCACTATGTTCCAGTGTTTCCTTGAGATCGCTTTCAAATCCAGCCAGATCAAATTCGTCAGCCATCTGTTATCCCTCCTTCTGTGATATTTTGAGTTTCGCTTTCAGTTCGTCGATCTTTTCTTTGAGTTTCTTGGCTATTTCCTCGGCTTTGTCGAGTTTGTCTTCCATGCCTTCTGCTTTTTCAACGATCGAGCCGATGTTTTCCGAAGCTTTTGCCAAGTTCTCCCCAATTTCTTTATTGAGATCCCTATCAACTCCAACAGCCTTTAAGATCTCTGCCTGCGCGTCATGTACCTGGACAACTGACGCCAGATAACCGGTTACGACCGAATTCGCATACTGTAGTTGCTGATATGACCGGTCGATTGAAGCGAGAAGCTCTTTTCTTTGCTCTCTCAGAGGGGTAAGCAGGTCGCTTCGCATTTTATCGATGTCGTTTTGGATACTCTGTACCATTATGGACATGCCCTTCAATACCGCTGCTTGAAGTTGGGGCGAAGCATCGGGCTTAAAGGAGTTATTTATGGCTAGCAGCAATGATTTTTTTTGATCAGCCGGATTAGCACTTTTTGCCAGCAAAAACTGTCGCTCCATTACCGCTCGGACCTGATATGGCGTGTAGATATCGTCAACGAAACGATTGATGTCGCTTTCCGTGCGGGCAAAGATAAGCTCTGCAAGTGCCTTGTGAGAGTTGTGAACTGTGATCAAATCACGGCCGATTGTTGCTGAAAGCTCAACTGATTGTTTTGGAACCTGAGTACAAGAGGTGACAAGTAATGTTATACCAACCACCCAAATCATCCTTAGTTGCATGCTGTTCCTCCTCTTCTCGTGATTCGCGACTGCAGGTTTCATTTTTCTGAAAGCTGTAGGCGCGATCTGTATAGTTTTCCTCGCAGATCGTATTAGTGTCTGCCCCCCTTTCCGCGAATTGTCGAAATGCTTTTCTCAATTCCGTACACCGGGTAGGTCAGGAGCCTTTCGGCTCCTTTCCCCTCTCAGAATTGTACGTGACAGTTTCCCGTCATACGGCTCAAGCCCTCCAAAGCAGTCTCCCTCGTCACCGGAACCCTGCCCCTGTCACCGGAACCCCCACACGAATTCCTCCGCTGGTTAACCATCTCACTTCATGCTGGTCTCAGAGATAAGAATTTCAGCTTGCACACGTGCTTCGACTTTGTTGTCACATGTATGGCACTTAGAGTTGTCTTTTCTGCCGTTCCTTTTGAACGTGACGAGATGTTGTCCCTTCTTCGATTCTATAGAAATTTCATAGGTATTACCTTCGGCATAACCAGACCAAGCATTCCTTGATGTTTTGTTCCACTCAATATCAAACCTGAGAGCATCCAAAGCGTTCTTCATTTCCAATGCCGTCTGATATCTTTTAATTGGGTCTGGGTTGCAAGCCTTGTTGATAATTCTTTTCACCTTCTCTGGTACATAATCTTGGTAGCCAATAGTTTTAACTAATGTTCCACGGCATATGTGACGGTCAAAGTTGTCAATGTTATCCAACAATCCGCGCCAATCATTGATATTGTTGATTATACGGAACAGTGTTAATCCGCTCGCAAAAATGTCAGTTTGGACTGTCGTTTGCCCAGTCGTGTAGAACTCTGGTGGGCAATGTGCTAGGTAACCTTGATCACTGCCGACGAGGCTTAATGCTGTTGTCGCTAACCCGAAATCCGATAATTTAGTGGAATCTGCTGCTATAAGGACATTCCCTGGTTTTACATCCCTGTGCAAATAGCCGTTCGTATGCGCAAAATAAAGCCCAGAAAGCACACAACTCATGCGCGTACAGGCTTCCTTTATTGATATCCAGCGGTTTTTTAGTTCTCCTTCAAGTGATCCCTCTGGGAGGTATTCAAGATCGAGAACCAGAATGTGAACACCGCCGTTGTCGAAGACGTTAGCTTCATTTATTTGGACAATGTGCTTGTGACGGCATTTGTCGAGTATTTGTGCTTCTTCAAGTTTTTGCTTTATTTCTGTCGGATTAGTTATTGGAATTAATTTAATGGCCTTATTGCAAGCAAGAGCCCTATCATGAGCTAAATATACTTCCCCAAAGTGCCCTCCGCCCAGCCGCTTTTCAAGGACATATTTCCCAATTGTTGTTGGTGTTGCCGTCATAGACGAAACCAGGCTACTAAAATAGCTTCTTTTTGGCTTTTATCCCAGTAAGGTGGATGCTCTCCGAAGACAGTGTCCACGAGTTTCATTAGGTCAGTTGCTTTAGGTAATCCTAGTTTAGCAGTTGTTATTCCACGGGATGAATATTCATAAGCAGGAATATTATTCTTCTTGGCCAGTAGGTTAAGTACACCCATTGGAAACGCTAGCGTGTGTAGTTGCTCCAATGTTGGTTCCAAGGTTAATTTATATGCAATAGCATCTGGTTCATATTCAGTAATAAGATGCTCAAAATGTGTTTCATACCAATCCATCAACCCGGCAGTATCGTCCGGGTCACTGGTTGCTTGTCGTCCTTTAGCCACTAAATTAGGGGCATCTTTGTCACCTCCCACGATGGCAAATCTAAGATAGTTTTTCTGAAGTACGACACCAAGTACCTTCATGTATTTCTCCCTTTATGAGGTCATGGCCGAAAGTCGCGTCGGGGTCAGGCTTCCAAGATGCAAGTTGAGATTGACCCGTTGTCTCGATTCCCTGTAATTACAAAGCCAAAACTATCTATATGTGTCTATTCTGTCAAGTAAATCGTCTTTGAACCAGTTGTTTTTATCTCAGAGCCAGTCATGTCTTACAGTTATGAAACATACTTCAATTATTGATAATGTGTAGTATGTATCAATAACAAATATGACATTCATTCATTAAGTGTGGGTTTGGTTGAGGGCGTGGGTTGTGCCGTCGGCAGGAGCGGCTGGGCGGGTACTGGCGGGGCGGTCAGGCGGGCGAAAAAAAGGGGTGGCAGCGCCACCCCCGTGTGATCCGTGAACGCTGTTATCTCTTCTTCTTGTGACACTCGCCGCACTTGGTGGGGCCCTTCTTCTTGGTCTCGTGGCAGCTCTTGCAGAGCTTGTGCGCCTCGTCCTTCTTGGCGAGCTTGTCGATCTTCCCCCCCTTGGAGTCCGCATGGCAGGGGGTGCAGCTCTTCAGCAGCTCCTGGTGCTTGGCGTGGGGAAAGCTCACGTCCCCCACCTTTGCCGGCAGGGTCTTCATACCATCGGCTGCCAGGGCGGCAGTGGTGCAATAGAGGGTGAGGGCAAGCAGGGCAAGGATTTTTTTCATGGGTAACTCCTTTTATAATGGTAATTTTTTATATAATAGCCGGTCGCAGCCCGGATGCAAGCGGGTTTCTCTTCCGGAGTTTCCGGATGGAAACTACCGAAGCGCGGCGTCGATCAGCTCCAGGAGCGGTGAGGGGAAAATGCCGAGAACGATGATGAGCAGCCCGGCGCACCCCAGGACGCCGTATTCGGCAGCGGTCATGCCATCGCCAGGAGCTGGGGAAGAAGGCTCTGCCGGGCGGAGGTAGAGGGTCGTCACTACCCGCAGGTAGTAGTAGGCGGAGACGGCGGCGGTCAGGATGCCGATGACCGACAGCGCGATCTCCCCTCCCTTGAGGGCAGCGGCGAAGATCAGGAATTTTCCCATGAAACCGGCCGTCGGCGGGATGCCGGCCAGGGAGAACATGGACAGGGCCAGGATGGCGGCCGGGAAGGGGCGCTGGTAGCCGACACCGCGCAGCTCCTCCAGCCGGTCCCCACCCTGGTCGGCGAGCGCGGCCAGGGCGCCGAAGGCTGCCAGGTTCATGGCGCTGTAGGCAACGGCATAGAAGGCGACTGCGCCGTGCCCGCCGGAGCCGCTGGTCAGGGCAAGAGCCACGTAGCCCATCTGGGCGATGGAGGAGTAGGCGATGAGCCGTTTGAGCCCGGCCTGACGGAGCGCTGCCAGGTTGCCGAGCAGCATGGAGAAGAGAGAGAGGCACCAGAGCGGCCCGTGCAGGCTGCCGCTGCCGGCTGAGCCGGAAAAGAGCAGGAGGAGCGCGGCCAGCGCCGCCCCCTTGGAGGCGGTGGCGAGGAAGGCGGTGACCGGCGTGGGCGCCCCCTGGTAGACGTCCGGGGTCCAGAGATGGGCCGGGACCAGCGAGACCTTGAAGGCGACCCCGAGCAGGAGCAGTCCCGCACCGGCCGCAGCCGTCGGATTGGCGGATGAGAGTGCCGCCTGCATGGCCGGCGCGATCAGCAGGGTACCGGTCCCGGCATAGATCAGGGCGAGGCCGAAGGCGGTGAAGGCGGCTGCCACGGCGCCGCTCAACAGGTACTTGAGGCCGGCCTCGGCCGATGCCGCCCGGCTCCGGTCGCAGGCGACCAGGAAATAGAAGCCGAAGGTGAGCGATTCCAGCCCGAGGAAGAGGACCAGCAGGTTGGTGGCCATGCTGAGGGCGACCATGCCGAAGAGCGAGAAGAGCAGGGTGGCGGGGTATTCCTCGCCGACGATCCCCTGGCGGTCGTTGTAGCGAAGCGACAAGAGGAGCGCTCCCACGGCGGTGAGGCCGAACAGGGCGCTGAAGAGCCGGGCAAAGGGGGTAAGGGCGATGCCGAGCCCCGGCAGCGACGCCAGCGGCGGCGCCATGACCATCCAGCAGGCCACGCCGGCGGCCGTCACCGCGGCAATGACAGATGGGTACCTTCCCGGCACCAGAGCGCCGAGGAGGAGCACCAGCAGCGCCCCGGCGGCAAGGATCAACAGCGGCATCAGGCTCCAGAGATCGGCCGTGGTCATGGCGTCCCTCCGGTCAGCAGCGCCACCGGCACCTTCAAGAGGTCGAGCAGCGGTTTCGGGTGGAGCCCCAGGTAGAGGTCGATGAGCGCCATGACCGTCAGCACGCTCCCCTCGCGCAGCGAGAGGTCGGGCAGTGTGAGCGGCCGCGACTCGTTCTGGAAGAGCACCTCCTGCAGCAGCCGCACCGTATAGACCAGCGGCAGGACGATGCCGAGGAAGGCAAGGGCAACGGCCAGGTGATGCCCGCGGAATGAGCCGGTCAGGATGAGGAATTCGCCGACGAAGTTGTTGAGGCCCGGCAGTCCGGCCGAGGCCATGGCAAAGAGGAGGAAGAAGAAGGAGAGGACCGGTACCTTGCCCCAGAGGCCGCCGAAGGCGCCGATCTCGCGGGTGCCGCTCCGTTCGTCCAGCATCCCGACCAGGGCGAACAGGGCTGCGGTGGTTACCCCGTGGTTGACCATCTGCATCAGGGCGCCGGAGAGCGCCACCGGCGTCCAGGAGGCGATCCCCAGGGCGACGAACCCCATGTGGCCGACGCTGGAATAGGCCACCAGCCGTTTCATGTCGGTCTGGGCAAAGGCGATCCACGAGGCATAGAGGATGCCGGTGACGGCGAGGACCATCAGGAGCGGCGCCAGGGTCCGTGCCGCCTCGGGGAAGAGGGGGTAGCCGAAGCGGACCAGGCCGTAGGCGCCGGTCTTCAGCAGCAGCCCGGCCAGGACGACGCTGCCGGCGGTGGGCGCGTCGGTGTGGGCGTCCGGCAGCCAGGTATGGAGCGGGAAGAGCGGGAACTTGATGGCAAAGGCGAAGAGGAATGCGCCATAGAGCCAGAGTCCCGCGCCGGTATCCACCCTGGTCCCGATCAGCGCCGGCAGGCTGAAGGTGTAGATGCCGCTCTGGGCACCGTGCAGCAGGTAGATGCCGATCACCGCCAGCAGCATGAGCAGCGATCCGGCCAGGGTGTAGAGGAAAAATTTCACTGCAGAATAGACGTTCCTGCCATGGCCCCAGATGCCGATGAGGAAGAACATCGGGATCAGCATCACCTCCCAGAAGAGGTAGAAGAGGAACAGGTCCAGGCTGAGGAAGACCCCCATGATGCCGCTCGCCATGATCAGCAGCAGCGCATAGTGGAGGGCGACCCGCGTCCGCACCGCCTGCCAGGAGACCACCATCCCGACGACGGTAACGAAGGCGGTGAGCAGCACCATGAGCAGGCTGATGCCGTCCATGCCGACCAGGTAGCGGATGCCGAACCGGTCGATCCAGGGGAGGTCCTCCAGGAGGAAGAAGCCGGGGAGGTCCGTTGTCGGCAGGTTCGCCAGGGTCCCGGCCTGCCAGGTCAGCCAGCCGGCCAGCAGCAGTTCGACCAGCCCGACCCCCAGGGCGAAGCGGCGCACCCATGCCTCTTGCTGCCGGAACGCGAACAGGCAGAGTCCACCCAGGAGGGGGAGGAAGATCAGGATGCTGAGGATCGGCAGGCCGGAGTTCATAAAAGCACCCATGCCAGCCATCCCGCCACCAGCGCGGCGCCGGCAGCGAAGCTCGCCAGGTAGACCGAGACTCGGCCGCAGCTCCAGTGGCCGAGGTTTTCACCGGCCTTGCCGAGCCCGTCGGCCAGCCGGTCCAGCGAGTCGTCGATCACCCCTTCGTCCACCCGCTGCCAGAGGAAGCCTGCCAGCCGTTCGTAGGGGCGGATGATGAGGAAGCGGTAGAGATCGTCCACGTACCACCCCTGCTGCAGGAAGGCGGTCAGGCCCGTGGCGGGCTGCGCAGCTTCGGCGATCCGCGCGTCGCGCCGGCTGCCGCCGTAGCGGAGGTGGGCTGCCGCGAGGCCGCTAACGGCGATGAGCGCGGCGATCCCCTGCAGCGCCAGCTCTGTCCCGTGAGACGGCTCTGCCGTTGTCATCCCTGCCGTCGCCAGGAAGCTCCCCAGCAAACCTTCCCCCAGGTAGCCGGGGAGGTTGAGGAACCCGCCGCAGAGCCCCAGGAGCGCCAGAGGCAGCAGGATCGATTCCATCAGCCGTGGCGCGTGATGGTGCTCTCCGCTCTCTCCCCCGAAGACCAGGTAGACCATCCGGAAGGTGTAGAATGCCGTCAATAGGGCGGTGACGAGCCCGACCACGAAGAGACCGCCGTAGAGCGCACCACCCTTCAACCAGGCAGCCGCCAGGATGGCGTCCTTGCTGAAGAAGCCGCCGGTGAGCGGCAGGCCCGCCAGGCAGGCGGCGCCGGCCAGAAACGGCCAGAAGGTGAGCGGGAGCGTGCGGCGCAGCCCACCCATGCGGAAGATGTCCTGTTCATGGTGCAGGGCAGTGATGACGCAGCCGGCACCCAGGAAAAGGAGAGCCTTGAAGAAGGCGTGGACGATCAGGTGGAAGGTGGCGGCGGTGATGGCGCCGCAGCCGACGCCGAGCACCATGTAGCCGATCTGGCTGATGGTGGAGTAGGCAAGGACCCGCTTCAGGTCGCGCTGGGCCACGGCGCAGGTGGCGCCGAAAAAGGCGGTCAGCGCCCCGGTGACGGCGATGGCCGCCATGGCGGTTGGCGAGAGGCTGACGAGCGGTGCCAGACGCATCAGCAGATAGACCCCGGCCGTGACCATGGTGGCGGCGTGGATCTGGGCCGAGACCGGCGTCGGCCCGGCCATGGCGTCGGGAAGCCAGACCATCAGCGGCACCTGGGCCGATTTACCCATGGCGCCGATCAGCAAGAGGATTCCCAGCACGGTGACGGTCCCTGCCGGCAGGGTGGCGGCCATGGCGTCCACTTGGGTGATGGAGACGGTGCCGCAGAGCTCGAACAGCCAGACGATGGCGATTCCCAGGGCGGTGTCGCCGATCCGGGTGGTGATGAACGCCTTGCGGCCGGCGTCGGCGTTCTTCTTCTCCGTGTACCAGAAGCCGATCAGGGCATAGGAGCAGAATCCGACCCCCTCCCAGCCCAGGTAGAGGAGCGGCAGGTTCTCGGCCAGCACCAGCACCAGCATGGCGCAGACGAACAGGTTGAGCAGGGCGAAGAAGCGGGCCGGCGCCGGGTCTTTGGCCATGTAGGCCACGGCATAGACGTGGATCAGGCCGCAGACGAAGGTGATCATGAGCGTCAGCGACAGCGCGAGCGGGTCGAGGTAGAGGGTGAGCGGCGCCTGCAGGTCGAAGTCGGCGAGCCAGGAGATCAGGGTGACCGTCTCGGGACGGCTGTAGGCCCCGGCTGCCAAGAGGGCGCAGAAAAACGCCCCCCAGATCACGGCGCAGGCAAGCCCTTCCACCAGCCGGCGGGGCAGTTTCCGGCCGACAATGGCGTTGACCGTCGCGCCGAAGAGCGGCAGGAGGAGTATGAGGGCGAGGTAGATGGTCACCCTTTCAGCTCCCGGAATTCATCCACGTCCACGGTCTTGCGCTTGCGCTGCAGGTAGACCACCATGGCCAGGGCGAGCGACACCTCGGCCGAGGTCATGGCCATGATCAAGAGGGCGAAGACCTGGCCGTCCAGGGTGCGCCAGTGGGCCGCTCCGCCAACGAAGACGAGCATGGCGGCATTGAGCATGATCTCGATGCCGATCAGCAGCATGATGACGTTGCTGCGCCAGACCAGCACGCAGGCCAGCCCCAGGCAGAAGAGGATGGCGGCGAGGATCAGGATGTGGAGGAGCGGCACGATCATGTCACTATCCGGTCCAGGAGCGTGGATTTTCCCCTCATCTGCGCCTCCCGAGGTAGAGCGCTCCGACGACTGCAAACAGCAGCTGCATGGAGATGATTTCCACTGCCACGCCGTAGCGGCTGAAGAGGGTGACGGCGAAGTCGTGGACCCCCATGCTGCCGGTGGTTGCCGGTTGGGCCGGCAGGTAGCTGCCCGCCAGGAGCAGCACCGAGCCGAGGATGATCCCGGCAAGGAGCAGGGCCGGCAGCCAGCGAGCCAGCGTCGGGCGGTGCCCCTTTTCCGGATGCCCCAGGTCGAGCATCATGATGACGAAGAGGAAGAGGACCATGACGGCGCCGGCGTAGATGATCACTTCGAAGACCGCCACCAGCGGGGCCAGCAGCAGGTAGAAGACCACGGCCAGGGCGAAGAACGAGGTGACCAGGTAGACGATGGCATGCACCGGGTGCTTCTCGGTGATGGCAAAGAGGGTGGCGATGACGGTGACTGCAGCCAGTATGTAGAAGAGGGCCTGTTCCATATCGATTAGGGCAAGAGCCCCCGCACGTCCACGGGCGGGCACTCCTCTGCCCCTTTGCCGCGCGGCTGGGCGATGCCGATGCCGGCGTGACGGTAGAAGTTGTAGCTTGCGTCCTTGCCGCAGCCGGCGATGAGCAGGTCTTCCTTTTCATAGACCAGGTCCATGATGTCGCGCTTGCAGATCTCGAAGTCCGGAGTCATCTGGATTGCCAGGGTGGGGCAGGCCTCGGCGCAGAGGCCGCAGAAGATGCAACGGGAGAAGTTGATCCGGAACCAGGCGGCAAAGCGCCGTCCGTCTTCCATCTCGGCCGCTTCCATGGAGATGCAGTCCACCGGGCAGGCAGCGGAGCAGAGATAACAGGCCACGCACCGCTCGCCGCCGTCCGGGTCGCGGGTGAGGACGATCCTGGCCCGATAGCGTGGATAGGGGGTCCGCTTCTCCTCGGGATACTGGATGGTCACCGGCCGGCGGAAGATATGCTTCCAGGTGGTGAACATGCCGACCGAGATGGCCTTGATGTCGCTGAAAATGTTCATGTCGGTCCGGATAAGGCATTCGATAGAAGTCCATCGCTGATCGGTCGGACCTCTATCGCCTGCTGTCTGCTGTTGTGGGATCAGTAGAAAAAATACCGGAGAATACCGATTTTGCAAGGGATGGCGGGCAATTTCGCTCAGCCGAAGCAGTAGACCTGCCTGCCGTCCTGGTAGAGCTCGATGGGGCCGTCCTGGGAGACCTTGATCACCTTGCCGAAGACCGATGCGGCGCTGGCAGCGGTGGTGCGCCCGCCGCCGGAGACCACCTCGCGGGCGTGGGAGGTGTCGATGATGAAGCCGGTCTCCAAGAGCTTGCCGGCCCGGTTGAAGACGGTCATGCCGTCTGCGGAGAGGATGCGGAGCAGGGTGCCGGCCTGCTTCAGCTCGGCGATGCTCCGTCCCTTGACCCGTTCGATGAGGAGCCTGCCGATATGGTCTTCTCCACCGACCGAACCCTTTTTCAGCTCGGCCAGCCGTCGCCCTCCCCTGGCATGCACCAGCACGACCGTGCCGAGACGGATCTTGGAAAGGGCGTAGACCGTCCAGATCAGGTCGTCGATGACCCCCGGATCGAGGCTCTCGCAGAGGAAGGTGCGGATGATGTCGGGATCGAATATGGCCCATCTCCCCTTGCGCCTGATCAGCAGCTTGTCCGGGTTGATCATCACCTCGATCTCGGCGGCGTCGTTGACCGTGACGGCAAAGGCGCCGGTGCCGGCATGCCTGACCAGGGAGAAGATCTCCCGGTGGGTCAGTTGCTCCACATCGGTCTGGACTATGGCGTTGCTGGTCCGGAGGATGCCGGTCACCTGCATCTGGATGTTGGCGATGAAGAAGAGATTGGTGCCGTCGATGAAGCGGTAGGTGAGCGGGTTGTCGAAAAAGGTGGCGGATACGGTCTGCTGCGGCTTCATGGGGAGCAGGGTGTGCATCCGCTGGCGTACCAGCCGGCGCAGTTCGGCGTGCGTGGTCCGGTGGACGATGAAGCCGGTGGTCGCCTGCTTTCCCTCGTAGCGCTGGTAGGAGAGGTTTTTCAGGAGCTGGATCAACTGCTGGATCGGCCAGAACCCCTTGCGCCGGTCGCCGCGGAGGAAGCGGGCCATGGTGATGTCCATGATGGAGGCGAGCAGGGCGGTGCGGAAATGGGCCGCGTACCCTTCCTGTCGGAAGCCGCTGTAGAGCGCGGAAAAGGCGGTCAAGAGCTCGCGGCAGAAGACCTCTTCAATGCGGGTGAAGGGGATCGCCTCGCGTCGGGCGAAGAAACAATAGGATTGACCATCAATGGAGATGGCTTCGAGGATAGTGGTCTCGCTCCCCTTTTCCTCGCAGGTGTCCGGGACCAGGTCCACCTCGGCGCCGCCGAGAAACGTCCGGATATTCCCTTTGATGGCATCGAACACGGCAAACGGCATGAGATCTCCATGGCCCGTCGTCAGCAGCGTTCATCGCCGCTCACTGCGGCATGTGGCTTACGTGCTTTTCGTGCAGAAGGCAGATATGGAAAGGGCAGGCCGTCAGGCCTGCCCTTTCAGGGGTTCCGATCAGGCCGTTGCTTCCTTGGGACGTTGCGCTTTTTTCAAAAGGGCCAGGGTAATGGGGTGATTGTTGTTTTCTGCATAGACCAGGGCGGTGTTGCCGACCCTGGTGCGGGCATGGGTGTCGGCGCCATTGACCAGCAGTGCCTGGACGGTGTGGTTGCAGCCATAGATCGCGGCGAACATCAGGGGGGTGTGACCGTCGCGGTCCCGTGCGTCGATTTCGGCGCCATGTTCGATCAGCAGTTTGACCACCTCGACATGACCGTTGGCGGCGGCGTAATGGAGAGCAGTCTTTCCCTTTTCACTGCGTGCATCCACTTCAGCTTCGCGTTTCAGGAGGTCTTTGACCCCCTCCAGGTCTCCGGTCTTGGCGGCCTCCATAAGCGGCGAGTGCCCATGCCTGTCCTTCATGTTGACATTCACCATCGTCCCGTCCCCCTTTCTGATCGTCTTCCCCGTTACAAATGCAGTGTCCATCGGCCTTCTCCTTTCCTTGCAGGTGTCAAAGAAAACGTGATGAGACCTCTCTACAGCAACTGCAGCCACCAACCGGTGACAAGTATATTAATCAAAGCTAAGGGAGTCAATACTTTCCAGCCGAGGTGCATCAACTGGTCGTAGCGCAGGCGTGGCAGCGTCCCCCGCATCCAGATGAAGACAAAGGCGAAGGCAAGCACCTTTATGATAAACCAGAGTGAGGGCGGAAGCAATGGCCCATGCCATCCGCCGAGAAAAAATGTTGCGGCCAGTCCCCCCAGCACGATGACGTTGATGTATTCACCGACGAAAAAGAGCCCGAAGCGCATGCCGGAGTATTCGGTGTGGAAGCCCGCCACCAGTTCTCCCTCGGCCTCGGGGATGTCGAAGGGTATCCGCTTGCACTCGGCAAGGATGCTGATGAAGAAGATGGCAAAGGCCAGGGGCTGGGTGAGGATGAACCAGTTGCCGCCGCCTTGCGCGGCGACGATGTCCGACAGCCGGAAGGAGCGGGCGAGCATCACCGTCGGCACCAGGGAGAGCCCCATGGAAAGCTCGTAGGAGATGAGCTGCGCCAGGCCGCGGATCGCGCCGAGCAGGGCGTACTTGGAGTTGGAGGCCCATCCCCCCAGGGCGACACCGTAGACGGCGATGGAGGAGAGGGCCATGAAGAAGAGGAGCCCCACATGCGGGTCAGCCACCTGCAGCGGTACGTCCTCACCCAGAAGGGTCAGGGGGGCGCCGAAGGGGATGACGCTGAAGATCATGATCGCCGGGATGGCGGCCATGGCCGGGGCGAGGTAGAAGAGCCACCTGTCGGCCCCGTCCGGCTTGACATCCTCCTTGGCGAGCATCTTGATCAGGTCGGCCAGCGGCTGCAGAAGCCCCAGCGGCCCGACCCGGTTCGGCCCCTTGCGGTCCTGGATCCAGGCAAGTACCTTCCGTTCGGCAAAGACCAGGTAGGCCGCCGCGGTGAGGATTGCAAAAAAGACCAGGCCGATCTTGGCCAGGATGAGCATGATTGAGATGTCCATGGGTTCCCGTGTTTCAGTGAGCTGCTGCAACCCTGGCGTGCCGGGTCACGGCTTTTTCTTCTGACCGACCGCCGGCTGTCCCCCTTCGGGCGGGCGGCATGTCCCGCAGGGGCGGTAGCCTTCTTTGCGGGCCGCGTCGGCATTGGCGAATTTCAGCCGGTTCTCGGGGAGGATCTTGGCTGCAAAGCGGCATGTCGGCAGATGATAGACCTGGGACTTGGCCGAACCCCAGAGTTCGGCCCATGCCGCCGTCTGCACGAGGAGCGACAGGGTGGCGGCAAGGATCAGTCGCCGGATGATCTGACTAGGAAATTTCATGGATGAGCCTCCCTTGTTCGGTTGTTTCCAGATCGCGCAGTTGTTCCCGGTTGCCGGTGAACGGGTCTGTTACATCATCTCCGAGCCGCTCCAGCAGGCTGACCAGCAGGTGCTGAGCCGAAAGCGGGAGGCTGCCGGGCGGTTCGAGACGATGGACCCGCGGCGGGTGCAGGGTCCCGTCCTGCGGTCCTGGGGATGGGGAGCGGTTGGGGATTCCCGGCGTCATGACCTGCCGGAAGCGCTGGGCCCGCCCCTCGTTGTTGATATAGGTGCCGTCCATCTCCACCCAGGCAGTGGTGGGGAGCACGACCTGTGCCTGCCGCACGGCCGGGGTCGGCAACCAGTCGGCAGCGGCCACGAAGGGGACCTCGGCCAGGAACTCTGCCGGGATGTCGGCCTCCAGAGCGAGAATCCCTTTCACCTTCCCCGAGGCTACTGCCTCGGCAAGGGTGGCAGTCCCGTGCTCTTTCGCCAGGAGCCCTGCGCCGAAGGCATTGGGGCCGGGCAGGAGGCATGCGACCTTGGCCTCGGTCCGGGCAAGCATTGCAATGGCGGCTGGGGCGTTGTTCCCGGTCCCGCAGATGACCACGGCCCGCTCGAATATCCCCAGCGGGACCTCTTCCAGGAAACTGAGTTCGATGGCTTCGACGGAGACGGACCGTGCCTGATCCAGCGGCGCGTGTTTCCCCACCAGGAAGACCGGGGCACCGTTGCGCCATGCCTGCCGGACCGCCAGAAGCATCATGGGCCCCTCATCCCGGAGATCTGATTCCAGGATGACGACACAGTCGGCCTGCCGCACGTCTGCCATGGAAGCGGCATTGCCTCCGGCCAGGAGGTCGACGACGGCTGCGACCCGCTCCCCTTCCTCCTGGTCGGCAAAGTAGCAGAGAACGCCCGCTCCGAGCAGGCCGGCCAGCCGGAGGAGGAGGGCGTTCCCCTCCAGTGCCAGCCGGGGGGAGCCGACGATTGCCAGGCTTTCCGGTCCGTACAGTTCTCCCAGCTCGGCGAGCCGCACCATGAGGGTGTCCAGGGCTGCCTGCCAGGAAACTTCCTCCCCGTCCACCAGCGGCATCCGTGGCCGCGCCGGGTCGTTCACGGTGGCATTGGAGAAACGGCCCCGGTCGCAGATGAACCAGCCGTTGACCGCGTCGTTGCGCCGTGCCATGGTCTTGAGGAGTTCCCGGTAACGGGCGGCCGGGGTGGTGTTGCACCCCAGGGAGCAGTGGGGGCAGACGGAGGGGGCCATCTGGTAGTCCCAGTAGCGGGCACGGAAGCGGGCGGTTTTGTCGGTGAAGACGCCGGTGGGGCAGATGTCCACCAGGTTGCCGCTGAAGGGGGATTCCAGGTCGCCGTCGGCAAAGCGGCCGTAGTAGACGCGGCCGGCGCTCCCCATGACCCCGAAGTCGGTCCCGCCCGCATATTCCTGGTAGAAGCGGACGCAGCGGTAGCACTGGATGCAGCGGTTCATCTCGTGCTGGATATGCGGCCCCAGGTTCTGGTTGCGGTGGGTCCGCTTTTTCCCCTGGTAGCGCCGGATGCCGTGCCCGCCCGCAACGGTGTAATCCTGCAGCAGGCATTCGCCCCCCTCGTCGCAGACCGGGCAGTCGTGGGGGTGGTTGAGCATCAGCCATTCGATGACGTTTCGGCGCATGGCCAGCGCCTCCTCGTCGGTGGTGGAGACCACCATGCCGTCCTGGGCCGGCAGCATGCACGACATCTGGAGCCCCTTCACCGGCCCGTCCAGGAGCTTCACCGCGCAGAGCCGGCAGGCTCCCACGTTTCCCAGGGCCGGGTGGGAACAGAAATGGGGGATCCAGATCCCGACGGTCTTGGCCGCCTCCAGCACGCTCGTGCCTGGGGGGACCTCCACCGATATCCGGTCGATGATCAGCCTTGGCATGTTTACAGTCCGCTCCGCGTCATGTTGTGCCTGCGGACCGCCTTGTCCTCGTACATCAGCCGGTCCGCCTGCTTGTGGGTCATGTCCAGGTCCCCGCGGCTCGTGGCAGTTGCCACCCCCAGCGACATGCCGAGGGGGAATTCCGGCTCGTCCGCGTTATGGGCCGCCTCTCCGTCCCTGATTCGTTCGATAACCCTGGCGGCTGCCTCCAGGTCGGCACCGGCGAGGATGATCGCGAATTCGTCGCCGCCGATGCGCGCCACCACGTCCTCGACCCTGACCGCTGACGTCAGTACCCGTGCTGCCTGCTGGATGAGGCGGTCGCCGGCGGCGTGGCCCCGGGTATCGTTGATCTCCTTGAGCCGGTCCAGGTCGACCACGATGATGCTGACCGGGAAGTGACGCCCCCGGTCCAGCCGCGCCAGCTCCTCGTTGAAATAGCAGCGGTTGTAGACGCTGGTCAGGGTGTCGTGGCTGCTCACGTAGCGCAGCTGTTCCTCTGCCTGCTGCTTGTCGCGCAGGGAGTCGATCAGCTTGTTGAAGGCGGCAGAGAAGCCGCCGAGAAAGTCGACCTGCTGGGTCAGATCACCCGCTGCGATCTGCTGGGTCTGCCAGGTCAGATGGCGCAGGGAGGAGTGGAGTTCCTTGAACGGCGCGACCAGCTGGTTGCGGGGGGGCGGCTCCTGATCCAGGTCTCCTGCTGCCAGCGCCATGAGAAACGGTCGTGCTTCGGAAAAGGCGAGAATCAGGCGGTCCACTGCCTCGGCCAACGCCCTGACCTCGACCGGATCTCCGCTGGTGGCCGCAACCGCCGAGGCAGGTTCTCCGCGGAGCAGGGCCGAGAGCTGCTCGGTCATGGCCCAGAGCAGTTCTTTCTCTGGCTCTGTCATGGGGTTTCCTCCCCAGCCGGTTTTGTGAGGAACCGGCAGGTCCGTTCGCCGGTGGCCCAGCAGTCGATCTCGCGGGCCGTGAACGGCCGTCCGGTATAGACACTGAAGATGCCGGCGATGAACCCCTCGTCGTATTCGCAGACCGTTTCGCCGATGATCGGCAGTCCGGAGCAATCCAGATCCTCGGAGACCGTCAGCACGAACTCCATGGCCTGGGCGTCGCTCTTCTCGATCCGCAGGATCCCGATCCCGAGGGTCTTCAACCGTTCCTGGAGCAGCGCGACAAAGGGGTTGAACGGGAGGGTCGTATCCAGCAGGTTGCGGCAGAACTCCTCGCCGGCCAGCTGCCCCGCCTCCCGCACGATCCGGCTTGCCTCGTCGCTGCCGTAGCGCTCGGTGAGCACGTCCCGCAGGGTGTACTGCATCAGGCGGTAGACCAGGATATTGGTGGTCGGCCCCAGGTTGGGCCGGGCCGTGGCCATGTCGCCCAGGTTTTCCCATTGAAACCGGCTCCGGCCGGCCCCTTCAGCGCCCATGGGCTTCTCCCGTCCGGTGCATCTTTCCTGCGAAAGGGCACCGCTTCTGGATGATGTGCTCCCGGATCTCTTCCTCGAAGAGCCTGAGCAGCCCCTCCACCGGCCCCATGGCTCCCGGTGCAAGGGCGCAGAACGCATAGTTCAGGTACTTCACATGCCCGGCAAGGATGGCGATGTCGTCCACGCTCCCCTCTCCGCGCTCGATCCTCGTCAGGATCTCCTGCACGAACGGCAGCCCTTCCCGGCAGGGGGTGCACCAGCCGCACGACTCCCTGGCATAGAAGGAGACCATGTTCAGGGTGGCGGCAACCATGCAGGTCTCCTGATCGAGCACCACGATGCCGCCGGTGCCGAGCCGGGAGCCGGCCCTGGCAACGGTGTCGAAATCCATCGGTACGTTGAAATGGTCGGCCGTGAGGTAGGGGGTCGAGGCGCCGCCGGGGATGCAGGCTTTGAAACGGCTCCCCGGACGCATGCCGCCGCAGGGCCCGTCGATGATGGCTCCCAGCGTCGTCCCCAGCGGCAGCTCGATACAGGCGGTGTTCCGCACATGGCCGCTGACGCAGAAGAGCTTGGTGCCGGCCGCCTCGGGGATGGCTGCCAGCCCCTTGAACCAGGCGGCACCCTTCGCGACGATATCCGGGATGTTGGCCAGGGTCTCCACGTTGTTCACCACCGTCGGCCCCCCCCAGAGCCCCTTTACTGCCGGGAACGGGGGCTTGGCGCGCGGATTGGCCCGTCTTCCTTCCAGGGCGTTCATCAGCGCCGTCTCCTCGCCGCAGATATAGCGACCGGCAGAGACGTGCAGATCGACCGTGCAGGAAAAGCCGCTCCCCAGGATGTTTTCACCAAGAAGCCCGGCCTGCTTCGCCTCGGCGATGGCCTGCCGCAGGTTGGCAGCCGCGGTCTCGTAGCCGCGACGGATGAAGATGAAGGCGTGGCTACAGCCGATGGCGTAGGAGGCGAGGACGATCCCCTCCACCAGCGAGTAGGGGTTGGCCTCCAGCAGGATGCGGTCCTTGTAGGTGCCGGGCTCCATCTCGTCGCAGTTGCAGATGAGCCAGCGCGGCCCCGGCAGGTCGCGGGGGACGAAGGACCATTTCTTGCCGGTGGGGAAACCGGCTCCGCCGCGTCCGCGCAGGTTGGAATCGATCACCACCTGCTGGACCTCGGCGGGCGCCATCTCCTTCAGCCCCTTTTCCAGGGCCAGAAAGCCGCCGCCGGCCCGGTACTCGGCAAAGGTGACAGGCCGGCCAGGCCTGTTATGTCGGAAGAGAACCTGTTCCACGTGGCTACTCGATAAGCTCCTTCAGGACTGTGGCATTGTTGTGCTCTTCATCTCTGGCGGCAAAGAGGAGCGTGACCGTACCGGTTGCCGCCAGACCCTTCAGTTTGGCGAGAATCTCCCCGTTTTCGGCGAGTTCCCGACGATACTGCTCTCGGAACTCCTCCCAGCGGCCCGGGTCGTGGCCGAACCACTGCCGCAGCCCGTCACTCGGGGCGATCTCCTTCAACCATTCGTCGAGCCGCGCCTCTGCCCGCGCCATCCCCCTGGGCCAGAGCCGGTCGACGAGGATTCTCGTCCCGTCCTCCGGAGCCGGTGGTTCGTATATCCGCTTGACCCTGATCATGGCATGTTCCGGCAAGAAGCGGGAAAGCGGCGACCGATGCCGGCCGCCGCAGCCTGCTACTTGAACTCCTTCAGGACGTACTCCGCAATCGCCTTGGCATCCTTGTCGCTGAGGTCCTTTTTCTCGAACTTGTTCATGCCCGGTCCGGGGTTGCGCATCTTGGCAACGATATCCTTCCAGCTCTTGATGCCGTTCGCTGCCAGGGAAGCTTTCTTGAGGGTCTTGGCCGGGTTGATGATGTTGCCGCCATCGTTATGGCACGAGGCGCAGTGGGTCTCGAACAGTTTCTCACCCTTTCCCTCTTTGTGCGTCTTCTTTTCGCTGGCCATACCGGTGGTTGCAAGTGCTGCCACGGCGAACAGGCAGGCTGCGAGTGAGAGCGTCTTCTTCATGGTGTATTCCTCCTTGTGCATTCTAATTTCCGGCTGTGCCGGTCTGGTGCAGGGCGTTTTTCCGCTCCTGGTCGATGATTGCGTCGATGGATTCGGGCGTGAGCCTGCCGTACAGGGTGTCCCCCACTATCATGGTCGGCCCTTCGCCGCAGTTCCCCAGGCAGCAGCAGGGGAGCAGGGTGAAGATGCCGTCGGCGGTGGTTTCTCCGGCCAGGACCCCCAGGCGCCGCGCCAGATGGGCGAGCATGGTCTCGCCTCCCATGGCCCAGCAGGAGATGGAGTCGCAGACATGGATCACCCGTTTCCCCACGGGCCGGCGATAGAGCATCTCGTAGAAGGTGGCCAGTTCGTCCACCTGCAGCGGCGAGAGGCCGAGCAGCCCGGCTGCCTCTTCCACCGCTTCGTCGGTCAGCCAGCCGTAGTGGGCCTGCAGCGTCTTCAGCACGTCCACCGCCGCCTCCCGCGGGGTGACGGCATGTGCGATGCGCCCGGCGAGCTCTGTTTTCAATGGTTCTGGAATCATGCAAAACCTTTTTCACCACGGAGTCACGGAGGCAGGGAGAGAATCGAAAAGAATGCTTCCCTGCCCTGTCCGGATCTTCATTCCCGTATGAACGATTCGAACTCATGGGGACAAAAACTTAACGAATGCTTTTTCTCCGTGTCTCCGTGCCTCTGTGGTGGATTCTGAATCACCGGTCAAGATCCGCCAAAACAAAATCCACCGATCCCAGTATGGCCAGGAAGTCCGCCACCAGCCAGCCCCGGCTCATGAGGGGGAGGGCCTGGATGTGGGGGAAGCTGGGGGTCTTGATCCGGACCCGGTACGGGACGTTGAGGCCGTCGGAGACCACGAAGTAGCCGTTCTCCCCCTTGGGCGCCTCGATGGCGCTGTAGTTCTCCCCTGCCGGCGGCGCCATCCCCCTGGTGGCGTTGACGAAGTGGTGGATCAGCGATTCGATGTCGTGCAGCGTATCCCGCTTCTGCGGCAGCACAAAGCGGTAATCGTCGGTCATCCAGCGGCCGGCGGGCATCTCCTTCCAGCACTGACGCACGATATGGAGCGACTGGCGGATCTCCTCCATCCTGACCCGGTAGCGGGCCCAGCAGTCCCCGGCCGTTTCCGTCGGTACCTCGAAATGGAAGTGCTGGTAGCCGTTGTACGGGATCTTCTTCCGCAGGTCCCACTCCAGGCCGCAGGCCCGCAGGTTGGGACCGGAAAGCCCCCATTCCATGGCCTCGTCCCTGGTGATGACTCCTACCCCCTGCAGCCTGGCCTTGAAGATCGGGTTCCCCTTGAGCAGATCCTCGTACTCCTTGAGCCGGGCCGGCATCCAGTCGAGGAAATCCCTTACCGGAACGTCCCAGCCGTCGGGGAGATCCTCGGCCACGCCGCCGATCCGGAACCATGCCGGGTGCATCCTGCCGCCGGTGATCATCTCCACGATGTCGAAGATCTTTTCCCGGTCGGTGAAGGTGTAGAAGACCGGGGTCATGGCCCCCACGTCGGCGGCAAAGGTGCCGAGCCAGACCAGGTGGCTGGCGATGCGGAAGAGCTCGGCCAGCATCACCCGGATCGTGATGGCCCGGTCCGGGACCGCGATGGAGCAGAGCCGCTCCACGCTATTCACGTAGGCCAGGTTGTTCTGCACCCCGGCAAGGTAGTCGATCCGGTCGGTGTAGGGGATGAACTGGTTCCAGTGCTGGCGTTCGCCGATCTTCTCCGCCCCCCGATGGTGGTAGCCGATGTCCGAGTCCATATCCACGATCTCTTCCCCATCCAGCTTGAGGATGCAGCGGATGATGCCGTGGGTTCCCGGATGCTGGGGGCCGAGGTTGAGGATAAGGGTCTCCTCGTCGATTTTTTCGAAGAAATCGCCTGCCGGCAGGGCCTGGCGACTGCGGGCGTCCGCCTCGGTGTAGGGGGTCATCTCGGTGGCGCGGAAGGGGTGAGCCTTCCGGAGTGGATGACCCTCCCAGTCGTGCGGCATCAGGATGCGGCGCAGGTTCGGGTGGCCGCTGAAGCGGATGCCGAACATGTCGAAGGCCTCCCGCTCGTACCAGTTGGCAGCCGGGAAGACGCCGGTCACGCTCGGGACCTCGGGATCGCTCCCTGCCAGTTCGGTCTTGATCCGGAGATGGCCGGGGATGTCGAAGTTGAGGAGGTGATAGTTGGCGGTGAAGTCAGGGTAGCGGTCGCGCTCTTGCCGGCAGGAGTCGTCGACGCAGGCGATGTCCTCCAGCCTCTTGAACGGCGCGCTGCTGCGGTTTTTCAGGTAGCTGAGCACCTCCGGCACCAGTTCCGCCGGCGCCCGGTAGGTGAGCATGTCCGTGGCAGCATCGTCCCGCTTCACCCGGTGGTCGAAGGCCAGCTCCAGCTCGCCGGCCAGGCCGAAATCGGGGTAGTCGTGGCGCTTGGCCGGCGGCCGCCACATCTCGTTGGAACGGGGCATCCAGAATTTGGGGTGTTGCACCGAGGTCCCGCGGATGGCGCTCCCTTCCAGGCCCGGACCCCGCGGATCGCGTGACTTGGAGACGCCGTCCGCCAGAACCGGCGTCACGGTCCCCTGGGTGCCGCCGGCAAGGTGGAGCACCGGCCGGGCCGGCCGCTCGCCGGTCCGGATCTTTTCCTGCAGCAGCATCAATCCCTGCAGGAACGCCTCCGGCCGGGGGGGGCAGCCGGGGACGTAGACATCCACCGGGATGATCTGGTTGACCCCCTGGACCACGCTGTAGACGTCGTACATGCCGCCGGAATTGGCGCAGCTCCCCATGGAGATCACCCAGCGGGGCTCGGCCATCTGCTCGTAGAGGCGCAGGATCTGCGGCGCCATCTTCTTGAAGACCGTGCCGGCGATCACCATCAGGTCCGCTTCCCGCGGGGTGCCGCGCAGGACCTCGGCGCCGAAGCGGGAGATGTCGTAGCGGGAGGTGAAGGAGGTCATCATCTCGACGAAACAGCAGGAAAGCCCGAAGAACATCGGCCAGAGCGAGTTGGCCCGTCCCCAGTTGATCATGTCATCAAGGGTGGCAAGGATTATGTTCTGCGGAAGTTCATTCTCCGCCATGAGCAGTACTCCTGAGTTTTGAGAAACGCGAATTTTTTGTCAGATCAAGGCGAGCGAGCAATGGCGCGGAGGCGTAGCAAGGCTACGCCGCACAAGGCATTGTAAAGCTCAACGCCGAGCTGGCGGAAAAGGCGCGTTTCTCTCCCGCGAAGGTCCCCATTCCAGCCCCCCTTTGACCCACAACCAGACCAGCCCAAGGAGCAGCACCACGATGAAAAAGGTGATGTGGATCAGCCCGGCGATGCCGAGCCGGTCCCAGGCCACGGCCCAGGTGAAGATGAAGGCCGCCTCCACGTCGAAGACGATGAAGAAGATCGCCACCAGGTAGAAGGGGACCGGGTAGGCGAGACGGGCCGATCCGGTGGGGATGACCCCCGATTCGTAGGGGAGCCCCTTGTTCCGGTTGCTTCGCTTTGCACCGAGCCACCATGCGGCCAGGAGCAGGATGCCGATCAGGCCGACGGCAATGGCCGTGTAGATGCCGAGGGGAAGCAGCTCGGGAAATGTGGAAACAGCGTCAGTCGGCATGGGACCTCGATCTTCAGCGGGCAAGTGCCCGGTTCAGCCAGGCGATCAGCGCCTGGAGGGAGAGTGCCCCGCTGGTGCTCTCCACCACGCTCCCGTTGCGGATGAGCACCAGCGCCGGTACCCCCCTGATGCCGTAACGGCTTGCCGTTTCAGGACTTTCGTCGATATTCACCTGTACCACCGCGGCCCTGCCGGCAAAGATTCTCGCAACGTCCCGCACCACCGGTGCGAAGGTCTGGCAGTGCGGTCACCAGGGTGCCCAAAACTCCGCCAGTATCGGGCCGCGATAGGCGGCGGCGAAGTCGGCGAAGGTACGGTCGCCCAGGGCCAGCGGGCTGGTATGGAGCGCCGGGAGCGGCTGGCGGCAGTTGCCGCACCGTCCGCTTTTCCCTTCACTTGCCGCCGGTACCCTGTTGGCTGTCCCGCACGACGGGCAGGTCACCAGGTAGGTGTCTCGCTCAGGCATGGCGTTTCCCGCGGGCGGCGATGTGCGCGCCGATTTTCTTGTCCATGACGGCTATATGGTTCACCAGCCAGTCCAGGAGCATGGTGTTGGTTGTGATGATGACCGAGAGCGAGGCGCCGTCCCCGTGCAGGTCCCGCTTGAGCTGGCCGAGCTTGTCGACAAAGCCTCGGTGTGCCACGCGGTGGGTCGGGTAGTCGGGGAAGTCGTAGGCTACCTGCAGCCGCTCTTCGTCGCGAAAATGGGTCTGTACGTATTCATCGAGGAAGGAGAGGAGATGGCCGATCTCTTCCTTGCCCAGGCCGTTGTTGCAGGCTTCGAGCAGTTTGTCGAAGCGCCTGAAGAGTTCCTTGTGCTGTTCGTCGATTTCGTTGACACCGATTGCCAGGTTGTTGTCCCATTCCAGTCTCATGTTTCCTGCGTCTCCTGCCTGTGAAGTATGATGCGGAAGGCTCTCAGCTCCCCTGTTGCTGCAGCCATGCCAGCACTGCAGCGGGATGGCTCTCCGCCTTGGCCACCCGGGG
This sequence comes from Geobacter sp., assembly GCA_009684525.1. NCBI lineage: Bacteria > Pseudomonadati > Thermodesulfobacteriota > Desulfuromonadia > Geobacterales > Geobacteraceae > Geobacter > Geobacter sp. The sequence goes on from WKKR01000002.1 coordinate 891,528, forward strand.
CCACTGTTTCATCACCATGCCGTCAGGGCCGATCACCACGGTGGAGCGGATGGTCCCCATGCTCTTCTTGCCGTACTGCACCTTTTCGCCAAAGGCGCCGTATGCCGTCATCATGGCGGCGCCGGGGTCGGAGAGCAGGGTGAAGGGGAGGCCGAAGGTGCGGATGAACTTGTCGTGCGAGGCGAGGCTGTCGCGGCTCACGCCGAGGAGCACGATTCCTTTTCCGGCCAGTTCGCCGTGCAGGTCGCGGAAGCCGCAGGCCTCCTTGGTGCAGCCCGGTGTGTTGTCCCTGGGATAAAAATAGATGACCACGGTCTTTCCCGCATACTCCTGCAGCGAATGTTCGGCGCCGTCGCTCCCGGCAAGCGTGAAGTCCGGTGCGCGTTTCCCTTCCAGTGACATGATCCCTCCCGGTTGATGCGGCATGACAGGGCCTGACGCCCAGGTTTTAATGATACCTCGTTTTCGGAAAATGTTAAGGGGGGAAGCGGCCGGGGTCTGGATGAAACGCAAAGGGATGCTATACTTCGTGGCAATACACCGCCCAGCGGTATCACACGATGACCAGGAAGCATATCATGATGCAACGGCAGTCAAGAGTAATCCCCTCTGTTTTGTTCTGTCTGGCAGTCGCCTGTGCCGCCCCCCTTGTTGCTGCCGAAACTCCGGAACCGGCCGGCATGAAGTCCGGAGAAGCTGCGCCGTCCCCGCCTGCCGATCAAGAGCGCCAGGCCGTGGAACAGACCTTGCGCCGGGCTCTGGAGCGGGCCGAAGGGGAAAAGGCCGAACTGGAAAAGAAGGTCCGCGAGAGCAGCGAACGTGAACGCCTGCTGCAGCAGCAGACCGAGCGGCTTGTTGCCGAGAAGGCGGCCCTGGAGAAGAGCTGTTCCCCGAAGGGTGAGGGGCAGGCTGTTGCGGCGAAAAAGGTTGAAGCCGGACCGAAAAAAAAGGCCGTCCATCGGAAAAGGCGGCATCATCCGGCAGTGGCCGCCGCTGACAACGAAAAAACGGCTCAGGCAGCAGTGAAAAAGGGCGGCAAGACTTCGAAGAAAAAACGCACGGCTGCGACAAAAGGGACTGGGCGGGTTACCGCATCGTCGGGCCCCCGGTTGTCGGCCAAGGCCATACAGGCCATCCTGAAAGGGAACCGCGATTTCTCGGGCAAGAACCTGAGCGGGGCAAACCTGGCCGGTCTGAACTTGATCGGGGTCAACATGAAGGGAGCGAACCTCTCCGGCGCCAACCTGCAGCAGGCCGATCTGCAGGAGGCCAACCTGGAGCGGGCCAACCTGCGCAATGCCAATCTCTCCATGGCGAGTCTGCGGCTTGCCAACGTGAATGCCGCCCGCTTTGACGGCGCAGCCCTGGGTGGCGCCATCTGGAGCGACGGCCGCACCTGCGGTCCCGGTTCCACCGGGACCTGTCTCGATACCCTCCCCTGATTCCCAGTGACTGACCAGCATACGGAGCCCGGCCGATCCGGGCTCCTATCCCAGGCTGTTTCGCTGTAACTTCCACCGGTATAGCCCCGTAAAACTGGTAGTTAGTTTCCATCCGGAAACTCCGGATGAAAAACTACCGACCGGTTCCCGGATCGGAAAGGAGGGATTTTTCGTCCTGGCAAGGAAATCAAGGGATTGCGCGGAGGCGTAGCAGCGCTACGCCGCACAAGGAATCCCGCGGATTGACGCCGCCAGGGCGGAAAAGAACCCTTTCCGGACGGGAACTAGTCAGAGCATATCCACCGGATCGATATCGATGGAGAGCCGCACCGTGGCCGGGACAACGCATGCCTCCCTGAAGGAGCGGAGCAGACGGTGCAGGTCGCTTCGCTGCCTCGATTTCAGAAGGATCTGCCAACGATGGCGTCCGCGCAGCATCGTCAACGGGGCTGGTGCAGGGCCGAGGATCGTCACCCGCACGGCCTTGGCCCGTTTCAGGCGGGAGAGCTCGTCGGCGACCCTGTGCGCCGTCTCCTCCACGGTCCGGGCGGCCGTAGCGGAGAGCTCGATGGCAGCAAGAAAGGCAAAGGGGGGGTAGTCGAGTTCAGAGCGAAAGGCGAGCTCGGCATCGTAGAACCCCGGATAGTCGTGGGCCAGGGCATGGGTGAGGGCGTAGTGCTCCGGGGCCAGGGTCTGGACCAGCACCCGTCCCGGCTGGTCGCCGCGGCCCGCCCGGCCGATGACCTGGGTGATCAATTGGAAGGTCCGCTCGGCGCTGCGGAAATCGGGTAGGTTGAGGGCCGCATCGGCAGAGACCACCCCGACCAGGGTGACGCCGGGGAAGTCGTGCCCTTTGGCCACCATCTGGGTGCCGATCAGGATGTCGATGCTGCCCGCCTCGACCTGGCGGATGATCCGGTCATGCCCCCCCTTGCCGGAGGTGGTGTCCCGGTCCATGCGGATGACCCTGGCCTCGGGGAAGAGCTGGCGGATCTCCTCTTCGAGCCGTTCCGTGCCAAGACCGAGATGGACGATCTCCCCCCCGCCGCAGCCGGGGCAGACGCTGGGGGCCGGGATGGAGTAGTCGCAGTAGTGGCAGTAGTGCCGGCTCTTGCGGCGATGGTGGGTCAGGGTGACGGCGCAGTTGGGGCAGCGGAAGACGTGGCCGCACGCCTCGCAGACCAGGTAGGTGGCGTAGCCGCGCCGGTTGAGAAAGAGGAGCGTCTGGCCGCCTTTGGCCAGGTTGGCGGCCATGGCTTCCTTGAGCAGCGGGGTGAGCGGGTCTTTCCTTGTGCCGCGACAGTCGACCAGGACGGTTTCGGGGAGCGGCAGGTCGCGGACCCGGCCGGGGAGCGGCAGGTAGCCGAGTTTGCCGCTCTTTGCGGCATGATAAGTGGCGATCTGCGGGGTGGCACTCCCGAGGACGACGCAGGCCCCGTCCTTCCTGCCGCGGATCAGCGCCAGGTCCCTGGCGTTGTAGCGGAAGCCTTCTCCCTGCTTGTAGGACCCCTCGTGCTCCTCGTCGACAATGATCATGCCGATCCGCTCCAGCGGGGCGAAGATGGCCGAGCGGGCGCCGATGACGATCTCTACCTCGCCCCGCCGGATGCGGCGCCATTCGTCGAACCGCTCGCCTGCGGAGAGCCCGCTGTGGAGCACGGCAATGCCGTCGCCGAAACGGCAGCGGAATCGCCGCACCAGCTGGGGGGTGAGCCCGATCTCCGGGACCAGGACCAGAGCCCGTCTCCCTTGGGCCAGGCAATAGGCGATGGATTGGAGATAGACCTCGGTCTTGCCGCTGCCGGTGACGCCGTGCAGGAGAAACGGGGCGAACAGACGGCGATCCAGGGCCGCGGTGAGGAGCCTTACCGCCTCTCCCTGTGCATCGGTCAGCGCCAGAGGCTCGTCCCTGGTCTGGACCTCTTCGCGGAACGGGTCACGGTAGACCTCGCGCTCCTCGCAGGTTATGAAGCCCGCTTGCACGAGCTGTCGCAGGCCCGCCGCATCGATGCCGGTCTCCCGCCGCAAGAGCGTTGCCGGAGCTTCCCCGGCCGAGCGGAGGAATTCCATGACCGCGAGCTTTCTGCCGCGCAGCCGTGCCGTATCTCCCTGTCGGTCGTCGGGCCGGTAGAAGCGCTCCCTGCAGATGCTGCGCCCCCCTACCAGGACCTCTTCCGTGACCGTGGTCCCGTCGATGGTGATCGACTGTTGCTTTTTCCCGGTCAGGTTGATGCCGGCAGGCAGGGCCGCCCTGATCACCTCACCCAAGGGGTGGAGGTAGTAGTCGGCGGCCCAGCGGAAGAATTCCAGTTCCCCGGCGGTGAAGAGGGGGTAGCTGTCCAGGAGGGCGATGATTTCTTTAAGCTCAGCGGGGGGATGGGTTGTGAAGCCGATGACGTAGGCGGTGAGGGTGCGGCGGCCGAAGGGGACCAGGACGCGCATTCCCGGCAGGATGCCCGTTATCCCGTCGGGGACCCGGTAGCTGTAGGTCGCCTCCAGCGGGAGCGGGACAACGACGTCGACGATGAGGGGAGAGGTTTCGGGCATGACCGAATCATAATGCCCCAAATCCGGGGAACAGGAAAGGGTGAAAAGAGAAACGCGGAAGAAGCAGGTACCTTCCGCGTTTCAGTCGCAACAGGATCAGGCAGCGGGATCAGGCATTGACCACCAGTTCGTCGGCAATGGCCTTGCCCAGCTCTTCGCACTGCTTCAGTATCTCGGCCCGAGGGTTGAAGGGGGCGCGGACAAAAGGGACCGGCAGCTTGAAGTTGAGCCCCTTGAGGCGGTCCTCCACCATCTTGCAGGCCTCGCCGCTCCAGCCGTAGCTGCCGAAGGCCGCGCCGATGTTGGTCTTGAGCTTCACCGTCGAAAGATAGGCGAGTACGTCCCACATCGGCTTCGGGATGTCGCGGTTAATGGTCGGGGTCCCGAATATCAGGGCATCCGCCTCTTCCAGGTGGTCGCGGATCTCGCTGGCCGAGAGGTGGTTGATGTGGTAGATCCCTACCTCGATCCCCGGAAGCGCCGCCCCCCTGGCCACGGCCTGGGCCATCTTTTCCGTGTTGCCGTGGGGGGAAAGGTAGAGGATCGCCACCTTTTTCGGGCCGGCCACCGGTTTGGCCCACTCTTCGTAGAATGCGACGTAGCGGCCGGGATCGGTCCTGATGACCGGGCCGTGGCTCGGGCAGATCATGACGATCCGCTCGTTCCTGATCTTGTTAATGGCGGAGATCACCTTGTCCTTGAACGGCCGAACGATGCAGTCGAAGTAGAAATGCATGTCCGGGGTGAAGTCGTGCAATTCGTCGTTGAAGAGCGAATCGCCGCTGTAGTGGGTGCCGAAGGCGTCGCAGGTGAAGAGGAGCCCCTCTTCTTCCAGCAGGGTGAACATGGTGTCGGGCCAGTGGAGATAGGGGGCCATGATGAAGCGGAGCCTGGCGCCCCCCAGGTCGATGGTGTCGCCGTCCTTCACCACCTGGCACGGGAACTCCCGGTGCACCAGGTTGCCCAGGAAGGTCTTCGCCGCCTGGGTGGAAACGACCGTGGCCGCAGGGTACTGTTCCAGCATGGCGGCCAACGAACCCGAATGGTCGGGCTCGGCATGATTGACGATGATGTAGTCGACCTTTTCCTTCCCCACCAGCGACTTTACCTTGGCGAGAAACTCTTCCGACCGCTTTTCCTTGACCGTGTCGATGACCGCGATCTTGTCCTTTCCCCGGATCAGGTAGGAGTTGTAGGAGGTCCCCCGCTCGGTGGGGAAAAGATCGTCGAAGATGCGCAGTTCAGGGTCCACGGAACCGATCCAGTGGACGTTCGGCTTGATTTCGATGGTATCTTTCATGGGTAAGCTCCTTGCTCGATTTCTTGGATGTCCCAAATAATACCAAATTAGTCCTTTTTGGCAAGGGCTAAATTCAGATACTGTCGAGAAGCCGCTCCAGGTCAGAGCGGTCGAAATGGTAGCGTTCCCGGCAGAATTCGCAGGTCACCTCGGTCTCTCCCTGCTTTTCCAACAGTTCTGCCAGGTCCCGTTTTCCCAGGGAGAGCAGCACTCGTTCGATCCGCTCGCGGCTGCAGGAGCAGACGAATGCCAGAGCCCGCTTTTCCAGGACGGTGTAGGGGATGCCGGCAAAGAGCTTCGCCAGCAGGTCTTCGGGGGTGGTCCCCTGTCGGAGCAGGGTTGTGAGGGGGGGGAGTTCGGCGATTCGCTGCATCAGGCGCTCCACCACCGCATCGTCGGAGGGGGGGAGGGCCTGGATCAGGAAGCCGCCGGCAGCGGAGACGCTGTTGTCCGGTTCGACAAAGACCCCCAGTCCCACTGCCGACGGGATCTGCTCCGATTCGGTCAGATACTGGGCCAGGTCCTCGCCGATCTCGCTGGTCGCCAGGGGGACGATCCCCTTGTATGGCTCCTTGAGCCCCAGGTCCTTGGTGATGGTGAGAAGCCCGGCCTTGCCCAGTGCTCCGGCCACATCCAGGCGTCCTTCCGAGTCCTCCATATGGACGGCGGGGACCCTGACGGAGCCGCGCACGGCGCCGTTGGCGTCGGCTTCCACCAGGAGCTTTTGCAGCGGACCGTTCCCTTCGAAGGAGAGCGCCACCCGCTGGCCGGTCTTGAGCAGGGCTCCCATCAGGGTGCCGCCGGTAAGCGCCCGCCCGAGCGCCACTGCCGCCGTCGGCCAGGCACCGTGGCGTTGGCAGGCCTCGTTTACCAGGGCCGTGGTGACACAGGCCAGAGCCCGGACCGAACCGTTTTCGGTGATGATGCGGACCAGGTAGTCGTTCACAGGCAGAACCCCAGTCGCCCCACCAGCTCCCCTTCACGAAGGATCAGTTCCTTGATGGTGAGGAAATCGGCGACCTTTATCCCCTTGACCCGGTATTCCAGCAGCTCGGCAATGCGGGGTATGCGCGCCAGGTCGCAGGCGACCAGGCCACCGTGATAGTCGAGAAACGGTACCCGGCCGATGATCCGCTCGTTCACCCAGTTCAGGTCCAGGGGGCGCACCTCTTGCAGCTGCAGGTAGATCCGTTTACCCATTCTGCCGAACTCGATCCCCTGGATGCCGAAGCGGGTGGCAAAGGAGATGGCGGGGAGCAGGCGCTTTTTCACGGTCCCGCTCAGTTCGCCGTGGCCGTTGCAAAAACGGAGGGAGAGGCCACGGATGTCATCGTCACCGGCAGAGCTCAGAAATTCGCGGTGGACATATTCCTCGGTGATGCGGAACTCTCCCCTGGTCAGCAGCTCTTTCATCTGCTGGTCGCGGATCAGGTCGGCCATGCCGGACTGTTTCAGTCGGTCGAAGATGCTCATCTCTGTACGCTCCCGGTTTTCAGGCCTGCAGGTCCCGCAGTACCTTCAGGTTTACGGCATCCATCTCGTCGTTGTCCCCCTTGGCGGTTTCCAGGACCTTGGGGATGGTGGCAAAACGGGGGTCATTCATGAGAAAGCGGAACGGCTCCAGCCCCATGGCCCCCTGACCGATATGCTCGTGGCGGTCGACCCGGCAGCCGAGCCCCTTCTTGGAATCGTTGATATGGAAACAGCTAAGGCGTTCCAGGCCGATGATCCGGTCGAATTCCGCCCAGACCCGTTCGTAGCTGTCGCGGCTGGTGAGGTCGTAGCCGGCAGCAAAGGTGTGGCAGGTGTCGAAGCAGATCCCGAAGCGGTCAGGGAAGGCAGAGCCGTCGATGATTGCCCGCAGCTGTTCGAAGGAATACCCCAGGTTGGTCCCCTGGCCGGCAGTGGTTTCGAGCAGGATGCGGCCGGTAAACTCGGGGGTTTCGGCGATCAGCAGGTCGAACGCCTCGCAGATCCTCCTGATACCGGTCTCTTCGCCGTCTCCCAGGTGCGAGCCCGGATGCATGACGATCTTGGCGATTCCCAGCCGGGCTGAGCGCACCATCTCTTCCCTGAAACCTGCCAGGCTTTTGTCACGAATCTCGCCCGGTGCGGCTGCCAGGTTGATCAGGTAGATGTCGTGGCTGACCACCTCGTGCAGTCCCGATTGGGCGAATGCCTCGCGGAACAGGGCGGCGTCGGCATCTGAAGGCATCTTTCCCCGCCACTGGCTGGCGTTCTGGGTAAATATCTGTATGACGCCGCAACCGGCCTTTATCCCCCGCTCTGCCGCAAGATGAAGACCGCCGCTGATGGACATGTGGGCACCGAGATAATCCATGGGATCTCCTTTGCTGATGGGAAGTAACCGTGCAATCTGTAAAGAAAAGCACTATCCATTGTCGGAAAGTTTTACATCTTTGGCGTTACCATGGCCAATATATGGATATGGCAATACGGATATCAACAGGTTAAGGGCTTGGCCCACTATTTGAATATATGAAAAGAAATTACTTTAATTGTCATCAGGAGGATACCGTGAAAAAGTTTGCCGTGATCATTGCGTTTGCGGTTGCCCTGTCGAGCCTGGCATCTGCAGCCCAGGCACTGACCTACAGCGAAACCTTCCTCGGCGCAAAGCAGGATAGCAACTATTTCGATGTTTGGGAAGGATGGAAAGCGCAGTTCGCCTTCAACCTGACTGCGCCCGGAGATACGGCCACGCTGTTCAACAACCACAATCAGGTCGTGGCAACCCGTAACCCGACCACCGACGGTTCCGGGTTCATTGCCGGTTCCAGCATCAATGCCGCACGGCTCAATCTGACCTTTTCCTCCAGCGATGCGGCATACGAACAGGTGACGATCCGGAGCGGCATCTATGACGGCACTACGCTGCTGGCACAGAGGTCCTATACGCTCGGCAACTGCCTGACCGAAATCTTCGGCATCTACAAGTATGCCGATCTGTCCATCGACCTTCTGGATCTCGGGCTTGCCAGCTTCCTGGATGACGGCAAATTCGTCACCACCGTCCTGGCGCTGGATTTCTCATCCTGCTCGGCACCGCTCAACGATTTCAGGATCCAGCAGGCCAACCTCTGCGTGGATGCCGACCAGCCTGCCCCTGTCCCCGAGCCGGGCACCATGCTGCTCTTGGGATTCGGCCTGACCGGACTCGGTC